>DATKMZ010000147.1:0-50364 GCA_035541575.1 Caulobacteraceae bacterium | reverse complement strand
GAAGGACCGCGTCGCGGCCCGGCCGAGCGCGGCGGCGAGCGCCTGACCGCGCCCGCCATGCCTGTGGCCGCAACCCTGCACGGTTGATCAGGATCAAGGCTGGCCAACATCAAAGTTGCGAGAAACTCTCATCGCGCCGCACTGGCGCCGCCGATGAGGTGCTCTCGATGTCCCGAACTTCCGCCAGGCGCGCCCTCAGAGCCGCCCTCGTCGCGGCCGCCGGCCTCGCGCTCGCCGCTCCGGCTTTCGCCCAGCCTCCTGGCGGCGGGCAAGGCGGTCCGCCACAGGGAGGCCGCGGATCGCACGCGCAGGGTCAAGGACCTCAAGGTCAGGGCGCCCAGGGTCAGGGGACGCATGGTCAGGGGGCGCACGGCCAGGGCGCGCAGGGTCAGGTCGTCAATCCCGCCGGTCCGCCGCTGAACGTTCAGCAGGGCCAGGGCGCCGCGCACGGCCGCTATGGCCACGGCGCCATCCACGGACAGGTGGGCGGCCAGGTCCAGGGTGGGCCCGGTCACGGCGGCCCCGGCCTAGGCTCTCTGCCCTACTATCCGGGCTATCGCGGCAACGACTTCCAAGCCGGGCAGCCCTACCGCGGTGACCGCAGCGGGTTCGGCCAGGTGTATCGCGCAGAGCGGCGGTACCACGGCGCGCCGTATGTGCGGCCGCACGGCTGGTATGAGCACCGCTGGGGGTATGGCGACATCCTTCCGCAGCTGTTCTGGGGCCGCGACTACTGGATTCTCGACTACTGGCTCTACGCCCTGTCGCCGCCGCCTTACGGCTACGTGTGGGTCCGCTATGGCACGGACGCCTTGCTGATCGACGAAAACACCGGCCAGGTGGTCGAGGTCGTCTACGGCGCGTTCTACTGAGCGCGTCTCGGCGTCGAGGCGCCGGCCGGCATCCGGTCGGTGCCCATCAGCCGGTCCCAGAAGCGGAAGTAGAGACCGAAATTGGCGTCGTAGTGGGTGTGGTGGACGCTGTGGTGTGTGGCCGAGATCAGCCAGGCGCCGACTGGTCCCTCGACCACCCATGGCGGCAGCACTTCCGAGCCGGCGTGATTGAGCACCGCGGCGACCGTCGCCAGCGTCAGGACGGTCAGGATCACCGCCGGATGGATCGGGATCACGAACACCAGCGCCGGCATCAGCCAGGCGTTCATCGCCGCCTCGGCGAGCGGAAATGAGAACGACGCGAACGGCGTCGGCTGGCGGGAGCGGTGGTGGCCGGCGTGCATCCAGGCGAAAAGGCGTGGGTGGTGCATCAGCCGATGCAGCCAGTAATAATAGGCGTCCTGAATCACGAGGTAGAGCGCGCCGCTGACGAACAGCCAGGCAACGCCATAGCGGCCGACCTCGGTGTAGATCAGCGTGCCGCCGTGGTACCAGGCCAACATCGCCAGCGCCGCCGGCAGCGCGTAGACCCAGGACGACAGCAGCGAGAGGCGCAGCTCGTGCCGGATCGTCGCCGGGCGCGGCGCATCGCGGTTCAGCCGCCGGCCGGCCGGCGCGCCGCCCTTGCGGCCCCAGATCAGCGCGTAGGCGATCCAGGCGACCAGCACGTAGCGCACCGCGATGATGGCGGTGAGCGCGGCGGTGGTGACGAGGATCTCGACGAACATGGCGGGCGCGCAAGAGACCGCTTCGGCGCGTCGCCGGTCAAGCGGCAAGCCGCCGCGCCCCGGCCGCCGTCGCGTTGACTTAAGGGGGGGCGCTGCTTAAGTCACGTCAGCGCCAAGAAGCGCGGAACTTCGAGCAGGCGAAGGGCTTTGACCGGGGCCGTGCGCGCCGCCTTCAGAAGTACAAAGCCCCTCCTCCGGACTTAATCCCCGCATGCTCGATCTCAAGAAAGTCTTCGGCTCCAGCAACGACCGCAAGGTCAAGCAGATGCTGGGCCGTGTCGCCAAGATCAACGCGCTGGAGCCGCAGTTCGAGAGGCTGAGCGACGAGGCGCTACGCGCCAAGACGCAAGAGTTCAAGCAGCGCGTCGCCGACGGCGCGACGCTGGATTCGGTGCTCAACGAGGCGTTCGCGGTGGTCCGCGAAGCATCCAAGCGCACGACCGGCCTGCGCCACTTCGACGTGCAGATGGTCGGTGGGATGGTGCTGCACGACGGCGGGATCGCCGAGATGAAGACCGGCGAAGGCAAGACGCTGGTCGCGACGCTGGCGGTCTACCTCAATGCGCTCGAAGGCAAGGGCGTCCACGTCGTCACCGTCAACGACTACCTCGCCAACCGCGACGCCGAGTGGATGGGACGGATCTATCGCCTCCTCGGCCTCACCGTGGGCGTCATCGTGCACGGGCTGTCGCCGGCCCAGCGCCAGAGCGCCTACCACAGCGACATCACCTACGGCACCAACAACGAGTTCGGCTTCGACTACCTGCGTGACAATCTCGTCTACGAGGTGTCGGACAAGGTGCAGCGCGATCACCACTTCGCGATCGTCGACGAGGTCGATTCGATCCTGATCGACGAGGCGCGCACGCCGCTGATCATCTCCGGTCCGACCGAGGACCGCTCCGAGTTCTACCGCACGATCGACAAGGTGGTCCGCGATCTAATCCAGGACCCCGAGACCTTCGACCACGACGAGAAACAGCGGCAGGCCCTGCTGACCGAGTATGGCTCGGAGACGATCGAGGAGATGCTGACGGAGGCTGGCCACCTCGCCCCCGACTCAGCCGGCCTCTACGACCCTGCCAACGTATCGGTCGTGCACCACGTCAACCAGGCGCTGCGCGCCAACGTGCTCTACCAGCGCGACCGCGACTACATCGTCCGCAGCGGCGAGGTGATCCTGATCGACGAGTTCACCGGCCGCATGATGCACGGCCGGCGCCTCTCGGAGGGCCTGCACCAGGCGATCGAGGCCAAGGAAGGCGCCGACATCCAGCCCGAGAACCAGACCCTCGCCTCGATCACGATCCAGAACTACTTCCGTCTCTACAAGAAACTGTCCGGCATGACCGGGACGGCGGCGACCGAGGCGCAGGAGTTCATCGACATCTACGGCATGGACGTCACCGAGATCCCCACCAACCAGCCGGTGGCGCGGGTCGACGACGACGACGAGGTCTACCGGACCGCCGCCGAGAAGAACAAGGCGATCATCGCCCAGATCGAGGACTGCTACCTGCGCGGCCAGCCGATCCTGGTCGGCACGGTCTCGATCGAGAAGTCGGAGCAGCTCTCGGAGCTGCTGGACGCGCACGTGTTCGAGCAGAACGGCAAGCGCGTCACCGGCATCACGCACGCCGTGCTGAACGCCCGCCACCACGAACGGGAAGCCTTCATCGTCGCCGACGCCGGCGTGCCGGGGTCGGTGACCATCGCCACCAACATGGCCGGCCGCGGCACCGACATCCAGCTGGGCGGCAACCTCGACATGCGGATGGCCAAGTGGCGACAGGAGCAGGCCGCGCTCGGGGTCGAGATCACGCCGGAGCTCGAGGAGGAGGAGCGCGACAGCATCGCCGCCGAGATCGAGAGCAAGAAGGCCAAGGCGCTGGCCGAAGGCGGGCTCTACGTGCTCGGCACCGAGCGGCACGAGGCGCGCCGGATCGACAACCAGCTGCGCGGCCGCACCGGCCGCCAGGGCGACCCCGGCCACTCGAAGTTCTATCTCTCGTGCGAAGACGACCTGCTGCGCATCTTCGCCGGCGAGCGGCTCGACATGATCATGCGCTCGTTCGGGGTGCAGGAGGGCGAGGCGATCACCCACAAGTGGCTCAACAAGGCCATCGCCACCGCCCAGCGCCGGGTCGAGCAGCGCAACTACGAGATCCGCAAGAACCTGCTGAAGTACGACGACGTCGTGAACGACCAGCGCAAGGCCGTGTTCGAGCAGCGCGCGGAGTTCATGGTCGCCGACGACCTTTCCGAGATCGTCACCGAGATGCGGCGCGACGCCATCGAGGAGATGGTGATGCGGCTGATGCCGCCGAAGGCCTACGCCGACCAGTGGGACACCCATGCGCTGACGTTCGAGGTGAAGGAGGTGCTGGGTCTCGACCTGCCGATCGCCGACTGGGCGGCCGAGGAAGGCATCGGCTCTGAGGAGATCCAGCAGCGGATCGAGCACGCGGCCAACCGCCGCGCGGAGGAGCGCGAGCAGCTGCTCTCGGCGCCGCAGATGCGGCAGGTGGAGAAGAACTTCCTGCTGCGCATGGTCGACGAGCAGTGGCGCGAGCACCTGACCCACCTCGACCACCTGAAGAACGTGATCGGGCTCAGAGGCTACGGTCAGCGGGACCCGCTGAACGAATACAAGGTCGAGGCCTTCTCGCTGTTCGAGAAGCTGCGCGGCGAGCTCAATTCCGGCGTCACGCGCTGGCTGATGACGGTCGAGTTCCAGTTCGCGCCGCCAGAGCCGCAGCCGCGGCCGCTGACCGAGGTGCACCTCGATCCGCTCACAGGCGAGAACGAGCGCAATGTGCTGAGCTTCGCCGGCGACGTCGGCGCGCTGGCGGCGCAGCGCCAGTCGGCGCCAGTCTCGTCGCTGCCGGACGGCTGGCAACGCACCGGCCGCAACGCCGCCTGCCCCTGCGGCTCAGGCAAGAAGTTCAAGCACTGCCACGGCGCGCTGGTTTAGGGCTCAGTGCGTGGTTCGAGACGCGCGGGCGTCTCGAGGGACGCAACGATCAGGCCGACCGCCAGTTGCCGTGGAAGCCGAACGGGACGCGGCGCGGGACTTTCGCGACGCCGACGGGGCCGGCGGCGACGTTCTGCGCGTCGTAGACCACGAAGTCGCTGCGGTCCTCGGCGCCGCGGTAGACCACCGCCACCAGCCAGCCGTCGCCCTCGGCCGCGTTCGCCGAGCGCGGCACGAACACCGGCTCGCCGGGGGAGTCGCCGGAGTCGTAGACGTGGTCGGTGCGCTTGCCCGTCGCGAGGTCGATGTGGGCGATCGTGTCGAACCGGACGTTGGTCGCGGTCTCGCGCGCGATGCCGGCGAACCAGCCGTGCCGGTAACTCAGGCAGGCGCGCCGCTCGTCGAAGCGCGGGAACTCGCCGGCCAGGTCGTCGAGCGGCGTGCGCTTGATGCTGTCGGAGTTTCCAGCGAGGTCGAACGTCCAGCGCACCAGCCGCGCAAAGGCGTTCTGCGGGCGTGAGCCATCGAGCGTCGGGAAGAGCGGCGCGACCGGATACTCCATCACGTCGGCGTGGATCAGATCGCCGTCGTCCCAGGCGTTCATCGGGTGGAAGACGTAGCAGGCGTCGGTGGTGAACCAGCGGATGCTGGCCACGTCGGCGTCGCGGCGCATGACGCCCACGTGCGAGCCCCTGGCGGGTTCCCAGGCGATCGGCGGCTGGCCGCTCATCGCACGCTCGAGGCTGAGCGTCAGCGGCAGGATCGGGAAGAGCACGTGCCCGCGCGTGACGTTGAAGTCGTGCACCATCGAGGCGAACGGCCCCTCGAACTCGCTGCGGCGCACCACCTCGCCGGCCGCGTTGGTGACGCCGTACGACATCTGGCCGTTCAGCGGCGCCTCGCCGGCGGAATAGGCGAACCAGACCATCTCGCCGGTCTCGGAGTCGAGCTTCGGGTGCGCGGTCACCTTGCCGCGGTACTCGTCGCGATAGCCGCGCGATTCCAGCGTGACCGGGTCGAGCTCGAACGGCCTGTGACCCTCCTCGAGCGCCAGCAGGCGCCCGCCGTGCCAGAGGACGTTGGTGTTGGCGACGCCGGAGTCCTTGCCGAGCGCGGCGGGATCGGTGGTCATCGGATTGCCGAAGGTGCCGAACAGCGCCTTTCCGGCCGTGTGCTCCAGCTCCCACTTCGGGGTGCGAACGTAGCGGTTGCGGTAGCGGACCTTGCCGTCCTCGACGAAGAAGCCGTGGATCATCCCGTCGCCCGAGAACCAGTGGTAGGCGTCTCTGGGCTCGAACTGCGGGTTGGGGCCGTTGCGGTAGAACGTGCCCGCGAGCCCCGCGGGGATCTCGCCCACCACCTCGAGCTGGAAGTCGTCCTCGCTGCGCATCGGTGCGAAGTTGCCGGCGAGATACGGGTTCACGACTTGCGATCC
Source organism: Caulobacteraceae bacterium (assembly GCA_035541575.1). Taxonomy (GTDB): domain Bacteria; phylum Pseudomonadota; class Alphaproteobacteria; order Caulobacterales; family Caulobacteraceae; genus Acaudatibacter. Next base: position 44,334 of record DATKMZ010000147.1, on the reverse strand, counting down.
GTCCATGGCGCGTCTCCCTGGCCCGTTGGGCCGCCAAAGTCTTACGTTGTAAATTTATGCCGTAAGCGATACTTGATGGCAAGCGACATATGGGACCTGGAGACGACGCTTGCCACGCGCCCTGTCGGATGAAGCCGTCGGTGCGTTCCGCGAGCGGCTGATCGACGCCGCCGAGCGGCTCTTCGCGCGCAACGGGCTCGACGCGGTGACCATGCGCCAGCTCGCCGCCGAGCTCGGCGTCAGCCCGATGACGCCCTACCGCTATTTCGCCGACAAGGACGCGATCCTGGCGGCCGTGCGCGCCCGAGGCTTCGACCGCCACGCGGCCGCGCTCAACGCCGCGTTCGACGCCGCTGGACCCGATCCGCTTGCGGCGACGGCGGCGGCGGGCCGGGCCTATGTCGACTTCGCCTTCTCGCACCCCGAAGCCTACAAGCTGATGTTCGACATCAGCCAGCCGAACGAGGCCGACTATCCGGACCTGTTGGCCGCCGCCGACCGCTCGCGCCGCACGATGACCCGTGGCCTGGAAGCGATGGCCGAAGCGGGGCTGTTCGCCGGCGAACCCAAGCTCGTCGGCCACATGTTCTGGGCGGCGCTGCACGGGCCGATCATGCTGGCCTTCTCCGGCAAGCTCGAGCCCGGCTACGGCGCGCGCCGGATCATCGCCGGGTTGATGGAGGGCCTGCAGCGCGGGCTGCTTCGCACCGAGCCGGCTTGACCGCCGCCGCGTCAGGCCGCGAGCTTGCCGCGCCCTGACGAACACCGGAGGCCGCTCATGCCCGCGCTCCAGCCCTTCGCCGTGGAATGGCGCGCCGCCGACGTCGGCCGTGTGCTCGAACAGGTGCGCAGCTACCCCTGGCCGCCGGCGCCCGAGGTCGACGACGGCTGGCTCTACGGTTGCGACGCCGCCTACCTGCGGCGGCTCTGCGACCACTGGCTCGAGGGTTACGACTGGCGCGGCGCCGTCGCCGACCTCAACCGCTATCCACAGTTCACCGCGCGGATCGAGGATTTCGACATCCACTTCGTCCATGTCGTGGGCGAGGCGCAGGGCCAGCGCCCGCTGATCCTCAGCCACGGCTGGCCGGGCAGCCACTACGAGTTCTGGGGCGCGATCGAGCAGCTGGCCTGGCCGTCCCGCCATGGCGGCTCGTCGGCCGACGCGTTCGACCTCGTGATCCCCTCGCTGCCCGGGTTCGGCTTCTCGTCCAAGCCGAAGCGGCCGTTCGGCCAGCGCCAGACCGCGCGGCTCTTCAACACGCTGATGACAGAGGCGCTGGGCTACCGGCGCTACCTCGCCCAGGGCGGCGACTGGGGCTCGCTGGTGACCTCGGCGCTCGCTTACGACCACCCGGCGAACGTCCGCGCGATCCACCTCAACATGCTGGCGTTGCGCCCGCCCGGCGGCCCGCAGACCGAGGCCGAGACCGCTTGGTTCGCGCGCCAGGCGGCGGCGACGAACCAGATGGGCGCCTACTTCCGCCTGCAGGCTTCCAAGCCGCAGTCGCTGGCCTGGCTCGGCGCCGGCAATCCGGTCGGCCAGGCGGCCTGGATCGTCGAGCGCTTCTACGACTGGTGCGACCGGCGCGAGAAGCCGTTCGAGCAGGTGTTCACGTTCGACCAGCTGCTGACCAACGTGATGATCTACGTGATGACCGGCAGCTTCACGACCGGCGCCTGGTACTATCGCGCCCTCGCCGAAGGGGGCGCCGTGCCGCTGAAGGCCGGCGAGCGGCTGGAGACGCCCACCGCTTTCGCCAACTTTCCGGGCGAGGCTCTCTACCAGCCGCCGCCCCGCAGCTACGCCGAGCGGGCCTACAACATCGTGCGCTGGTCCGATCAGCCGCGCGGCGGCCACTTCGCGGCGATGGAGGAACCGGACCTCTTCGTCGCCGACGTGCGCGACTGGGCGCGCGGCGCGCCGGTCTAATCGTCGAAGCCGTCGTGCGGGATCTCGCCGTCGGCGGTCGCGAGCAGGCGCTTGGGCACCAAGAGCAGCGTCGGCAGGATCAGCGCATAGACGATCGTGATCGCCGCCACGCAGACGCTGAAGCCGCCGAGCTTCTGGTAGAGGACCGTGCCCAGGAGATCACCGAGCCGGCTCACCACGTAGTAGATCGCCGTCTGCAGCATGACGATCGTGCCCTCGAGGCCCTTGGGGCAGGCGCGAATGATGAGGTCTAGGTAGGCTGCGGTGCAGAGCCCGCCCATCAGGCCGCTGGGCGCGGCCGCCCAGATCGCCTGCATCGGCGTATGGATGAAGAGCAGGGGCACCATCTGCGGGACACCGATCACCGTGCCCCAGAAGATCAGCTTGCCAAGCTTCACCCGCCGGCAGAGCACGCCGTAAAGCAGGAAGGTCGGGATGAAGCTGCCCGCGAAGACGGCGTTCCAGAGGCTGTAGGCCGCGTCGTCGCCGTGCAGCTTGTCCTGCAAGTAGAACTGCAGCGGCGTCGCCGAGCCCGGCGCGAAGTTCCAGAGGAACCAGACGGCGAGCGCCGGATAGACCGGCCAGTGCGAGAGCAGGCGCTTGATGTCGGTCCAGGGGCGGAAGACCGCCGCGTGCTCCTCCTGCAGGTTGTCGTAGACCACGCGCGGGCGCCAGATCGCGAAGGCGCCGACCATCGCCATCACCGCCGCGCCGATGAGGAACAGCGTGCGCGCCGCCTGCTCGGCGTGCTCGCCCTCGAGCGCGTCGCTGAGGACGCCGCCGATCGCGAACGCGAACAGCACCGGCAGGCTGCCGACCGCGTTCCAGACCGCGCTGACCTGGCCCGACATCACGTGCTGGCGGCTGATCGCGGCGGTGAGCCCGAGCTGGCCGCTTTGGACGAAGAGGAACGCGCAGGTGAGTGCGATCATCGCCACGGTCAGGCTGGCCGCGGTGACCGGAGCGAAGGCGCAGGCCGCGTAGACCGCCGCGCAGAGGAACCCGAACAGGATCATGTAGCCGCGGTCGCGAATGCGCAGCGGGCTCCAGTTGTCGCGGACGAACCCCCAGACAGCCGAGAGATAGAGCGGGATCGAGGTGATCAGCAGGAACGTCGACACCTGCACCGCGCCGAAGTGCAGCCGGTTCTTCAGGAAGTAGGTCACCGGCACCTGGATCAGGCCGCCGAACGGCGCGCCGAACGCCACCATCAGCACCAGCACGCCGAGGTAGATCAGGATGCGGTTGCGATCGCCGTCCGGCAGCGCGGTGGGTGCGCGGGTCGGAAGCGTCGTCGTCTCGGCGTCCGCCGCGATGCTGGTCATGTCAGGAAGATCGCACTCCGCGCCGGGCCCCACGCCGTCATGGCACGGTCACGCAGTCCTCGCCAAGCGCCGGCTCGAGGGCATGAGTTCGCGCGTGATGCGGCTATCGCAGCAACAACCATGCGAGCGCGCCGGCGCCGGCCACCGCGCAGTAGGCGGCGAACGGGTCGAACCCCTTCACCTCCGGCCGGCGGAACCAGCGCATCAGGAGCGCGACGCTGATGAACGCGACCACGCCTGCCACGACGCCGGCGACGATCGCGACGCCGCTGAAGGCGTCATGCGCCTTCAGGACCTTCGGCGCCTCCAGCGCCGCGGCGCCCAGGATCACCGGCGCCGCGGTCAGAAACGAGAAGCGGGCGGCGTCCTCGTGGTCGAGCCCGGCCATGTAGCCGCCCGCCATCGTCGCGCCCGATCGGGAGAAGCCGGGGATCAGCGCCAAGCACTGCCAGCAGCCGATGATCAGCGCGTCGAGCCAGCGCAGCCGCGAGAGCGCCCGCTCCTGCCGGCCGCGCATCCGCTCGGCCACGAACAGCATCACGCCGTTGGCGATCAGGAACCCGGCCGCCAGCACCGGCGAGCCGAACACATGTCTGAGCGGCTTCTCGAACAGGAAACCCACGGTCACCGCCGGGATCGTCGCCACGACCACGCGCCAGAACACCCGCCGCTCGGCCTCGGCCTTGGGGCCTCGCCGCACCAGCACGGCCATGCCGAAGTTGAACCAGTCGCGCCAGAAGTAGCCGATCAGCGCCAGCGCCGTGCCCAGGTGCATGACCACCAGGAACGGCAGGAAGCCCTCGTCGCCCTCGTCGACCTTCCACCCCAGGATCGGCGGCAGCAGCACCGCGTGCGCGAGGCTCGAGATCGGAAAGAGCTCGGTGATCCCCTGCACGATGGCCAGGATGATCACCTGCAGTGCGCTCATGGGCTCCCTCGCGCGGCGTGCGGCCTCCTCATAGCGGATTCGGAGCCGCTGTCAGAGCCGCCGAGCGTCGCCTTGACGGGACCCGCCGCACACGGCCAAGTCGGCTCGACTGAGCCTTTCCCGCGAGACCCAAATGCCCGTCGACGCGACCGACATCTTCACCGAGCCCGAGGACATCGACCCGGATACGCTGGCGAACCTCGGGCCGCTGCGGCGCCTGGCCGGAACCTGGGAGGGCGCGAAAGGCGTCGACGTGAACCCGAAGGCCGAGGGGCCCGACACGGCCGCTTTCATCGAGCGGATCGAGCTCGTACCGATCGATCCGCAGGCCAACGGGCCACAGCTGTTCTACGGGCTGCGCTACCACACCCACATCCTCAAGCCGGGCGAGTCGGCGACCTACCACGACCAGATCGGCTACTGGCTCTACGAGCCGGCCACGGGCCTGATCCTGCAGACGCTGGCGATCCCGCGCGGCCAGGTGGCGCTGGCCAGCGGCCGGGCGGGGCCGGACGGCAAGATTCGTGTGGCCGCGCGCCGGGGCGACACCGAGAGCGGCATCGCCTCGACCCGGTTCCTCGAGGAGGCGTTCACCACCCTTTCCTACGAGATCGAGGTCACCTTCAACGACGACGGAACGTGGAGCTACGCCGAGGATACGGTGCTCAAGGTGAAGGGCCAGGCCGAGCCGTTCCACCACACCGACCGCAACACCCTGACCAAGGTCGCCGAGCCGCAGCCCAACCCGCTCCTGCACGCCCTCGCCGCGGCGTGAGGGCGTCGCCGGCGTTCAGCGCTCGCCGGAGCCCGCCGCAGCGGACGTCCGACTAGGACCTGGCGTCGCCGCGACGCGGGCTCGACCGGAGCGGACCTTGCGGTTGCGGGGCGGTTAGGCGGGGAACACTAGTGCAGCGTCGTGTGGATGAGGCCGGTGTCGTACCCTAGCTCTCGCGCCCGGGCCTGCATGGTGTCGCGCGTCTCCGTCGAAGGGTTGGGTGCGCGGCAGAGAAGCCAGAGGTAGCGGCCTGACGGTTCGCCCACGATAGACCACGCATAGTCGTCTGCATGATCCAGCACCCAATAGTCGCCAAAGAAGAACGGCCCGAAGAATGACACCTTGAGCTTGGTGTTGTGGCTGCCGTCGACGACCCGCGCTACGCCCCTGGCGGTGTTCACGCGTCCAGAGGGACCGCCCCGACAACCTGTGTTGATGATCTGGATCGCGCCGTCGGGCCGTGCGCGATACTCTGCGGTAACCCCTTCCAGGCCTCGCTCGAAGGCGTTTTCGTACCGGCCGATCTCGTACCAAAGTCCGAGGTAGTCATCGAGCGAGACCGGTTTGCAGGGCTCCGGAACGGACCTGTTGCCCGCGGGTCCGCGCCTGGCCCTTGCGAGCGCCAACCCGACGCCAACGAGGGCGACGGTCAGAAGGGCGACTGGCGCGCGACGATCCTTCATACCTGCGCCCACCCTCGCGCCCGAAGCATGTCGCCAGAATGACCCTCTCAAGCACTCTCGGCGACCGTTTTTGCGTGACCTACGAAAGGCGCATACGGGCGCGAAGCCAATAGCGTAGAGCGGCGCCAAGCGGCCGGCGGGCCGCGTGGCGCTCGCTCGCGCCGAGGACTAGATGAGGCGGATGTTCGAGGGGCGCCCTGTCTCACGGGGTGGCGATGACGCCGCTTCAGCCTCCCAGAGATCGAGCCTGGCCAGCGCCTCCCGGACCTCTGCGAGCGGCACCGGCTCGGGGGTCCCGAGCAGCCATCTCAGGCTCGGCTCCTCTCGGACGCTGCTCGCGTCCGAAGCCCAGGACGCGAGCACCTCGCGCTTCTCGGCCAGGTTCAGCCCGGGGTCCTTGAGGACGTCGCGAGGATGGGAAAAGCCGACGGCGGGGCGCAACCATCGCTCTAGAGCCGCCCCGAGACCTTGCGTTTCAATTTGGTGTTCCGACGTCGCCAACCGCATGGCTCAGCCTCCAGAAGTGCCTATACCTTTCTTGCCGCCTGGGTGCGGCCGCGATTGATTTGGAGTCCGATTCCCGCCTTTCAAGGCGCCGCTCATACAAACTTTCTGCGCTGCCGCTTCGCACCCTGGGTTCGCGGGCGCGCCGGCCGCTCAAGGCAGCGCGAAGGCCACCACCTGGTCGCCGCGCTTGGTGTCGGATTTGGCGTGGCCGCCGGCGGCGATCACCACGTACTGGCGGCCCTTCCAGACGTAGGTCATCGGCGTCGCCTGGCCGCCGGCCGGCAGGCGGCCCTTCCAGAGCTCCTTGCCGGTCGTCGCCTCGAAGGCGCGCAGGTAATTGTCGAGCGTCGCGCCGATGAAGACGAGGCCGCCGCCGGTGACGATCGGCCCGCCGAAATTCGGCGCGCCGGCGTGCGGCAGCAGCCACTGCGAGCCCGGCGCCTTGTCCTGCGTCGTGCCGAGCGGCACGGACCAGAGCTCGTGGCCGTCGCGCATGTCGATCGCGTGCAGCAGACCCCACGGCGGCGGGTTGCACGGCAGGCCGAGCGGCGAGAGCAACACCTCGCGGCTCATGCCGAACGGCGCGCCCTCCTGAGCCGAGACCTCGGTGTGCATCTCCGCCATCTGCGTGGCCTTCACCCGGGCGGCCGGGATCAGCTTGATGAGGTGCATCGCGCTCGAGGTGTTGACGTAGACGACGTCGTGCGCGGCGTCGAACGCGAGGCCGCCCCAGTTCACGCCGCCGCCGGTGAACGGATAGAGGATCGTGCCCTGCAGCGAGGGCGGCGTGTAGAGCCCCTCGGCGCGCGCGCCGGCGATCCGCTTGCGGCAGGCGTCGCGCTCCCACGGGTTGAGCCCCCAGGCGTCCTGCGGCCGGATCCGGCTGGGCGCGAGCGGCGCCGGCGCGACCGGGAACGGTTGGGTCGGTGACAGCACTTCTCCCGGCGCGCCGCCCTGCGGAACCGGGCGCTCGACCACCGGGATCAGCGCCTGGCCGGTCTCGCGATCGATGGTGAAGAGCAGGCCCTGCTTGGTCGGCTGCAGCACCGCCGGCCGCGTGCGGCCCTGGTAGGTCACGAGCCCCAGTGTCGGCTGGGCCGGGTTGTCGTAGTCCCAGACGTCGTGGTGAACGGTCTTGAACGCCCAGGCCACCTCGCCGGTCTCGACCTTCACCGCCACCACCGCATCGGCGTCGCCGTCGTCGCCGAGGCGCAGGCCGCCCCAGAAGTCAGGGCTCGGGCTGGTGGTGGGCAGGAAGACGAGGCCACGATCCTCGTCGACCGACATCGGCGCCCAGACGTTGGCCGCGCCGGCGGTGATCGCCGGATTCGCGCCCGCCAGCGGATCGAAGCTCCAGCGCAGCTGTCCGGTCACGGCGTCGTAGGCGCGAACCGCGCCGGAGACCTCGTTGACCCGCTGGTTGTCGTCGATCGACGAGCCGACGATGACGACGCCGTGGCTGACCACGGGCGGCGAAGTGATCTGCATCTCGCCGTCGCGGAAGAGCTTGACCCCCGCGGCGACGTCGACCCAGCCGTTCGGACCGAAGCCGTGACAGATCTTCCCGGTCGCGGCGTCGAGCGCGAACAGCCGCCGGTCGTTGGTGTTCATGAAGACGCGCTCGGCGCAGGGCGCGCCGGGCGGCGCGGCTGGATCACGCCAGTAGGCGACGCCGCGGCAATTGTAGCTGTTGGGGTAGACGACGTGCGGGTCGACGCCCGGATCGAACCGCCAGAACGGTCGGCCCGTGCCCGGATCGATCGCGATCACCTCGTTGAACGAGGCGCAGACGTAGAGCCGGCCCCCGGCCAGGATCGGTGTGTTCTCGAACGCGAAGTCGCGGCTGATCAGACCCTTGGCGGACGCATCGCCGGTCGAGTAGGTCCAGGCGACCCTCAGCGCCTTGACGTTGGCCGGGGTGATCTGCGCGGCCGGCGAGAACCGCTGGCCGCCGGGGTCGCCGCCGTAGAACGGCCAGTCCACGTCCGGCGCGCGCGGCGCGTTCACGTGGGCAGGCGAACAGGCGCAAAGCGCCGCGGCCAGCAGGGCCGCGGCGCCGAAGATGCGAAGTTGGATCACGCCGTCGCCCCCCGGCCGGCGGATGCCGCTCAACCGCTAGGCGGCGTCCGCGCCGGAAAGCGCTCTAGCAGTGGACCGTGCCTCTGGCGAGGGCGTTGCCGGTGAGCGCGCCGGCGCCCGCACCGAGCAGGGTGCCGCCCGCGCGGCCGTGAGTGATGGCGCCGCCGATGATTCCGCCGCCGACTGCGCCGGCCACGGCGCCGATCGCGCCGGCGCGGTGGCGCTCGTAACCGCAATGGCGGTGGTAGTGCTCGTAGTGCTCGTAGTGCTCGTAACGCGCGTGGTGGTAGTAATAGTGGTGGTAGTAGGGGTGAGCGCCGGCGACGCCTGCCGCAGACGCGGCCCCCAGGCTGGCGACGACGCCAGCGGCCAGTATCAGCTTACGCATGATCTTCATTTCCTCTTGAGTCCCCCGTCACTCGGCAGAGCCGTCGCGGCGATGGAATGCCGTTTCCGCTTAAAGGTTCCGAAACAAGCCGCGCTTTCGCAGACGCGGTCGATTGGACGGCCATGGCCCAGTTTGATGGCGCCCGTATGGCGGACCTTGGCCGCGGCGCCACGCTGAGTAGAGTGGCGACCCAGTTGTTACACAAGGACGCGGCGTCGGCATGCGTGTCTTCGGCCCGGTCCTCGGCCGAGATCCGGCGAGGCTGGCGACTGCGCTGATCCTGTCAGTCGGCGCGGGCGGGGCGCTCGCGCTGAATCTGCCTGGCCACCTCTCCTACGATTCGGTGGTGCAGCTGGCCGAGGGTCGCGCCGGTGTCTACAGCGGCGTCCACCCGCCGGTGATGTCGTGGCTGCTGGGCGTCGCCGACGGCGTCTGGCCGGGAACGGCGCTCTTCGTGACCCTCGACGTGGCGCTGATCTTCGGCGCCCTCATCGCGCTGGCCCGGCTCGGTCCGCGGACGTCGTGGCGCGCCGCGCCCGTCGCCGTCGTGGCGATCGCCCTGCCGCAGATGCTCGTCTACCCGGGGATCGTCTGGAAAGACGTGCTCTTCGCCGGCGCTATGGTCGCGGGCTTTGCGGCGCTGGCGGCGGCGGCGCGCGTCTGGGACTCGCGGCGATGGCGCAACGCGTGGCTCGCCGCCGCGCTCGGCCTGCTGACGCTGGCGGCGCTGGCCCGCCAGAACGGCGGGCTTGTGCTGCCCATCGCCGGCGTCGCGGTCGCGGCGATCGCCGCCCGGGCCGGCAGCCGGCGACGCCTGGCGTGGGGCGCGGGCTTCCTCGCGGCCGGCGCGGCGCTGACGCTGGCGGCGAGCGCGGCGCTCGCCACGCGCCTCGACGGCACGCCGGCGATGACGCAGGCGTGGGAGAACCTCGAGCTCGGCGACCTTGTCGCGGCTGTGGCGCGCCAGCCCCGACTCCAGCTCAAGGCGCTTCACGCACAGGCCCCCGAGATCGAAGCGCGCCTGCGCACCCAGGGCGTCGCTGCGATGCGCCCGGACCGGCTGGACACGCTCGACCCGCTGCAGCGCTGGGTCGAGGCGCGCGACGGCTCGGCGGCGCTCGTCTTCGACCAGTGGCGCGCGCTGATCCTCGGCCACCCCTGGCTCTATCTGCGCGTCCGCGCCGAGGCGTTCCGCTGGGTGTTCGCCACGCCCGACCCAGCCCGGTGCGTCATGGTCGAGACCGGGATCGACGGCCCCGCCGACGGCCTCGTCGCATCGCACCTTTCGCCGCGCAAGGACGCCCGCGATGGTGCGCTCGAGGCCTATGCGCTGACGTTTCAGAACACGCCGGTCAGCCGCCACGTCACATACGCAGCCGTCGCGATCGTGCTCCTGGCCTGGCTGCTGCGCCGCCGCGCGCCGGCCGACCTCGCCGTCGCCGCCATGCTGGCCACCGCGCTCGCGTTCGCCGCCAGCTTCTTCGTCATCTCGATCGCCTGCGACTACCGCTACCTCTACGCCCTCGATGTCTCGACCATCGCCGCGGCCCTCTACGCGGCGGCTTCGGCGGAGCGATCGCCGTAGCGCCTTGCCGCGTCGCCTTGTGCTAGCCTCGCCGCCATGCGCCGCACGCCAACGCTCGGTCCGATCGCACCCCTTTGCGCGAGCCTCGCGGCGGCACTCGCCATGGCGCAAGGGCCGGCGCTCGCCTTCGGCACGATCAACTGGCTGGGCCAGCACGCCGAGCATGAGCACATCACCCGCTGGGGCCTCGCGGACGCCGGTTTCGGCCCCGCGACCCTCGATGTGCTGGCCGGCAAGACCGGAACGTTCGGGGCGGTGGGCGCGCCGGACCGGCCCGACCGCGGCCTGCTCGACGTCAAGGCCGCCCACTGCGACGGCGGCGATCATCTCGACCGGCCGGGCTATCCCCAGAGCGAGGCCGAGGCCCGCGCCCGGCTGCAGGACTGTCGCGCCTGGATCTTCGCGAACCTCGATCGCGCGGCGAAGGACGCCGGCGGCCTCGCCAAGGCGGCGCCCGCGAGCGCCGACCTCGATTGCGCGCTCGATGGCCAGCGCCGCGGCTCGGCCAAGTGCCTCGTGCTCGAGGACCTCGGGCTCGCGCTGCACGCCACGCAGGACTTCTACGCCCACACCAACTGGGTCGACCGGCCCGCGCCTGGACCGATCACGGTCGAGAACCCGCCGGGCCTCGGCCACGAGGGCTCGGCGCCGTGGCTGGACCCGACGCTCGACGCGCCGTTTCCGGCCGGCCTGATCTCCGGCTGCTACGACGGCTTCCCCGAGACCCGCTACTGCGGCGCCGGCGGCCCCAATCCCCGGGTCCAGCACCGCAACCTCAACAAGGACGAGGGCGTGATCGACGAGCGGGCGGGCGTGATCCACGCCGGCGAGACCCCGCGCGGCCGCGTCGAGGGCAACTTCCAGCGCGCCGTCGCCGCCGCCGTCGCCGACACGAAGTCGAAGTGGGCGTTCTTCGAGGCCCGCGTCCGCCAGACCTACGGTCCCGCCCGGGCGGCGGAAGTCCTCTGCCTGATCCGCGCCGACCGCCCCTCGGCCTGCTGACGGGGCGCTGGATCGTCAGCCCCCGCCGGGTTCCCGCCACATGCTCCACATGGTGGGCGCGTCGGCGCGGGCCTTGTGTTCGGAGAGCACCTTGAAGCCGTGGCGCTCGTAGAGCGCGACGTTGCGGGTGGTGCCGGTCTCCAGGTAGGCGGGCAGGCCTTCGGCGTCGAGGCGCGCGTTCGCGGCGCGGAGCAGCGCCGAGCCGACGCCGCGGCCCTGCGCGACCGGCGCAACGCCGAGGAACCAGAGGTAGGCGTGGCGGCGGTCCATCGGGTGGTGCTTGTCCATGTCGGCGCGGATCGCCAGCAGCCGGCCGAAGCGCGCCAGGCCGGTGGCGCGCAGCATCGCCGGCAGGCCGCGCAGCTCGGTCGTGATCGGCAGCGGCCCCAGCCAATCGAACGGCATCCAGATCGCCGCCGCGCCGCCGCTGGCGGGGCGGTCGATCCGGCCGCTCGGAAAGCCCTCCTCGCGGATCAGCATCTGGAAGAAGGCGAGCCGGGCGGCGTCGCGCCTGGAGTCCGCGCGCATGAACCAGTCGAGGTGCGGATCGACCGCGAACGCGTCGGCCAAGGTCTGCGCCACTTCCGGCAGGTCGTCGGCTGTGGCCTGGACCGGCGTCTCGGCGGCGTGGCGGATGGCGTCCACGTCCATTGGGCTCAGACCTTCTCGGCGATGCGGATCGCCGCGCGGCAGCCGGCGCGGACGATCCAGGTGAGCACGGGATAGCCGGGCGCCTCGCGCGCGCCGCCGGCGACGGCGGCGTCGCGGTGGGCGAGTTCGTCGTCGCGGAACCGGGAGAGCTCGGCGGCAAGCGCGGGCTCGGCCGGCTCGATCTCGGCGATCTGGGCGGCGTAGTGGCGCTCGATCACCGTCTCGACCGCCTCGGTGCAGGCGTGCGCGGCCTTCTCGCCGATCAGCGCGGTCGCCGCGCCGAGGCCGAAGCCGGCGGCGCGCCAGAGGGGGCTCAGCAGGCTCGGGCGCACGCGGCGCTGGATCAGCAGCTTGTCGAACCGGGCGAGATGCTCGGCCTCCTGCGCCTCCATGTCGGCGATCTCGGCGAGCGTACGGCCGGCGCCGGGCGAGCCGCGCAGCACCGCGCGCTGGCCGCGGTAGATCGCGCCGGCCGCGACCTCGCCGGCGTGGTCGACGCGCAGCACCTCGTCGAGACGCGCCTTGCCCGCGCCGACGCCGGGCCCCGGCGGGACTGGTCGTTCGCTCATGCGTCAGTCCTCCGCAGCGCCGCGACGGCGCTGAGCGCCGCGAGCGCGACCGAGACGAGGAAGTTCCAGCCGGCCATCGAGAGGCCGAGGAAGACCCAGGGCGCCTTGTCGCAGGCGGGCGTGGCGCCCCCGCCGCCAGCCATCAGCGCCTTCAGGTCGGCGACTGTCACCCGGACCCCGGTCGAGGCGCAGGTGGCGGGCGCGGCCCACCACTTCCACTCCGCCCCGGCCTGCCAACCCGCCCAGTAGGCGCCGTAGACGAAGACGAGCGCGAGGACGGCGCAGCCGACCCGCGTGGCGCGCCCTTGCAGCGGCGTCAGGCCAAGCGCGATCGCCGCGGCGGCCGCGACCATCGCGATCCAGTAGGCCTCGCGCTGCTTCAGGCACATGTGGCACGGCGCGAGGTGGCCGAAGGTCTGGAACGCGTGCGCCGCGGCCAGCATCGCCGCCGAGGCCGCGAGGGCGACGAGCGGCCAGCGTTTCAGGATCGTGTCCGAGACAGCCATCGGCGGGGCTATAGCGCGGCCCGGCTCAGAGCGCGAAGCGCAAGGCGAGGAACAAGCCCACCAGCCCCAGCGCCACGGCGCTGACGACGAGGCCGAGCCGCTTCTCGATGAACGCCTTCGCCGGCTCGCCGTAGGCCCAGATCAGCCAGGCCACCAGGCCGAAGCGCAGGCCACGGATGACGATCGACGCGCCGAAGAAGAGCGGGAAGTTCAGCTTGAACAGACCCGAGGCGATCGCCGTCACCTTGTAGGGGATGGGGATCGCCAGCAGCAGCACGCCCCACTGGTGGTACCAGTGCTCGAACTCGACCGGGTCGCTGCCGGTGAGCGAAAGCAGCCAGTGGCCGACCGGGTGGAGGAAGTAGCCGACCGTGTAGCCCACAGAGCCGCCCAGCACGGACGCCGAGAGCGTGATCGCCGCGTAGCGCCAGGCGCGGTCGCGGTTCTGCAGCACCAGCGGGATGAGCATCACGTCCGGGGGAACCGGGAAGAACACGCCTTCGCAGAACGCCAGCACGGCCAGCCACACCGGCGCGTCGTTGGAGGCGGCCAGGCGCATCATCCAGTCGTACGTGCGTCGCAGCATCCGTTCCGGGTATCAGGGTCGCTGCGGATTGTCTCGCCCTGCAACGCCGCGCCCGGCTTCCGGCCGCTCTTTCGGCGCGCTAGCTTGCCGCGCCGGAAGGGAGCCGAGCGCCGGCCATGACCGAGCTGATCGACGATCTCGCCGCCATGGCGGCAGACGAGCTGGAGCGGGCGATGACGCTGCGCTGGCGCCAGCTCTCGTCGATCGTGCCCTGGGGCGACGCCTACGACGGATTCTCGCCCGCGGGACGACAGGTGACGGTCGAGCGCAGCTATCTCTGGGCCGAGGTCGCCGGTGGCGACATCCTCTGCGAGGTGACGGTCTACGGCGGGCCGAGCCGCTGGGACGAGGGCGCCAGGGCGAGCGGGCTGATCCTGCGGACGCGGCGATGAAGCTCGCGTCTCTGGACGCCGGCCGCGACGGGCGCCTGGTCGTGGTCAGCCGCGACCTCGCCTGGCGCGCCGACGCGCCGCCCGCCTGGCCGACGCTGCAGGTCGCGCTCGACGACTGGGCTCGCGCGGCCCCGGCGCTGGCCGCCATCGCCGCGCGGCTCGAGGCCGGCGAAGGCCCCCGCGCGCCGTTCGACGAAGCAGAGGCCGCCAGCCCCCTGCCCCGCGCCTACCAGTGGGCCGACGGCTCGGCCTACCTCAACCACGTCGAGCTGGTGCGCCGGGCGCGCGGCGCCGAGATGCCGCCGAGCTTCCTGACCGACCCGCTGCTCTACCAAGGCGGGTCGGACGGGTTCCTGCCGCCGCACGGACCCATCCCGCTCGCCGACGAGGCCTGGGGGTGCGACTTCGAGGGCGAGGTCGCCGTGATTACCGACGCCGTGCCGATGGGCGCCAGCCGCACAACCGCGCTGGCGGCGATCCGCCTCGTGCTGCTCGTCAACGACGTCTCGTTGCGCAACCTGATCCCGGATGAGCTCGCCAAGTCGTTCGGCTTCTTCCAGTCGAAGCCGGCGTCGGCCTTCTCGCCGGTCGCGGTGACGCCGGACGAACTCGGCGACGCCTGGGCCGGCGGCAAGCTCTCGGGTCAGCTGCGCGTCGATCTCAACGGCGCACCGTTCGGCCGCGCCGACGCCGGGCGGGACATGAACTTCGACTTCGGCGCGCTGATCGCCCACGCCGCCAGGACCCGCGACCTCGCGCCGGGAACCATCGTCGGCTCCGGCACGGTCTCCAACCGAGGCGCAGACGGCGGACCCGGCCGGCCGGTGGCGGAAGGCGGGGCCGGCTACGCCTGCATCGCCGAACTGCGTACGGTCGAGACGCTGACCCAAGGCGCGCCGCGGACGCCGTTCCTGAAGTCGGGCGACCGGGTGCAGATCGAGATGCTGGACGGCGACGGCCGCTCGATCTTCGGCGCCATCGACCAGACCGTCGCGGCGCCGTGAGGCGCGCGCCGCAGTGGACGGCGCCGCCGCTTCCGGCTAACCGGCGTCCGCCGTCGCGGGCGTGGCGGAACTGGTAGACGCGCCGGACTCAAAATCCGGTTCTGGTGACAGAGTGTCGGTTCGATCCCGACCGCCCGCACCAATCGCCGACGCCTCGGCGAAGAGGCCCGCCAGCCAGTCGTCGATCGCCAGGTCGATCACCAGGTGGACGCGATCGCTCGTCCCGCGGTTGGCGACGCTGTGCGGGTCCGAGAGCCGCAGGCGCCAGGCCTCGCCAGGCGCCATGACGACGCGCTCGCCGTTGAGCAGGAACTCGACGTCGTCGTTGGTGACGATCGGCACGTGCACGCGGGCCTGGCCGTGGTCGTCGTCGAGGTCGAGGTCGGTGTGCTCCTTGATTGCCGAGCCGGGGGCGAGCCGCATCAGCCGCACCACCCGCTTCTCGCACCGGAACGCCGCCAGCACCTCTCGGACGTAGGGCGCGGCGGCCAGCGCCGGGGTGTCCTCCCAAGCCGTGGCCGTGGGGTCGGCATAGATCATCCGCACCGGGTGCAACGCCGCGGCGCCGGCGACGCAGCGCAGCGGCAGGACGCTCCAGTCGCCCTCGTAGTTCTGCGGCACGTAGTGCGCCGTCCAGGGGCCGGCGGCGAGCGCGGCGAGATCGCGGGCGAGCAGGGCCGCGTCGAACGAGAGGGGCAGGCGAAGCCGGTCGGGAAGCGCCATCAACGACCCCTACCGCGCGGACCCGGCCGGCGCTACTCCGTCTCGGGCTGGCGGACGACCACCACAACACCGTCGGCGAGGCGAACCTCGGGGGCGGCTTCCCGCGTGAACGGCGACCACCAGGTGGGACCACCCGGCGGCTCGATCTCCAGGAGATCGCCCGCGCCGAAGTTCTGAACGCTCTTGATCCGACCGAGCGTCGCGCCGTCGGGCGACACCGCCGCAAGCCCGATCAGGTCGGCGAAATAGAACTCGTCCTCGTCGGGCGCCGGCAGCGCGTCGCGCGGCACGTAGAGCTGCAGGCCCCGCAGCGCTTCGGCGTCCTCGCGTGTCGCGACTTCCCGGGCCCGGGCGACCAACGCGCCTTTGTGGACACGACCGCCCGTCAGCGTCAGCGCCGCGGTTCCGTCCTCGCGCCTCAGCGCGCCATAGCCGAGCAGCGCGGCGGGATCCTCCGTATACGACGCGATCCTGAGTTCGCCCTTGACGCCGAACGCGCCCGCGACCCGGCCGACCAGGATCAAGCGTCCCGTCAAACCTTACCCCCGCGGGTATTCGGGGGGCTTCCCCTTGAGGGGGAAGGATTCACCGCTCAGCCCTCGCTGGCTTCATCCTGCGTAGACTCGGCGCCTTCCTCGGCGACCTGCGCGGCCGGCGCCTCTTCGGCAGCAGCCTCGGCGGGCGTTTCTTCCGCGGCCGCGACCGGCTCCTCGGCGGCGGCTTCCGCCGTGACCTCCTCGGCCGCCTCGGCGGCGGTCTCCTCGGGCGGCGCTTCCTCGACCGCCTCCTCGGCCGGTGCGGCCGCGAGCGCCGCGGCGCGCTCGGCGCGGGCCTCGACGCGCTCCTTGGCCTTGGCGTGCGGCTCGCCCTTCTTCGGGTTGCTGCCGGGCTCCCACTTGGCGAGACCCTGGGTCGATAGGAACCGCGCCACGCGATCTGTGGGCTGAGCGCCCTTGCCGATCCAGGCGACGATCCGCTCGCTGTCGAACGTCACGCGCTTGGGATCGTCGCGCTTCAGCAGCGGATTGTAGGTCCCGACCTTCTCGATGAAGCGGCCGTCGCGGGGCGAATGGCTGTCGGCCACCACGATCGAGTAGTAGGGCCGCTTCTTGGCGCCGCCGCGGGCCAGTCTGATCTTCAGCATACGTCGTTATCTTTCGTCGAACTCAGGGTTTCTTGAAGGGGTTGAACGCGGGCGCGCCGCCGAGACCTGGCAGCGCGGAAGGGTTGGGACCGCCGAGACCGGGCAGGCCGCCAGACGGCCGGGTCGGGCCGCCGAGACCGGGCGGCAGGCCCTGCGGCGCCTCGGCCGGGGCCAGCTTGCCGCCGCCGAGGGACTTCAGCCGATCCATCCCGCCGCCGCCCAGCATGTTCGCCATGCGGGCGAGGTTCTTGCCGCCGTCCTTGGCCATGAACTTGAACGCGTCCTGCATCTGCCGGTGCTGTTTCAAGAGCCGGTTGACCTCGGCCACCTCGACGCCGGCCCCGGCGGCGATGCGCCGCTTGCGCGAGGCCTGCAGGATGTCGGGCTTCTTGCGCTCGGCCTTGGTCATCGAGCCGATGATCGCGCGCTGGCGGCGGACCATCTTGTCGCTGATACCCGTCTCGGCCATCTGCTTCTTCAGCTTCTGCACGCCCGGCAGGAGGCCCATCAGGCCTTCCATGCCGCCCATGCGCTCCATCTGGGCGAGCTGGTCGGAGAGGTCGTCGAGGTCGAACTTCCCGCGGGCCAGCTTCCTGGCCATCTGCTCGGCCTTGGCCTGGTCGAGCTCGGCCGCGGCCTTCTCGACCAGCGCCACGACGTCGCCCTGGCCCAGGATCCGTCCGGCGACGCGGCGGGCGTCGAAGACATCCAGCGCCTCGATCCGCTCGCCGGTCCCGAGGAACTTGATCGGCAGGCCGGTGACCGCGCGCATCGAGAGCGCCGCGCCGCCGCGGGCGTCGCCGTCGGCCCGGGTCAGCACCAGGCCGGTCAGCGGCAGCCGCTCGTGGAACGCCTTGGCCGTCCGCACCGCGTCCTGGCCGGTCAGGCTGTCGGCGACGAGCAATGTCTCGGCGGGCTGGGCGATGCGGGCGATCTCGGCCGCCTCGCTCATCATCGCCTCGTCGATCGTCGTGCGCCCGGCGGTGTCGAGGAAGAGCACGTCGTAGCCGCCGAGCCTGGCGGCCGAGAGCGCACGGCGGGCGATATCGGGCGCGGCCTGGCCGGCGACGATCGGCAGGCTCTCGACCTCGGCCTGCTTGGCCAGGATCGCGAGCTGCTCCATCGCCGCCGGACGGCGAGTGTCGAGCGAGGCGACCAGCACCTTCTGGCGTTCGGTCTTGGCGAGGCGCAGGGCGAGCTTGCCGGTCATGGTGGTCTTGCCCGAGCCCTGCAGGCCGGCCATCAGGATCACCGTCGGCGGATTCAGCGAGAGTCGCAGCCCCTCCGGCTCCTCGCCCCCCAGCATCTCGATCAGGCCGTCGTAGACGATCTTGACCACCTGGTCGGCGGGCCGGATCGAGCGGATCACCGCCTCGCCGGCCGCGGCCTCGCGGGCCTTGGCGACGAACTCGCGCACCACCGGCAGGGCGACGTCGGCCTCCAGGAGCGCCACGCGCACCTCGCGCAGCGCCTCGTCGATGTCCTTCTCCGAGAGCACGCCGCGCCCGGAGAGCCGGTCGAAGACGCCGGAAAGTCGCTCGGTCAGCGCGTCGAACATCAAACCCTCATTCGCACAGTCGCCAGCAGCCCAAACACCGAGAGCCCCCGTGCGCGATCACGCGGACGGAGGTCCTCGCCGCCCTCGTCCCTGATATGGGGGTCGTGACGGTGGAGGCGTAGCTGGCGCTGCGCCGGAAGGGCGCGCTTATGCGCTCAATGCCGGCGCGGGGTCAAGGACGCGGGAAGCCGACAGTCGCGCCGCCGCGGTGTTTCGCCCAGCCGCCCGGGGAAGCTGACACAGATCAAGGTGCGGCGTCGCTTCCGAGACAAGTGTCAACTGACGCGGAGGCGTCAGGACCTGCGGCGGGAACGATTGAGGATGAAAGGATGACCAGGCGCCGGGGTGACGCGGCAGCGTCTCGCCTCTGGATTGGGCCCGCGGTCCTTTCCTGGGCCGCCGGTGGTCTCTTCAGCTTGCCGTGCCACGCGGCGGAGTACGGGCTGCAGGTCTATCCGCTCGGGACACAAGCAAGCATGTCCGGCGCGACGCCGCCGCCCGGAGTCTATTTCTCCGACACGGCCGTCTCGTACAATGGAACCGGCAGCAACAATCTGGTCATACCGCTGGGGGTCGAGGCTGGCCTGGGGGTCAAGCAATCGATTCTGGTCGACGCGGCTACCTTGAGCCTCATCACCAAGCCGGTGGTCGGCGGTGGACAGTTTGGCGTCATCGCGACGCTTCCCTATGGCAGGGTGCGGGTTGACGCCGAAACGACCTTCACCGGGCCGGACGAGAACATCCCGGGTGGGGCGTCGTCCGATACCGAGATAGGGCTCGGCGATCTTTCGCTCACGGCGCTGCTGGGCTGGAGCGCCGGTTTCCATCACTGGAACCTGATGGCCACCGCCGTACTCCCGACGGGCCTCTACAGCCGCACCAGCCTCTCGAATGTCGGGCTGCACCGGCCTGCCGTAGATATCAGAGGCGGGTACACCTGGCTCAACCTGAAGACCGGCCTGGAGCTGTCCGCGGCGGCCGGCTTCACCTTCAACGCCGAGAACACGGCAACGCACTACCTGACCGGCGATGAGCTGCACATAGAAGGTTCAATCGACAAGCACTTTCATTCGGGCTGGGCGATCGGTGTCGGCGGATACCAGTACGTCCAGCTCACCGGCGACTCCGGTTCCGGCGCGAAGATCGGCTCCTTCAGGGGAAGGGTGACCGCGATCGGTCCTCTCGCCAGCTACACCGTCAGGGTCGGACAGACGCCAGTTCAGTTTGGCGCCAGATGGTTCCACGAATTTGGCGTCAGCAACCGGGTGGGCGGAGACTCCATCTCGCTCTCGATCGCGTTTCCGCTGGCCTCGCTCGGGGCGTCGCCAGGCCACTGAGCGCAGCGCCGTCCACTTTCTCTTTGCGACGGCCACCAACGCGACAAATTGGGAGACCCACAAGTGACCAGCGATGATCGCGACCAAGGCAAGGCGTCAGGTGTGTCTCGGCGCAGGCTCTTGTCCTGGGTTCCGCCGGGGCTCGCGGCGGGCCTGATCGCGCCTGCGGTTCAGCCCGCCGCTGACGCGGCGCGGATGCGGCCCACCGCGCGCGCGAGCCAGAAGCCGTTGAACATCCTGTTCATCTTCACCGACCAGGAACGGTACTTCCGTCAGTTGCCCCCCGGCCTGTCGCTGCCAGGCCATGAACGCCTCTGGCGAACGGGCACCAACTTCGCCAATCACTATGTCGGCGCGGTGATGTGCAGCTCCTCCCGTTCGATCATGCTCACCGGTCTGCAGACCCCCGACAACGGCATGTTCGAGAACGCGGACATGCGCTGGGTGCCCGATCTCTCGCCGACGATCCCGACCATCGGCCACATGCTGCGAAAGGCCGGCTACTACACCGCCTACAAAGGCAAGTGGCATCTCACGAAGAGCTTCGACCAGCAATCGCCGGACCGGTTGTTCACCAAGGAGATGGAGGCCTATGGCTTCGCGGACTACGCGTTCCCTGGCGACGTCGTCGGTCATACACTTGGTGGCTATGACTTCGATCACCTCATCGCAGGCAGCGCAATTACTTGGCTAAGGCGCGTCGGCAACGACTTGAATGCCGACGCCAAACCCTGGTGCCTGTGCGTCAGCCTCGTCAATCCGCATGACGTGATGTACTTCGACACCGACCTTCCGGGCGCGCCGGTGCAGGACAACGGACGCTTGCTGAAGCATGTCGCTCCGGCGCCGAACCGGGCCTTCTACAAGCCGACCTGGGATCAGCCGTTGTCTCCGACCAGGATGGAGGACTTGAACGCGGCCGGCCGCCCCCGGGCGCATGCGGAGTATCTGGCCGCATGGGACTATGTTCTTGGTCATGTGCCCAACGAGCCCGACCGATTCCGGCGGTTCAACAACTTCTACATCAACAGTCTGCGGGCCGTTGACGTTCAGGTCACGAACATCCTGAACGAGCTGGACGCTCTGGGGCTCACGGAGCGGACCATCATCGTGTTCACGTCGGACCACGGCGAAATGGCCGGCGCTCACGGGGGGATGGTCGGAAAGGGACCGTTCGCTTACGAAGAATCGATCCACGTCCCATTGGTCGTCGTTCACCCAGATGTGCAGGGCGGTCACAACAGCAAGGCGCTGACCTCCGCAATCGACATCGCGCCGTCTTTCCTGGCCATGGCCGGCGCGAACGCCGGGCGCGCCGCCGAGATTGCCGGTCGGCAGCTGCCTGGAAAGGACTTCACGCCTCTCCTGGGCGACCCAGGCGCCGGAACCAACGCAACGCGTGAAGCGGTGCTGTTCACCTACAGCGGCATCTCCACGAACGACGCGGACATGATTCGCAAGGCGGCCGATGCGATCCTGTCGGGGCAGGGAGCGGCTTTCGCAGCCAGCGGCGCACGACCGGATCTGAAGAAGCGCGGCAGTCTGAGGACCATGTTCGATGGTCGTCACAAGTTCACCCGCTACTTCGCCCCGATCGAGCGCAATCGGCCGACTTCGCTCGACGAATTGTATGACCACAATGACGTGGAGCTCTTCGATCTGACCGCCGACCCGGACGAGACCAGGAACCTGGCCGCCGCCAAAGCAGGCGATCAGGACCTCGTGTTGGCGATGAGCGAGAAACTCGAGCGGATGATTGTTGCGGAGATTGGTGTGGACGATGGGCGGGAGATGCCGGATCTCAAGGGGGAGGGTATCACCTGGACGCTTTCCTACGACGCCTTCGACTAGGCGTCCCTGACCCGTGCAGCCGGTAGGACGAACCTGGCGCGACCCGATTGCTTCCCCTGCGGTCAACGCGCTTAGGTGCTCCACACGAGACCAGGGAGGTCGTCATGGAGTCGCTCGACACGGTGATCGTCGGGGCCGGATTCTCGGGGCTCTACATGCTGCACCGGCTGCGCCAGCTCGGGGTCTCGGCCAGGGTCTACGAAGCGGGCCCCAGCGTCGGCGGAACCTGGTTCTGGAACCGCTATCCGGGCGCCAGAGTCGACATCGAGAGCCAGGAATATTCCTACTCGTTCTCGCCCGAGCTCGACGCCGAGTGGAAGTGGACCGAGCGCTACGCCGCCCAGCCAGAGCTGCTGGCCTACCTCAACCACGTCGCCGACCGCTTCGACCTGCGCGGCGACATCCGGCTCGAGACCCGCGTCGAGGCCGCCCACTACGACGAAGCCGCGCGCCGCTGGATGGTGACCACCGACCGCGGCGATCAGGTCAGCGCGCGCTATGTCGTGATGGCCACCGGCTGCCTCTCCGTGCCGAAGGACGACGCCGAGCTGCCGGGTTCGGCCAGCTTCAAGGGTCCCAGCTGGCACACCGGCCGCTGGCCGGAGGAGGGCGTCGACTTCACCGGCAAGACCGTGGCCGTGATCGGCACCGGCTCGTCGGCGATCCAGGCGATCCCGCAGATCGCGGCGCAGGCCACGCACGTCACCGTGTTCCAGCGCACGCCCAACTTCAGCGTGCCGGCGCACAACGGCCCGGTCGACCCGAAGGTCGTCGCCGACTGGGCCGAGCACCGTGCGCAGTACCGCAAGGAAGCGCGCGACAGCGGGTTCGGCATCCGCAGTATCGGCACGGCCGAGACGATGACGTTCGACGCCTCGCCCGAGGAGCGCCGCAAGGAGTTCGACGAGCGCTGGGCCTACGGCGGCTTCGCCCTGCTGGGCGCCTACGCCGACCTCGTCGCCGACCTGAACGCCAACGCGACCGCCGCCGAATTCGTCCGCGACAAGATCCGCGAGATCGTCAAGGACCCGGCCACGGCCGAGAAGCTGGCGCCGAAGACCTATCCGATCGGCGCCAAGCGGATCTGCGTCGACACCGGCTACTACGCGACCTTCAACCGCGACAACGTCAGCCTCGTCGATCTCACCGAAGAGCCGATCGAGCGGGTCACGCCGGACGGGGTGAAGACCGGCGCGCGCGAGTACAAGGTCGACGCGATCGTCTATGCGATCGGGTTCGACGCCATGACCGGCGCGCTCGACAAGATCGACATCCGCGGCCGCGGCGGCGTTACGTTGAAGTCGCGCTGGGCGGCGGGGCCCAAGACCTACCTCGGGCTGATGGTCGCGGGCTTCCCCAACCTCTTCCTGGTCACCGGTCCCGGCAGCCCGTCGGTGCTCTGCAATATGGCGGTCGCGATCGAGCAGCACGTTGAGTGGATCAGCCAGTGCATCAACTGGCTGGACGCCCGCCAGGCCCGCGGCATCGAGGCCACCGAGGCGGCCCAGGAGGACTGGGTCGCCCACGTCAACGAGGTGGCCCAGGGCACGATCTTCCCGCACGCCAACAGCTGGTACCTGGGCGCGAACGTGCCCGGAAAGCCGCGGGTCTTCATGCCCTACATCGGCGGCTTCCCGGTCTACCGCGACAAGTGCAACGAGGTGGCGGCCAAGGGCTACGAAGGCTGCGTGGTGGCGGCCTGAGAGGCTCGCGCCCGCCGGCAAGCCCTGTCAGGCCGGTTCCGGCGTCTTCAGCGGGATGTGCTCGCCTTTCGCATCCACCGGGTCGTGGGCGATGTCGTCGGGGCGGAAGGCGCGGGTGAGCGCGGCCAGCTCCATGTGGATGCCGTTCGGGTCGCGGAAGTAGACCGAGCGGATCCAGACCCCATCGTGCATCTCGCGCGCCGCGCCGGCCGGCGAGTCGTCGTGGTTGATGACGTAGGTCTTGATCCCCTTGCTCTTCAGCCGCGCGACGTAGGCGTCGAACTTCTCGAGCGGAATGCTGATCGCCAGGTGGTTCATCGAAGCGTGCGCGGTCATCGAGCCGTTCTTGGCGATGTCCTCGTGCATCGAGGCGATCCCTGGCGCCGCTGCGGGGGCGTTGGGGAACCAGAAGAACGCGATCAGCGCGCCGCCGCCACAGTCGAAGAAGAAGTGCTGACCGCGGCCGCCCGCAAACTCTATGGTTTTGACCAGCGGCATTTCCAGCACGTTCTCGTAGAAGTCGACCGTCTCGGCCATGTCGCGCGCGACCAGCGCCACGTGATTCACCCCTAGGTACTGCATCCGCTCTTCGGGCATCTCATCCTCCTGGATGTCTGACACGGATGCTACGCCCGCCGACGAACGCCAGCCAGCCCAACGCGGCGTCACGCTCGCGATCACAGCACGCGGCGCCTTGCCCGGCGTCTCGCCGCGGGGTCATTTCGTGGCCGGCTCCGGAGGGGCGGATGCGGCGCTGGGCGGCGGGGGAGACGGTGGTGGTGCGCAACATCGCGCGCAGCGACGACACCGTCACGAGCGCGCTGCCGGCGATCGCCATCGGCGACGATGACGCCGCGCTCGCGCTCTACATCCCGGCCGGCACGGTGGCGAAGGACAACTACGTCGTCCCGCCCGCCGAGCGCGCCGCGTCCGTAGCGACGGCGGCGGCCTCGGCGGCGCGGCGGCACGTCGATCGGACCTGGGCGGCGCCGTCGCTGCGGCTCTACCTCCCGGGCGAGGCGTTCTCGGTCTGGCTGTTCTTCGACGCCGGCCACGGCTTCACCGGCTGGTACGGCAACCTGGAGGCGCCGTTCGTGCGCACGGCGCTCGGGATCGACACCCGCGACCACGGCCTCGACGTCGTCGCCGACGCCAAGCGCCGCTGGCGCTGGAAGGACGAGGACGAGTTCGCCGCGCGGCTGGCGCGAGGTCTGGACACGGCGGAGCACCAGACTGCGGTGCGCGCCGCCGGCCGGTCGTTCATCGCGCGGCTGGAAGCCGGGACCTCCCCGTTCGACGACGGCTGGCCGGACTGGCGACCGCCGGCGGGCTGGACGCCGCGCGACCTGCCGGACGACTGGCGCGCCGACCTCGGCTCGGGGCCGCAGCTGCGATGACGGCGGCCGCCGGTCCGGTGCGGCTCGCCGTGCGCCTGACGCCGCGCGGAGGGCGCGATGTGATCGACGGCTGGATGCGCGACGGCGCCGGCCGCCCCTGCCTGAAGGTTCGCGTTGCCGCAGCCCCCTCCGACGGCGCCGCCAACGCGGCGCTGATCCGGCTCGTGGCCAAGGCGCTCGGGCGGCCGCCCAGCGCCGTGCGGCTCGTCACCGGCCAGACCAGCCGGATCAAGCAGTTGGAGATCGACGGCGCGGATCCGGACGCGCTCGCCCGGGCGTTCGGGAAGCCGCCGCCGCTCTAGCCGATCCAGGCGCCGGCGCTGCGGTAGAGCACATAGGCGGCGACCGCGAGCAGCACGAAGGCGAACACCCGCGTCAGCAGTCCGCGCCGGCTCGCGAGGCGCACGGCAAGGCGCATGCCCGCCGCGCCGCCCACGACGCCGCCGGCGATGAAGAGGGCGGCGATCCGCCAGTCGACCAGTCCGGAGACGGCGTAGTTGACCGCGGTCGTCAGCCCGAACGCACCCACCGAGAACAGCGAGGAGCCGACCGCGTTCAGGATCGGCATGCCGCTCGAGAGGATCAGGCCGGGCACGATCAGGAAGCCGCCCCCGATGCCGAAGAAGCCGGAGAGCAGGCCCGCGCCGAGGCCGGTGGCGACGATCCGCGGCGCCATGCGGACATCCATCCTGACGTCCGGGTCGCCCTCGCCGGACCGGCCGCGCAACATCGCCGCGGCGACGGCCACCATGACCAGCGCGAAGAGCGCCAGCAACTTCTGGCCGTCCATCAGCTTGCCGAGGGTCGATCCGATCAGCGCGCCGACCACGCCCGAGGCCGCGAAGGTGGCGGCGCAGGGCCACTTCACAGTGCCGCGGCGCGCATGCAGGGCCAGGTTGGCGAAGGCGTTCGCCGAGACCGCGAGCGCGCTGGTGCCGATCGCCACGTGCGGATCGCGCACACCGACGACGTAGAGCAGCAGCGGCACGGCGAGGATCGAACCGCCGCCGCCGATCAGGCCGAGCGCGAACCCCACAAGCCCGCCCGAGGCGAGCGTGAGAAGGTCTTGCTCCGACATCGCCCCGCGCTCGCTCAGGCGGCCAGAGCTTCGGCGGCCGCGGGCGAGCGGGCCTTGACCGGCACGCGCACGAAGCGCGCGCCGTCGGGCTCGGGCGGCGGGAAGCGGCCCGCGCGGATGTTCACCTGTATCGATGGCAGCAGCAGCGCAGGCGCCGCCAGCGTCGCATCGCGCGCCTGCCGCATGGCGGCGAACTCGTCTTCGCTCACGCCGTCGTGGATGTGAACGTTCGACGCCCGCTCCTCGGCGACGGTGGTCTCCCAGGCGTAGGCGTCGCGGCCGGGCGCCTTGTAGTCGTGGCACATGAAGAGCCGGGTCTCGGGCGGCAGCGCCAGCAGTCGTCGGATCGAGCGATGGAGCTGGCGCGCGTCGCCGCCGGGGAAGTCGGCGCGGGCCGTCCCGTAGTCCGGCATGAAGAGGGTGTCGCCGACGAAGACGGCGTCGCCGATCCGGTAGCTGACACAGGCCGGGGTGTGCCCCGGCGTGTGCAGGACCTCGATCTCCAATCCGCCCAGAGGGAGTCGATCGCCGTCGCGCAGCAGGACGTCGAAGTCGGCGCCGTCGGGGCGCAGATCGTCGGCGTCGAACACCGGCGCGAAGATCGTCTGCACCTCGCGGATGTGTTCACCGATCGCGACGCGCGCCCCGGTCCGACGTCTCAGAAGCGCGCCGGCCGTCAAATGGTCGGCATGGGCGTGCGTCTCGAGCGCCCAGCGGAGGTTGACGTCGTTCTCCGCCGCGGCCGCCAGCAGGCGCTCGGCGGACAGGGTCGTCACCTCGCCGGTCGCGAGGTCGAAGTCCAGCACCGGATCGATCGCGGCGCCATCGCGCGTCCGCGGGTCCCACACGAGGTAGGACACGGTCTTGGTGGTCTCGTCGAAGAACGAGCGGATCTGCGCGGCGGTCATGGCGAGGCGCCTCTCATGCTGGAGGTTGATATATGAGCCATTGCTAATTTAGACAAGGCTAATATATTGACCGCCATGAGCACGATCGCAGAGCTCGAGAGTCATGCCGGCGAGGCGGCGGCGTTCCTGCGCCTGATCGCCAACGAACGCCGGCTGCTCGTGCTCTGCCGGCTGCTGGAGCTGGGCGAGTCATCGGTGAGCGACCTCGCCGCGCAGGTGGGCCTCAGCCAATCGGCGCTGTCGCAGCACCTGGCGAAGCTGCGCGAGGACGGCCTCGTCGGGTACCGGCGCGAGGCCCAGACGCTTCACTACGCGGTCCGCGATGCACGGACGATCCGCATCCTCGGCCTGCTGAAAGACATGTTCTGCCCTGACCCGGGCGAAGCAAACGGAGACGACAGATGAACCTGCCCAAGGAAGTCTCGCCGGCCCAGGCGGCCGCCTTGGTGCGCGGCGGCGCCCGGATGATCGACATCCGCGAGGCGGCGGAGCGCAAGTCCGCCGGCGTCATCCCCGGCGCCGCGCACGCGCCGCTCTCGGCGCTCCGCGCCGCCCGAATCGAGGCGGCGCCCGGTCAGGCGCTGATCTTCCACTGCAAGGCCGGCGGTCGCACCAAGCAGAACGCCGAGGCCCTGGCCGGCAAGGCGGGCGCCTGCGAGATCTACCTGCTGCAGGGCGGCATCGACGCCTGGCGTGACGCGGGGCTCCCGGTCGAGGCGCCGCGCTGAAGGTCCGCACTTACTCGTCGGCTTACCCTCACTTGTCATCCCGGCCGGAGCGCGTGAGCGCGGAGGGCCGGGCTCTACTCCGCGCCAGCGTCGAGGCAGGTCCCGGATGAGTCCCTGCGCGACTCTCCGGGATGACACTCTTGTTCTATTGGACCGGGGGCTTCCTACCCCTTCAGCTCCAGGCCGTTGCCTTCCGGATCGGTGAGGTAGACCGAGACGCCGAAGCCGCCGGCGCCGTAGCGGCGGCCGCTCTCGCCGACGGCGACGCCGTGCGCCTCCAGGTGCGCCACGATCGCCGCGAGGTCGAAGTCGTCGACGTTGAGGCAGACATGGTCGAGGTTGCGGCCCTCGCGCGCCGCCGCCGCCCCGCCCTGCCGGCCCAGCATCCCGTTGACGTCGACAAGGTCGATCAGCTGCGCGCCGGCGCGCAGCTGGATGAGACCGATCTGGTCCTGCCGCCGTTCGACCGTCAGGCCGAGCACATCGACGTAGAACCGCTCCATCGCCCCCGGGTCCTTCACCCTGAGCACGATGTGGTCGAGCCCACGGACCTTGAGAGTCACGGCGACCGCTCCAGCGCCGGCGCGAAGCCGCGATCGCGCATCAGCGCGTCGATTCCGGCGTCGCGGCCGCGGAAGCGGCGATACGCCTCGCCGGGCTCGACGGTGTTGCCGATGCTGAGCACGCTCGCCAGCAGCCGCTCGGCGAGCGCGGTGTCGTAGAACCCATCCGGCGCCTCGGCGAACGCCTCCGCCGCGTCGGCCGAGAGCGTGTCGGCCCAGATGTAATTGTAGTAGCCGGCGGCGTAGGCCTCGCTCGAGAACATGTGCGAGAAGTGCGGCAGGCGGTGGCGCAGCACGATCTGCGCCGGCATGCCGATCTCCTCGAGCGCGCTGGCCTCGAACGCGGCCGCGTCGATCGGCGTGTCGCCCATCAGGTGCGCCTTCAGGTCGAGGATCGCGTTGGAGAGGTACTCTGCGGTCTTGAAGCCCTGGTGGAAGGTCTCTGCCCGCAGCAGCTTGTCCACAAGCGCGTCCGGCATCGGCTCGCCGGTCTGGTAGTGGACCGCGAACTTGCCGAGCAGCTCGCGGGTCGGCAGCCAGTGCTCGAACAGCTGGCTCGGCAGCTCGACGAAGTCGCGCAGCACCGCCGTGCCGGCCAGCGAAGGATAGGTGACGTTCGAGTTCAGGCCGTGCAGGCCGTGGCCGAACTCGTGGAACAGCGTCACCGCGTCGGTCCACGAGATCAGGCACGGCTCGCCCGGCTTGGGCGGAATGAAGTTCTCGTTGTTGGAGACGATCGGCGTCACCGCCACGCCGCCCAGCCGCTGCTGGGTTCGGTATTCGCTCATCCAGGCGCCCGAGCGTTTGCCGGCGCGGGCGTAAGGATCGAAGTACCAGAGCCCGACGCGTTCGCCGGCCCTCGTCACTTCGAAGACGCGCACGTCGGCGTGGCACGTAGGCAGATCGGTCACCGGCTCGAACGTCAGGCCGAAGAGACGGCCGGCGGCCCAGAACATGCCCTCGATCATGCGATCGAGCTGCAGGTAGGGCTTCACCTCGGTCTCATCGAGATCGTACTTGGCCTTGCGCACCTTCTCGCCCCAGTAGCGGTAGTCCCACGGCGCGATCTGCGCGTTCGAGCCCTCGGCCGCCGCCAGGTCCTCCATCTCCGCGACCTCCTCGGCGACGCGGGCGCGGGCCGGGCTCCAGACGTCGGTCAGGAGCTTCATCGCCGCGTCCGGCGTCTTGGCCATCTGTCCGTCGGCGACCCAGTGGGCGAACGTGGGATGGCCGAGCAGCCGCGCCTTCTCGGCGCGCAGCGTCATGATCTCGGCGATCAGCGGCGTGTTGTCGTGCGCGCCGCCGTCGGCCCGGCGGGTGAACAGCCGGAACGCCGCCTCGCGCAGATCGCGGTTGGCCGCGAAGGTCAGGAACGGCTCCATCGCCGAGCGGGTGTTGGCGAACGCCCACTTGCCCTCCAGCCCGCGCGCCTTCGCCTCGGCCGCCGCGGCGTCGATCTGGTCTTGTGACAGGCCCTCGAGGTCGGTTGCGCTCTCGACCACCAGGCACTGGCCTTCCTCGTCGGCGAGGATGTTCTGGCTGAACTTGGTGTAGAGCGCGGCCAGCCGCTGGTTCACTTCCGCGAGCCGCACCTTGTCGGCCGCGCTGAGCGCCGCACCCTGGCGGACGAACCGGTCGTAGATCACGAACGCGAGCCGCTGCTGCTCGGGGGTCAACCCGCTGGTCGCGCGCGCCTCGTAGATCTGCCGGATGCGCTCGAACAGCTTGCCGTTCTGCGTGATCTCGTCGCGCAGCGCCGCCATCCGCGGCGAAGCCCAGGTCTCCACCTCGCGCATCTGCGGGGTGTTCATCGTCGAGGCGTAGATGCTGAGCAGCCGGCCGGCGCGGGTGAGGAGCGG
The DNA here is from genome assembly GCA_035541575.1 of Caulobacteraceae bacterium. Classification (GTDB taxonomy): domain Bacteria; phylum Pseudomonadota; class Alphaproteobacteria; order Caulobacterales; family Caulobacteraceae; genus Acaudatibacter. The sequence goes on along the minus strand of DATKMZ010000147.1, from coordinate 14,572 downwards.
CCCGGACGCCTCCAGCGCCTCCAGCGTGTTGCCGAAGGTGGGCGGCTCAGGATTGTCTGCGATCGCCGCGACGTCGGCGCGCTTCTCCGCCATCGCCGCCTCGAGCGCCGGGATGAACTGCTCGGTGCGAATGGCGTCGAACGCCGGCGCCGCCCCGTGCGGCCCGGTCCACGCGGCGAGAACGGGATTGTCCTGGGCGACGCCGGGCATGCGGAACTCCTCTACGCAGACGGGAGCGCACCTCTATCCCCGCGCGCGCCGCCCGTCACTTCCCTCGCGGCGAACGCTGATCTTGGGCGACGGGCGTTGATGGTCCTGTTCGGGGACCAATGCTCGCCGGGAGGGTACTAGGTCGAGGGGACGTTCGCGGGCGCGGTCTGCGCCTTCCAGCGGAGGGTCATCTGGTCGCCGTGGATCTCCACGTCGTCCATGCGGCGCAGGAACGCCATGCCGAGCAGCGAGGCGCTCATCGGCGCCTGGTTCACCGCGAGCGGCACGTTGGTCAGCCGCAGCACGCCGACGTCGAACGTGCCGGCGGTCGCAGCGGCCATGTAGCCGACCCCGTTGGCGGTCTCGGCCGGCGCCGCGAACTTCAGTCCGGAGACGTCGATCCCGGCGCGTTGGGCGTCGGCGGGGGAGAGCAGGATGCCGTTGGCGCCGGTGTCGATCGCGAAACGCACCGGCGCGCCGTTGATCTTTCCCAGGATATAGAAGCCGCCGTCGCTGCTGGCGGTCACCGTCATCGACCGCGGCGTCTCTGCGACCGCGTAGGCCGGGATCAACTCGCCGCGCACGCGTTCGAAAACGCCCGCGAGCTCGGCGCGGAAGCTGTAGCCGAGGATCGCGATCGCGGCGACGCCGATCCAGATCGCCGCGTTGCGCGCGGCGACGCCAAGCCTCACGCTGCGCGCGAACACCAGGCCGCTGGAGACCAGTGCGAGGAAGCCCAGCGCCTGCAGCGCGCTCGTCTGGTCCAGGCTGTTGAGCTGGCCGGGGAAGGCGAGCGTCAGGCCGACGTAGGTCGCCGCGGCGATCGCCACCAGACCGAGCCAGATCGCAAAGCCGCGGTTGATCCTCAGCGGCGGCCTAGGCGGCGGGCTCTCGGCGGGCGGATCGGGCGGAAAGCTCCAGGGTCCTTGCGGGTCGGGCAGCGCGGTTGCTCCTTTATTCGGCACAGATAGCGGGCGTCGCCACAGCGGACCACCCAGGCTTGCTCGATGGATTATAGCGTTTGGATCGAGAAAGCCTATGTACCCCCCATGCTCCCGACCTTACGCCAGCTGCATTACCTGAAGCTTCTCGCCGAACACCGCTCGTTCAGCCGCGCCGCCGAGGCCGCGCACGTCACCCAGCCGACGCTCTCGGCGGGCGTGCAGGAGCTGGAGAAGATCCTAGGCGCGCCGGTGGTCGACCGCGGCCGCGCCGGCGTCATCCTCACCGCCGCCGGCGAGGAAGCCGTCGCCCGCGCCGAGGTGATCCTGACGCAGGCCGAGGACCTGGTGCAGGCGGCCCGCGGCGCGGGCCAGCCGCTTGCCGGCCGCTTCCGGCTGGGCGTCATTCCGACCATCGCGCCGTTCCTGCTGCCGAAAGCGCTGCCGGCGCTCAGGCGGCGGTTCCCGAAGCTGCGCCTCTTCCTGCGCGAGGACCTGACCGGCCGGCTGATCGCCGCGCTGAAGGCCGGCGCCCTCGACGCCGCGCTGATCGCCCTGCCCTACGACGTGACCGGCCTGGACTGGGCCGAGGTCGAGGAGGACGAACTGCTGGCCGCCTTCCCGGCCAATCACCCCTTGAGCGCCGAGGCGCGCGTCTCCCCGGAACGGCTCGAGGACGAAGACCTGATCCTGCTCGAGGACGGCCACTGCCTGCGCGAGCACGCGCTCGCCGCCTGCGGCCTCGCGCCAGCCTGGCCGAAGGACGAAGCCGAGTTCGCCGCCACCTCGCTGCCGACGCTGGTGCAGATGGTGGGCTCGGGGCTCGGCGTCTCCTTCCTGCCGGCGATGGCGGTGGAGGCGGGCCTGGCCGAAGCGGCGGCCGTCGCCGTCCGCCCACTCGCCGCCGACCACCCCTCGCGCCAGATCGTCGTCGCCTGGCGCGCCGGCTCCAGCCGCGCCACCGAAGGCCGCCTGCTGGCGGGGGTGCTGCGGGGAGAGGACTGAGGCCGAGTCCAGTCCTGCGAATCTCAGGGCGCGCCGGCCTTCAGGGCTGTCGGGCAGGCAGCACCCAGTCGCGGATCACATCGAGCGGCTGGAAGCCGAGGCGCTCGAGGATCGGTCGGCTGGTCTCGCGGGCGTCGACGGTGAGGAACCGGTGACCGCGGCGGCGCGCCTCGGCCGCGCGGGCGGCGACCAGCGCGCGGTAGACGCCCCGCCCCTGCTGCGCCGGGACCGTGCCGCCGCCGTAGAGCCCGGCGAACGCCTTGCCGGGGGCGAGTTCGAGCCGCCCGGACGAGACCGGCGCGCCGTCTAGAAACGCGACGAACAGGGCCTGGGTCGGGTCCGCCAACCGGCCGGCCAGCTGATCGGCGCGCCACGGCTCCTCGCTCCCGAACGCGGCGTTGCTGACCGCGACCAGCGTGTCGATCCCGGCGCGGTCGAGCACCTGGCGCACCTCGACGCCCGGCGGCGGATCGAGCGGCGGCATGGCCGCCTCCATGTCGAGCACGACGAAGGTCTCGGGTTCCTCCGCCTGGAACCCGGCCGCGGCGAGTTCGTCCGCCAGGTTCGCCGGCCCGTCGTGGCCGTAGACCTTCCACTGCACGCCGCGAGCGGCGAAGTGCGCCGCCTCGCGCGCCACCGCTGCGGCCGCCTCATCCGCTCCGAACGTCCACCAGCCGATGAAGTCGTAGGCGCCTTCGGTGCGCAGCACGCCGTCCGCCCACGTTCGCGTCACGCCGACCTCGGCCGGCGGATCGGCGCGGAGCTCGGCGTCGTAGCGGCGCAGGATCTCGGCCGCGTCCATCGGCCGTCAGTCCATCAGCTTGCGGACGAAGTAGGTGAACTCCAGCGCCACCCGCTCGGCGCGCTCCTGCAGGTTGGCCGACGCCGCGTGCCCGCCGCTGGTGTTCTCGAAGAAGAGATACGGCAGGCCCATCGCCGCCATCTTCGCCGCCATCTTGCGCGCGTGCACCGGGGTCACCCGATCGTCGCTGGTGGCGGTGACGAAGAACGGCTCCGGATAGGCGACGCCAGCCTTGAGGTTCTGGTAGGGCGAAGTCGTCTCCCAGAACGCCCGCTCGGCCGGGACGCCGACGCTGCCGTATTCGCCCACCCACGAGGCGCCGGCGCCGATCTTCTCGAAGCGGAGCATGTCGAGCAGCGGGACCTGGATGTCGACGGCGCGCCATAGCTCCGGGTGCTGAATGAACTCGACGCCCATAAGAAGGCCGCCGTTGGAGCCGCCCTGGATGCCGAGCCGGCGCGGCGAAGTGATCCTGCGCGCGATCAGGTCCTTCGCCACCGCCGTGAAGTCGTCGTAGATCAGCTGGCGCTTGGTCTTCAGCCCCGCCTCGTGCCAGGCCGGCCCGAACTCGCCGCCGCCGCGGATGTTGGCCAGCACCCAGACCCCGCCGCGCTCGAGCCAGAGCTTGCCGATCGAGGCGGAGTACTCCGGCAGCATCGAGACCTGGAACCCGCCGTAGGCGTAGAGGATGGTCGGGTTAGACCCGTCGAGCTTCATGGCCTTCGGATGAACGACGAAGTAGGGGATCCTGGTTCCGTCCGACGACGTCGCTTCGAACTGCTCGACCGCGTCGTTCGAAGCGTCGAACCGTGGGGGAAGGTCCTTGATGTCGGTCGGTCCGCCGCCGTCCGCGTTTGCCGAGAAGAGGTGCGTCGGGCTCAGGAAGTTCTCGACCGAGTAGTAGACGTCGTCGCTCGCCTCGCCGGCCGCGTTGACGCCCACGGAGGAGTTCGCCGCCACCGGCAGCTGCGACTCGGTCCACCCCCCCTCTCGAGGCGCGAACACTCTCATACTGCCGCGGACATTGTCGTACACCGCGGCGACGACCCGATGCGCCGTCACCGCGACCTGCTCGATCGATTCCCTTGGCCCGGGAGAGAGGATCACCGCCGCGCCGGCGCAGTCTTCGGGACGGCAGGCCAGCAGGGCGCCGGCCTTGAACCCGCGCCAGTCCTCGAGCGTCGTGAAGATCAATCGGCCGTCCAATAGTCCCTGCAGGTTGACCTTCGCCGGCAGGTCCAGCTTCACGAGACCCTTGGGCGAAAGCCACCAGGTCTCCTGGTGGAAGAAGTCGACGTTGCGGACGATCAGCGCCACCTTGCGCCCATCGCCGTCGTGGAGGACCACCGGCGAGACGCCGACATCGTCCGGCTTGCCGCGAAACACCTCCGTAGCCTGATCGAGCCGCTCTCCGCGCCTCAGCGTCTTGACGATGAAGGGGTAGCTGGACGCCGTCATCGTGCCCGGACCCCAGTCGCGCGAGACGATCAGGGTGTCGTCGTCCAACCAGTCGGCGGTCTGCTTGCTGGTCGGCAGGGCAAAGCCGCCGGCGACGAACGCCTTGGTCGGAAGGTCGAACTCGCGCACCGTATCGGCGTCCTCGCCGCCGTCGGAGAGGCTGACGAGGCAGCGGCGATAGTTCGGCGGCGGACAGTTGGCGCCGTGCCAGATCCAGTTCTTGCCCTCGGCCTTCGCCAGCTGGTCGAGGTCGAGCACGGTCTCCCAGGCCGGCGAGGGCGTCGCGTAGCTGGCCGGCGTCGTCCGCCGCCAGAGTCCGCGCACGTTCGTCGCGTCCTGCCAGAAGTTGTAGACCGTGGTTCCGATCAGCGACGGGGTCGGGATGCGGTCGGTCGCGTTGACGATCTTCAGCGCCTCTTCGTGCAGCGCCGCGTAGCGCGGATCGCCCTTCAGCACCGGCAGCGAGCGGGCGTTCTGCTGCTCGACCCAGGCCAGCGCCTTTTCGCCATGGACGTCTTCGAGCCAGAGGTAGGGGTCGGCAGGTGAGGTCACGGCGGGGGACTTTTCCAGGGTCTGGGCGAACACGGGGAAGGCGAGCGCGGCGAGCGCCGCGATGAGCAGAGGTCGCATGCCGCGCTCTTGCCCCGCCGTAAGGGTGCGAGTCCAGCCGCGAGCCGCTATATGGCGGGGCCCATGAGCCGTCCGTTCCTGAAGATGAACGGGCTCGGCAACGATTTCGTCGTGGTCGAGGCCCGCACGCAGCCCTTCGCGCCGAGCGAAGCGGAAGCGCGGGCGATCGCCGACCGCGAGCGCGGGATCGGCTGCGACCAGCTGATCGCGATCGAGCCCTCGACCCAAGCCGACGCGTTCATGCGGATCTGGAACGCCGACGGCGGACCGGTGGAGCAGTGCGGCAATGCGGCCCGCTGCGTCGGCTGGCTGCTGATGGAAGCCAGCGGCAAGGACCAGGTGCGGCTCGACACGCCGGCCGGCGTGCTGGAGGTCGATCGCGCCGGCGCCAAGACCGTGACGGTCGACATGGGCAGGCCTGGCCTCGACTGGCGCGACATTCCGCTCGAGGAGGCGATGGATACGCGCGGGATCGAGCTGCAGGTGGGCCCGATCGACAATCCGGTGCTGCACACGCCGGGCGCCGTCTCGATGGGCAATCCGCACGTGGTGTTCTTCGTCAAGGACGCCGAGACCGCGCCGGTGCGCGAGGTGGGCTCGATGATCGAGCACCACCGGCTCTTCCCGCAGCGGACCAACGTCGAGTTCTGCGAGGCGAAGGCGCGCGACCGGCTGCGCGTGCGGGTCTGGGAGCGCGGCGTCGGCGTCACCAAGGCCTGCGGCACCGGCGCTTGCGCCGCCCTGGTCGCCGCCAGCCGCCGCAACCTCTGCGACCGCAAGGCGACGGTCGAGATGGACGGCGGCGACCTCGTCATCGAGTGGCGTCGCGAGGACGACCACGTGCTGATGACCGGTCCGGTCGCGGTCGAGTTCACCGGGACGCTGCCGTGAGCCAGCACCCCGCCATCCGACCGGGCGCCGTGGCCGTCATCACCGGCGGCGCCAGCGGCATCGGCCTGGCGGCGGCGAAGCGGTTCGCGGGGCTCGGAATGGGCGTCGTCATCGCCGATGTCAGCCAGGAAAGCCTCGACGCAGCGGCCGCCGAGATCGCCGGAGCAGCTTCGGGCGACGGCGGGCTGACCTGCGTCACCCAGGTCGTCGACGTGCGCGTGGCCGGACAAGTTGCCGGGCTGCGCGATCTCGCCTTCGCGACCGGCGACGTCGCGATCCTGATGAACAACGCCGGCGTCGGTGGCGGCGGCGGCGCGATCGAGAACGCCGACGGCTGGCGCCGGGTCATCGAGACCAACCTGTTCGGCGTGATCAACGGCTGCCAGGCGTTCGCGCAGGCGATGATCGACGCCGGCAAGCCTGCGGCGATCATCAACACCGGCTCCAAGCAGGGCATCACGACCCCGCCGGGCGACACCGCCTACAACGTCTCCAAGGCGGGGATCAAAGTGTTGACCGAGGGACTGCAGCACACCTTGCGCAACATCGCCGGCTGCGAGGTGAGCGCGCACCTGCTGGTCCCCGGCTTCACCTTCACCGGACTGACGCGGCGCCGCATGGCGGAGAAGCCGCCGGGCGCCTGGACGGCCGAGCAGGTGGTCGACTTCATGCTGGAGCGGATGGCCGCCGGCGACTTCTACATCATCTGCCCCGACAACGACGTCACCCGCGAGATCGACAACGCCCGCATGACCTGGGCGATGCAGGACCTGACCCAGAACCGCCCGCCCCTCTCCCGCTGGCACCCCGACTGGGAACACGCCTTCGCCGCCTTCCTCGCCGAGGAGACCGGCCATGGCTGACGGGTCCCTCGACGTCGTCACCTTCGGCTGCCGGCTGAACGCGTACGAGTCGGACCGGATCCGACGCCGGGCGACGGCCGACGGCGTCACGGACGCGGTTGTCTTCAACACCTGCGCCGTCACCGCCGAGGCGGTGCGCCAGGCCCGGCAGGCGATCCGCAAGGCCAGGCGCGCGCGGCCGGACACGCGGCTCGTCGTCACCGGCTGCGCGGCCCAGATCGATCCGACCTCGTTCGCCGCGATGCCGGAGGTCGACCTCGTGCTCGGCAACGCCGAGAAGTCCGCGCCGGGCGCCCTGTGGCGGACGGGGCTGCAGGTCGGCGACATCTTCGCGGCGGCGCCCCTCACCTCGCCTCCTCTCCCTGCGAACGGGCGGAAGGCTACGGACGAGCCGGTGCGCAGTGTGCCGGAAGCCGCCGCCGGCGCTTCAGTAGCCCTCTCCCACGCACGAGGCAGGAGTGAGTTGAGGGCTGTCGGAGTGAGGGCCCGCGCTTACGTCGAGGTGCAGAACGGATGCGATCATCGCTGCACCTTCTGCGTGATCCCGTTCGGACGGGGAAACTCGCGCTCGACCCCCGCCGAGCGCGTGGTCGACGAGGTGCGCGAGCTCGCGTGTGGCGGCTGCGCCGAGGTGGTGCTGACCGGCGTCGATCTGACCAGCTGGGGCGCGGACCTCGCCGGCGCGCCGGCGCTGGGCGACCTGGTGGCGCGGATCCTGGCCGAGATCCCGGAGCTGCCGCGCCTGCGGCTCTCGTCGATCGACGCCGCCGAGATCGATCCGGCGCTGATGGCCTGCCTGGCGCGGGAAGAGCGGCTCTGCCCGCATCTGCACCTTTCGCTGCAGTCGGGCGACGACCTGATCCTGAAGCGCATGAAGCGCCGGCATTCGTCGGCCGACGCGCTGCGGCTGATCGAGGCCGTGCGGGCGATCCGCCCTGAGACCGCCTTCGGCGCCGACTTCATCGCCGGCTTCCCGACCGAGACCGACGCCGCGTTCGAGAACACCGCCCGATTCGTCGAGGCGGCCGGCCTCGCCTACCTGCACGTCTTCCCCTACAGCCCGCGGCCGATGACGCCGGCGGCGCGGATGCCGCAGGTGGAGCGCGACGTCGTCAAGCACCGCGCGGCGCGGCTACGCGCGGCGGGCGAGGCGGCGCTGGCGCGGCATCTGGATCGCCAGGTCGGTCGCCGGGTCGAGGCGCTCGTGGAAGAACCGGGCCGCGCCCGCGCCGCCGACTTCACCGAGATCGCGGTCGATAGTCGTGTCGGCCCGGTCGGCGGTCTCGTCCCGCTGACGCTCACGGGCCACGACGGTCGCCGGGCGACCGGTGTGCCGGCGTGAGCGGCCCGCCCTACAGCGGCGGCTGCCAGTGCGGGGCCGTGCGGTTCCGCGTAGACGCAGCCCCGCGTCACACCAGCCTCTGCCACTGCCGCATGTGCCAGAAGGCGACCGGCTCGCCGTTCGGCGCGTTCGCCAGCTTTCCCGCCGGCGCGGTCAGCTGGACGCGCGGGGCCCGCAAGACCTTCCAGAGCTCCGACGCGATCGCGCGCGGCTTCTGCGGCGACTGCGGCACGCCAATGACGTTCGAGGCCGCCTCGGGCGCGGGCGACCACATCGCCCTGACGATCGCATCCTTCGACGATCCGAGCGCGTTCGTTCCCCAGCGCCAGATCATGCGGGCCGAGCGGATCGGCTGGATCGACGCGCTGGCGGGCGCCCCGGCGCGCTCCGAGGACGAGGACGCCACGGCGCTGGCGCGCTATCCCGCCGTGGTCTCGCGCCAGCATCCCGACCACGACACCGAGACCTGGCCGCCGTCACCTGACGAGAGTGGCCGATGAGCGAACCCAAGCAAGGCTGGTTCCAGCGCCTGCAGGCGGGGCTCTCGAAGAGCTCGCGCCAGATGGGCGAGCAGATGGGCCTCATCACCAGGCGCCCGCTCGACCAGGCGCAGCTCGACGAGCTGGAGGAGATGCTGATCGAGGCCGACCTCGGGCCCAAGGCCGCCGCCAAGATCGCCACGGCGTTCGGCGCGCAACGCTTCGGCCGCCAGGTCGACGAGCGCGAGGTCAAAGAGGCGCTGGCCGACGCGGTCGCCGCCGAGCTGGTCCCGCGCCAGGGCGACTTCGACCCGCTCGCGGGACCACGGCCGTTCGTCGTCCTCTTCGTCGGGGTCAACGGCTCGGGCAAGACCACGACGCTCGGCAAGATCGCCGCCGACCTCAAGGCGCGCGGCGCCAAGGTGCTGATCGCCGCCGGCGACACCTTCCGCGCCGCGGCGGTCGAGCAGCTCGCGGTGTGGGCGGAGCGCGCCGGCGCCGCGTTCGTCTCGGCCCCGACGGGTTCGGACGCGGCCGGCCTCGCCTACGACGCCTACGCCAAGGCCAGGGCCGAGGGCTTCGACGTCGTGCTGATCGACACCGCCGGGCGGCTGCAGAACAAGCAGGACCTGATGGACGAGCTGACCAAGATGGTCCGCGTGCTGCGGAAGATCGATCCGGAGGCCCCGCATGAGGTGCTGCTGGTGCTCGACGCCACGGTCGGGCGTAACGCGGTGATCCAGGAGAACGTATTCGGCAACATGATCGGGGTCACCGGGATCGTGATGACCAAGCTCGACGGCACCGCGCGCGGCGGCGTGCTGGTGCCCGTCGCTCAGGCCTCGGACTCGCCGATCAAGCTGATCGGCGTCGGCGAGGGCATCGACGACCTGCAGCCGTTCGACGCACGCGCGTTCTCGCGCTCGCTGGTAGGGTTGGACGCATGACAGACGTGGCCAACGCCAAGCCGCTGCCGATGCTGCGCCAGCTGGCGAACGCCGCGCCCGCGATCGGCTTCCTGATCGTGCTGCTGGTCACCCACAGCTTCCCAACCGCGACCTGGGCGCTCGTCATCCTCTCGCTGCTGGCGCTGGCGCTTTCGCTCGTGACCGAGCGGCGAATCGCGCCGATCCCGGCCTTTTCCGGCGGCGCAGCGCTGGTGTTTGGCGGCCTCTCGCTCGTGCTGCACCGCGCCGATCTGCTGCAGATGAAGATGAGCATCGTCGACGGGACGCTGGGCGCGGTGCTGTTGGCCGGCCTCGCGCTGAGACGCAATCTGCTGAAGCTGCTGCTCGGCGGCGCGATCGCCCTGCCCGACCAAGCCTGGCGCGTGCTGACGATCCGCTATGCGCTCTTCTTCTGGGCCAGCGCCGTCGCCAACGAGATCATCCGCCGCACGCAGACGCCGGAGGTCTGGGCGACCTTCCGCGTCGCGGCGATCGGCGCGGCGGTGCTTTTCGGCGCGGCGCAATTCCCGCTGCTCAAGAAGTACTGGGTCGAACCCGGCCCCGCGGAAGCGCCCGAGCCGCCGGAACCGGGTTTCTGACGCCCGGGCATTGACGCCTACGGACGGTCTGTCGTGAAATTGACGCATGACTCCGCTAATGGGCGGACGACGGTCTGTCGCAGCAAAGGGGCGTCATGGCCAAGAAACAGAAGAGTCCCGACGGCGGCCTCTCGCACTCGGCGACGCACCTGCTGCACCGGGTCCTGCAGCTCGCCCTCGACTACCACGCCGAGGCCTCTGGCCCGCACGGGCTGACCCAGCGCCAGTACACCGTGCTCGCCGCCGCCGGCGCGGCGGACGGGGTTTCGCAGAGCGACCTCGTGCGCGCCACCGGGATCGATCGCTCGACCCTCGCCGATCTCGTCGCGCGGATGATCGCCAAGGGCCTCCTGGAGCGCGAGCGGTCCGCCACCGACGCGCGGGCGAACACCGTGCGGCTCAGCGAGGCCGGCCGCGTCGCGCTGGCTGAAGGCGGCAGGCCGGCGCACCGCTCTGACGCGCGGCTGCTCGACCTCTTGCCGCCCAAGAAGCGCGAGTCTTTCGTCAAGACGCTGACCACGCTGGCCGCCGCCGCCGACGCTGGCTCGTCGCCGGCCAAGCCCGCCACGGCCAAGGCGCCCAAAGCGAAGGCTGCAAAGACCAAGCCTGCTGCAGCGAAGAAGAAGGGCAAGAAGGCCAAGAAGCAGCCGAAGGCGGCGGCTTAGCCTGACCTTTCCCCCGCGCCGGGGGGAAACGTCGCGATACCGCGAAGCGGGAGCGACAATGGGGCGCGTCAGAGGCGTAGTTCCCCCCGTCGGCGTCGCGTCGCTGCCCGACGGCGCGCCGCTCTCCCCGGAAGCGGAACGGTTTCACCCCATCAACACCGCCGCGAAATCCTCAGGCGGCGCGCCTTCGGGCCAAGTGGGCGCGCCCGCGGGGATCTCGATCCCGGCGACCTTGCGCTTCACCCAGATGTGCGCGGCGACTTCCAGCTCGTCGCTGCGGTCGAGCGAGCCGGCGCGCACGACAGCGACCCCGGGGCGGCGCGTGTTGGTGTTGAAGACCCGCGTGAAGCAGACCGGGCAACCGCGCTGGCGCGAGGTGCGGCTGCCGTCGGGCGAGGCGAGCTCGAACAGCGCCGGCTCGCCGGCCGTCACCTCCACCCGCTCCTCGGGCGCGAAGAAGTTCAGGCTGAACGCGCTGCCGGACCACGTCTGGCAGTCGCGGCAATGGCAGGCGTAGACCTTCGGCAGCCGCTCGAGGTTCACCCGATAGCGCACCCGCCCGCAGCGGCACCCGCCTTCGATGGTTTCGGTCATGGCGCGCGAGCTACAACGTCCGCACTCGCGACGCCACTGCGTCCTTCGAGAAGCCCGCTGCGCGCGCTCCTCAGGATGACGAACATCAATGCGGCTCCCCGGCTTTTCCTCATGGTGAGGAGCGCCGCAGGCGCGTCTCGAACCACGCAGAGCGCTCGCGCCGCGACGCCGGCTCAGACCAGGATGTTGACCAGCGAGCCGGGCGGCGGCAGGCGGTCGGCGGCGAGGGCTTCGGCGGCGGCGACGGCGCGGACGGCCTGGGCGGCGGACTGCGCGGGGCGTCCGGTCTCGGGCTCGGCGGCCTGGGCGGCGGTCGCGGCGGCCCTGCCCGCCAAGGCGGCCTCGAAGAACGCCTTTTGCGCCCCGGCGCGGGCGGCGTCCGCCCTCACCGGTTGGACATTCGCCGGCGCGGTGGGCCAGACGGGCGGACGGATGACGGGCGGGGAGGCCATCGAGGCTCCGGACGCGGCAAATCGGTTATGGTTAACGCTAGCGAACCTCGGGCGTTATGGTCAACGCGGGGTTAACCGCCGGCGCGGCTCAGCAGCGCCTCGGCGTCGGCCGCGGTGAGCGGCTGGGCTTCCTTGTCGAGGATCTTGCCATCAGGCCCGACGAGGTACGTTTCCGGCACGCCGGTGACGCCGAAGTCGATGCCGGCGCGCCCGGCCTGGTCGACGAAGATCGTCTGGTAGGGGTTGCCGTTACGGGCCAGGAAGTCGCGGGTCTTGGCCGGATCGTCCTTCCAGGCGACGCCGACGATGCGCACCCCCTCGGCCTTCAGGCCGCTCAGCGTCGGCGCCTCGGCCGCGCAGGGCACGCACCAGGAGGCGAAGAAGTTGACCAGCGTCACGCCTTTCAGCGCTGTGCGGATCGGCGCCGGCGGCGCGCCGTCGAGTGTCGGCAGCGTGTCGTTGGGCGCCTGCTGGCCCACCATCGCGCGCGGCACGACCTGCGGGTTGTGGTGCAGCGCATAGAAACCGAACACGGCGACGAGGGCGGCGAACGCCGCGATCGGGACGAGCGCAAGGACGCGCCTCATGACGCCTCGTCTTTCTCCAGCCGCTCGGCCTTTCGCCGCCAGCCCGCAGACCGGCGGATCGTGTCGATCACCATCCAGGCGAACACCAGCGCCGTCGCACCGTAGGCCGGCCAGATGAAGACGGCGTACTTGTCGCTCACCGGCCGGCGGCCTGCACGGCCAGCGACTGCGCCCGCCGGCGCCAGACCTCGGCCCGCGTCCGCTCGAGCCAGAGCGCGCCGAAGGCGAACAGGTAGCCGAGGCTCATCAGGCCGAGCGGGATCAGGAACACCGGCGCGATCAGCGGTCCGCCCGGCCGGAAGATCGACTCGCCCTGGTGCAGGCTGTTCCACCAGTCGACCGAGAAATAGATGATCGGCAGGTTTATCAGGCCGACGAGGGCCAGGATCGCCGCCGCACGGCCCGCCTTGGCCTCGTCGTCGATCGCCGCCCTGAGCGCAATGTAGCCGAGGTAGAGCAGCAGCAGCACGAGCACCGAGGTCAGCCGCGCGTCCCAGACCCACCAGGCGCCCCACATCGGCCGGCCCCAGAGCGAGCCGGTGACGAGAGCGAGCACGGTGAAGGCGGCCCCGAGCGGCGCGGCGGCCCGCGCAGCGGCGTCGGCCAACGCATGGCGGAACACCAGCGCGAAGAAGCTGGCGCCGCCGAGGCAGGCGTAGGCGAACATCGAGGTCTGCGCGGCCGGCACGTGGATGAACATGATCCGCACCGTCGTGCCCTGCTGGTAGTCCGGCGGCGCGGCGAAACCGAGCCAGAGGCCGGGCGCGATCAGCGCGATCGCGACCGCGCCGCAGAGCGGCGCGGCCCACCTGGAGAACCCCATGAACCGGTGCGGATTGGCCAGCGCCGCGAACATGGGTTGGAATTAAAGGCCTGGACGGCAGGGGGCAAGCCGCCCAGGCCGGGTCTGGCGGTCAGCCCGGAGGCGGGCCGCCAGGTCCCATCGGATGCCCCTCGCCGTCGTCGTGGTGATGGAAGCCTTGCATGCCGTCGTGATGGCCGCCGCCCATGTGATGCATCATCATCATCGGCGCGAGGTCGTCGAAGGCCTTCTGCTGGCTCGGGGAAAGCTGGGCGTAGAAGCGCTTGGTCGCGTCGGCGACCGACGCCATGTGGGCGCGCATGGCGTCCATGTGCGCCAGCATCTTGTCGAGCCGCTGCGGCGTCGTCAGGTGCTCGTCGGCGTCGCGGTCGCGATCCATGTGTCCGCCCATGTCGGCCGGTGGCTTCAGGGCGTCGAGGTAGGCGGCCAGGGCGGCTTCCTGGCCGGGCTGAAGTTGCAGAACGTCGCGCAGATGCTGGGCCATGTGCGCCCGGCGCTCGGCCGGATCGCGATGGTGCTCGGCGTGCGCGGCCGTCGGGCCAGGAGGCGCCGGCGGGGCGTCTTGCGCGAGGCTCGCCGAGGCGAGGCAGAGCGGCAGGGCGAGGCCCGCCACGAGCGCAAGACGAAGGGTCGTAATACTCATGTGAAGGAGAGATCCTTGTTGGGGAGACGTCACTATTCGCCGCCGCAAGTGTCTGGCGGATGTCTGCGCGATGTCGGGCCCGCGGCCGAATGTTACAGGCTTGCGCCGGAACGGCGCCGAACCTTCATGAGAGCGCGTTGCGGCAGGCGGCGGCCATGAAGAATGGGCAGAGCGCGGACGCGGCGAGCGCGTAGGCGAACAGCAGCAACAGCGGCGTCGTCCATGGCAGGCCACCCGCGTACGCGCTCAGCGCGCCGCCGCCCAGGATCACCGGCGCCGAGATCAGCGGCAGCACGATCACGGCGATGATCAGCCCGCCCCGGCGGCTGCCGAGCGCCAGCGCCGCGCCGGTCCCGCCCAGGAACGCGAACGCGAGGCCGCCGATCGCGGCGGTGGCGAAGATCAGCGGCGCGAGCGGAACCGGCGCCCCCAGCGAGATCGCCGCGAGCGGCGCGGCGAGAGCGAGCGGCAGCCCGGCGACGATCCAGTGCGCGAGGCACTTCGCCGCCGCGACCGCCTCCAGCGACGCCGGGCCCAGCGCCAGGACGTCGAGCGCGCCGTCCTCGAAGTCGCGCTCGAACATCCGCTCCAGCGAGAGCAGCGAGGCCAGCGCGAGCGCGACCCAGGCGATCCCGCTCGCC
>DATKMZ010000146.1:0-12404 GCA_035541575.1 Caulobacteraceae bacterium | reverse complement strand
GATCGCCGGCAAGCACATCGCCGAGGTCTCGCTGATGGCCATCCGCCAGGCGCGCGACTGGTTCGAGGGGCTGGAGACCACGCTTTCCGACAAACAGATGGAGATCGCCCGGAGGATCCTGAAGGAGATCAACGACCGGCTGCGCTTCCTGGTCGACGTGGGGCTGGACTACCTGAACATGTCGCGCTCGTCCGGCACCCTGTCGGGCGGCGAGAGCCAGCGCATCCGCCTGGCCAGCCAGATCGGCTCGGGCCTTACCGGCGTGCTCTATGTGCTGGACGAGCCGTCGATCGGCCTGCACCAGCGCGACAACCAGCGCCTCTTGGGCAGCCTGAAGGGCCTGCGCGACCTGGGCAATTCGGTGCTGGTGGTCGAGCACGACGAGGAGGCGATCCTGACCGCCGACCACGTCATCGACATGGGCCCTGCCGCGGGCGTGCACGGCGGCGAGATCGTCGCCGAGGGCAAGCCCGCCGACATCATGGCCAATCTGAAAAGCCTCACCGGCCAGTACCTGACCGGCGAGCGCGAGATCGCGATACCCGAGGATCGCCGGCCGATCGGCAAGAAGAAGCTGAAGGTGATCGGCGCGCGGGGAAACAATCTGAAGGACGTGACCGGCGAGATTCCGGTCGGGGTGTTCACTTGCATTACCGGCGTCTCCGGCGGCGGCAAGTCGACCTTCACCATCGAGACGCTCTACAAAGCCGCCGCGCGGCGGCTCAGCAACGCGTCCGATGCGCCGGCGCACCATGAGCGGATCGAGGGGCTGGAGCACTTCGACAAGGTCATCGACATCGACCAGTCGCCGATCGGCCGCACGCCGCGCTCGAACCCAGCGACCTATACCGGCGCCTTCCAGCCGATCCGCGACTGGTTCGCTCAGCTGCCGGAGTCCAAGGCCCGCGGCTATGGCCCCGGACGGTTCAGCTTCAACGTCAAGGGTGGCCGCTGCGAGGCCTGCCAGGGCGACGGGCTGATCAAGATCGAAATGCACTTCCTGCCTGACGTCTACGTCACCTGCGACGTCTGCCACGGCCGCCGCTACAACCGCGAGACGCTCGAGGTGCTGTTCCGCGGCAAGAGCATCGCCGACGTGCTCGACATGACGGTGGAAGACGCGGCCGAGCTTTTCAAGGCCGTGCCGGCGGTGCGCGAGAAGCTCGAAACCTTGAAGCGCGTGGGGCTTGGCTACATCAAGGTGGGCCAGCAGGCGACCACGCTTTCGGGCGGCGAGGCCCAGCGCATCAAGCTCGCCAAGGAGCTGTCCAAGCGCGCCACCGGCCGCACGCTCTACATCCTCGACGAGCCGACCACGGGCCTGCACTTCGAGGACACCCGCAAGCTGCTCGAGGTGCTGCACGAGCTGGTCGACAACGGCAACACGGTGGTGGTGATCGAGCACAACCTCGATGTCGTGAAAACGGCCGACTGGATTCTCGACTTCGGTCCCGAGGGCGGCGACGGCGGCGGCGAGATCATCGCGGTCGGCACGCCGGAGGACGTGGCCGCCAACGACGACAGCTGGACCGGCCGCTACCTGAAGGACATGCTGGCGCGCCATGCCGCACGGGCCAAGAAGGCCAAGCCGCGCGTGCTTCAGCGCGCCTGAGCCTCAGGCGCCGCGCGCCTCGAAACGCCAGCCCGAAAGCAGCGACGTCGCCGCGAGGCGGTTGAGCTCGAAGATCAGCGCGTAGTGGGCTTCGAGCGCCTCGGAGAGCGCCGGGCTGAATACGATCCGCTTGCCCCCGGCGGCGAACGCGATGTCGCCGCTCTCGGCCAGCATCTTGTTGATGTGCGCCCGCGAGACGCCATAGCGGCGCGAGAGCGCGTAGCGCGATATCGGCGCTTCCTCCAGCAGCCGCTGGCGATCCGACGCCTGCGCGCCGATCAGGTCGAGCAGCATCGCCATGCCGGCTTCGCGGTCGAGGAAGAGCGTCATGGGGGAGCCGCCCGAAAACGCGAAGAGATCGCGGCGGGCGCTGGTGATGCCCGCGATGGCGACGATGTAGCTGACGAAACCCTCGTCGCTGCTGGCGAGGTCGACCGCGCCGGCGACCTCGGGCGCGAGCTGCGCGGCCGAGGTCAGGTCCACGAGCGCGCGTTCCCGCATCGACTCGACGAGGCTCCGGGCAAGCCGGATCGGCCGGCGCGTCCAGATGCCAGACCCATCCTCCAGCTCCATCGCCCCGGCCTCGAGGCAGCGGCGCACGAGCTGCTGCACGCGCCCGGCGCTCGCGATTCCGACCGCCAGGCAATTCGTCGTCAGGGTCTGCATCGTCAGCCGGCGCATCAGGTGCAGCGTCAGCGCGGTCAGGCAGATCGACGCCCGCCCGACATCTTTCATGACCCACTGGTGCGTCGGATCGAGGCTCGCGAAGCGCTCGGTCGCGCGAGCCGCCGAACCTTCGCAGGCGGCCCAAAATCCGGCGTGCGAGCGCAACCGGGCGAGGGCCTTGGCATCGATATGGGCGGCCAGCGCAACGGGCGACGTTTTCATGCAGACTTCTACACTTTTCGCGGCTCACGTCTGGCGTCAAGTACGCGCTTGGCTTGCGGCGCTGGGGCCTGTCGTGGCTTGTGGCGACAAACGAAGGAGTGACGCACGATGAGGCTCTACGGAGCGCCCAAGCCGGCGCCGAATCCGCGGCGGGTTCGTATGTTCCTCGCCGAGAAGGGGATCGATCTGGCCGAAACGCCGGTCGATCTGATGAAGCGCGAGCACAAGTCGCCGGAGTACCGCGCCAAGAACTCGCTCGGTCAGGTGCCGACGCTGGAGCTGGACGACGGGACGACGATCTCGGAGACCGTCGCCATCTGCCGCTACTTCGAGGAGCTGCACCCCGAGCCGCCGCTGTTCGGCCGCACGCCGATCGAGAAGGCGCAGGTCGACATGTGGGTGCGGCGGATCGAGTTCCAGCTCATGCAGCCGGTGGGAAACTTCTGGCGGCACGCCCATCCGCGCACGGCGGGGCTGCTCCATCAGTACAAGGAGTTCGGCGAGTCCAATCGGGCGGCCTATTCCAACGCTCAGCGCTGGCTCGATGACGAGCTGGCGGACGGGCGCCCGTTCATCGCCGGCGCTTTCCTCTCGATGGCCGACATCTGCGCCCTGTCGACGGTGGACTTCGCCCACTGGATCGGGCTCGACCTCGACCCCGACCGCTCCAACCTCGCCGCCTGGTGCGCGCGGATGAAGGCCCGGCCCAGCGCTTCGGCCTAGTTGCGCACCCTTCGGCGCCAGCTGTTCGGCGCACGACGCGATCCGCGCTAGCTCCTGCGCGCTGTCGGCCCCGCAGAACAGCAGATCGAGCTCGCACGGCGCGGTCGCGCAGCCTCAACTTCAGGCGCGCGAGGCTAAGCGAGCCAGCGACGCGCGTCGACCGCTTGCCAAGCCCCGCGAGCGATCCCGATAACGCGGGGCCAATGGTTCGCATTCTCACCTACAACGTACACCGCTGCGTCGGCGCCGACCGGCGGCTCGACGTCGCCCGCGTCGCTGAGGTCATCGCCGCCCAGGCGCCCGATATCGTCGCACTGCAGGAGCTGGACGTCGGCCGCGCCCGCACCGGCGGCGTCGATCAGGCGCACCGGCTCGCCCAGCGGCTCGGCATGGCCTTCCACTTCAATGCGGCGTTTCAGGTCGAGGAAGAGCGCTACGGCGACGCCATTCTGACGACGCTGCCGGAGCGGCTGGTGAAGTCCGGACCGATCCCGACGCACCCGCGGTTCAGCCGGCTTGAGCCGCGCGGCGCTCTCTGGGTCGCCGTGCGGATCGGCTCGGCCGAGCTCAACGTCATCAACACCCATCTCGGCCTCGTGCCGCGCGAGCAGCGTGGCCAGGCGGCGGCGCTGGCCGGCGCCGACTGGCTCGGGGCGGCGAAGGGGCCGCTGGTTCTGGTCGGCGACCTGAACGCGACGCCCCGCGCGGGCGCATACCGCACCATTGCCGCCCGCCTGACCGAAAGCCGCAAGGCCGCGCGCCTGGCGCACCGGGCGGCGACGTTCCCTTCCACGTTCCCGGTGCTGGCGATCGACCATGTCTTCGTCAGCGAGCACGTCGTGGTGGAGCGGGTGCGAGCGCCACTCGACTCTCTGACGCGGCTGGCGTCGGACCACCTGCCGCTGGTGGTCGACATCAGCCTCGCGTCGCCGCCAGCCGCCGCCTGAGGGCCCGCGCCTCGGCAAGCGAGCGTTCGCGGCGTCGGAACGGGCGCCACGAGTCGGAGACGTCGGTCGGATCGCCGATATGGAACTCGGCGATGAACTCTCCGACCGGCCCCAGCCGCCGCGCCTCGAGCGGGCGCAGCCGGGACCCGCCGTCCAGGGCCCAGAGCGCCTCGGCGAGCCCTCCCGACAGGCGACGCACCTCTGCAAGCTCGGCCACCGCCCGCCCGATCCAGTGGGCCGCCAGCCGGTCGCGCACGCCGCCGATCGCCGCTTGGTCGGCCGCGCTCGCCGCCTCCAGCGCCAGTTCGCACTCGGTGTCGAACCCGTGCGATCGGTTGTTGAGGTTGGCCGAGCCGATCCGGAGCAGTCGGTCGTCGATGACCATCAGCTTCGCGTGGGCGATGACCGGCCTGCCCTCGGCGGTGAACGGCGCCAAAGCGCGGAAGCGGCCGAACACGTCGCTCGAGGTCAGGCGCCATAGTGCGTTCGACCGCGCCCGATCCATCGTGATCCGATCGAAGTAGCTGGGGCTTCGGGCGCTGCACACCAGCACGATCTCAGGCCCCTGCGGCTCGGCCAGCCGCGCCGCCAGCGCCTCCACCGCCAGCGGCCAGGTGAAATACTGGTTCTCGATGTAGATCAGTCGCTTGGCCGATGCGATCGCCTCCAGCGTGAGCGCGCGAATCTCCCGCACCGCCATCCGGCCGCGCCAGGCGGGCGAGGTGCGCGACACGGCGGCCATGCCCCCGGCAGCGTCGACCGCGACATCCTCGGGCCAGAGCGCCGGTCCCGCTCCCGCCGCAGCGGGCGCGTCGTCCGCCTCGCCGGTCGCGTTGCGCCAGCGTTCGCGGAAGAGCGCCCCGAGCCAGGCCGCCTGCGGGCCATCGATCATCGCCATCACCTCATGGCGAGGGCCGTTCGGGCGGCCGCCGGGGCCGCGGCGACGCGGATCCGCGTCGAGGTGCTCTGTGCTGTCCCAGCGGTCGCAGGCGAAGTCGGCGCCGCCGACGAACGCCAGAGCATCGTCGATGACCACGACCTTTTGGTGGTGGCAGGCGCCGAGCGGGACGGTGTCGTCGAGCTCGAAGCGCACCGGCGCGCCCGCGAACCACCGCTTCGCGCGGTGTGGGAACCCAGACTGGGTCATGCTGATTGGCAGGGCCGAACGCCAGACCAGAATCCTCACGTCCAGCTCGGGGCGCGACGTCGCCAGCTCCAACAGGGCGCGCCCGAGTTCCCCCGGATCGTCAGCGCCGGGCGCAAGGCGCGTCCTCGGATCGAAGCTCCACCCGAGCAGGTGAACCGAACGCTGCGCGCGTTGCAGCGCGGCGGCGAGCGCTGCGAAGTAAGCCTCGCCATCGATCAGGATGCTGAAGCGCCCGACGGGACCGGCGCGCCAGCACGTCTCCCCGAGCCTAAGCAGGTCCACCGCCGTTCACCGCCCTCGCTTCACGGGGGCCTTGTGTCTCGGAACGCCTGCGGCCCCGGCGCCGCTGGGCGCCGAGGCCATCTAGCCGGAACGACGAGGCGGGCGAAAGCCCGTCACATCGCGTGGGACGGGGCCGGCGTCGAGGCGGTCGTGGTTTCGAGGAAGCTGCGGCAGACGCCGTCGCGCTCGGCCACCAGCTTGGCGTTCAGCGCCGCAGAGCTGTTGGCGGACTCGTCGGCCGCCGTCTGGCGGGCCTCGTCGGCCTTCTCTTCGATGTAGGATTGGCGCGCCCAGTCCTGGGTCTTCACGAGCTGCCGGAACGCCGCCTCGTGCGCGGTGCCGAGGCTCTTCGAACTTTCGATCCCGAGACAGCGGTTGAGGGCGATGTACTGGGCGTCGCTAAGACGCGCTGGGGCGGCGACCGCCGTCGCGGCGGCGGCGCAGAAAGCGGCCACGGTGAAGGCGGCGGTATAGAAACGCATGATCGACTCTCCCTGACGGACGAGGCTTTCATGCCGGTCTTTTCGCCTACGCCCAAGTTAAATCCAGTCCATGTATAATAATTAAGGCGCTGTAATGTGTCAGGAGTATGTATTCGTAAAGACTTCTTACCTCGATGTAATTTTGAGTTACAAAGAAAGTGACGCTTGCGTCACCGACGCGCATGCGCCATCTGCGCTCCATGGAAACCGCCGCCCGGGCTATCGCCACGCCCTGCGTCAGGATCTGCGTCGTCGACGGGGAAAGCGGCCTTTGCTTGGGGTGCCAGCGCACCCTGGCGGAGGTCGCGGCCTGGGCCCAGTTCACCGACGCTGAGCGGGCCGAGATCATGGCGGTCCTGCCCGCCCGGCGCAGCCGCATCCGGCCCGAGAAACTGGCGCTGTTCGGTTAACACCCTGTTCGGGTGTCGTTCACCCGATGCAAACCGCTCACGCCCTAACGTCGCCACAACGGCCGCCAGAAAGTGCGGCCGGCGATATGCCCGAAAGGCTGGGTGATGTTGAGGTTTTTGATGATCGGCGCGTTGGCGATCCTCGCCGCCGCCGCCGGCGCGCGAGAGCTGACGGCGATGAGCAGCCGTCCCGCGGCGGCGCCCGCGGCCGCGGTCGTGACGTTGGTCCCGGCCGCGCCGGCTGCGCCGATCGAGCCCGGCGAAGCTTCGATCGCCAAGTCGAACGACGGCCACTTCTGGGCCGACGGCGAGGTCGACGGTCACCCGGTGCGGTTCCTGATCGACACCGGCGCCACGGCGGTGGCTCTGACCGCCGACGACGCGCGCAACCTGGGGATGGATCCAGCCAGCCTCGACTACGCCTACACCGTCACGACCGCCAATGGTCCGGCAAGGGCGGCGCAGGTCCGGCTGGGGGTGGTCGCCGTCGGCCGCGCCCAGGTCGCGGACGTGCAGGCCTTCGTCATCGACCATGGCCTGCAGACCTCACTGCTCGGCATGAGCTATCTGGGACGTCTGGCCAAGTTCGAGGCCACTCAGGACGCGCTGGTCCTCAAGTCCTAGGCGACGGACGCGCCGCACGTCCGCGTGTATCGAAAAACACGCGAACGTGTTGAACTACCTCGACCGTTCTGGTGTTCATGGGTCGAACCTGGGACTCAGCGCGCCTTGACAGACCAGTCGTTGCCTTCGAGCTCGGCCGCGCGCACAACGGCGCCGGTGCAGGCCTGGACGCCGCCTGGGAGAGGGCTCGCCGACGAGCGCGAGGGGTTGGTGCGCGGCGCGATCTTGCGGCTCGACGCTTGGCTGCGGCGCAAGCTCGACTTCATCGAGTACAGCAGCAGCCCGACCTGCATGATCCGCGTGGTGGTGACCGCGGCCGACGGCGAGGTGCGGCTTTCGGACGGGACTGTGGTGAAGCCCGGCCAGCCGATCATCGACCTCCATTTCTGGAACGAGCGCGTGCCGCAAACGGACGCCTGCCATGGCCTTGGCTGGGGCCGGCGGTTCGGACGCCAGCTGACGCGCTCGATCTCGGAGCTGGCGCAGGTGATCGACGAGCATCCTCGCCTGCGCGACGCCGTCGCGATCCGCGGCCGGCTCGCGTTCTCCGGCGCTCGCGACCAGGACGACGCGCAGCGGTTCGCGCACTGGTTCGGGTTCGAGTACGCGCTCGCCGGCCGCCCGACGTTCGCGCGGCGCCTGCACGACGCGGCGGAGGACATCTGGCTGCTGGCGCTGGCCTGGACGTTCAATCCCGGCTCGCTGCGCACGCGCTCGATGGTCCGCCGGCGCGATGACCTCTGGATATCCAAGGCGGCGCTGATGGAGCGCTACGTCGCCAGGAGTCCCCGGCAAGTGAGGTCTGCCTTGTCATCCCGGCTGCCGGAGCGCGCCAGCGCGGAGAGCCGGGACCCACTCTAGCGCGCCATCGCGCTCCGCCCCGACTTCGTCCCCGTCAGCAGCTTCGTGCGCGTCTCCCTGACTGCGATCGCCGGCAACGTGGCGCTTTCGGCGTCGAGATAGGCGGCGACCGCCTCGGCGTGCCGCATCGCCATCGAGCGCAGCAGCCATGACACCGCCTTGGTGATCAGGATGGCGCGCTCGCCCTTCAGGCGCTCGATCACGGCGAAGCCGAGGTCGCGGAAGCGCAGGTCGTCAGACGTGCGGGTCGGTGCGGTCAGCAACACAAGTGCGGCGCGTCGCCGGTTGATGTTCGGATCGCCGCTGAGCCGTTCGACCAGCGCGCGCCAGGCCGGCCAGTCGCCGGCGAGCTCGGCGGCCGTGAACGCGCCGGCGCACAGGCTGTCGACCTCGGCCCAACCCGTGAGCTCGTCGAGCCAGGCGTCGACCTTGGCGGTCGTGGCCGCGCGGCGGGTCCGCGCGCTGTAGCCCAGCACGACCGCCGCGAGCGTCTTCTCCTCGTGATGCGCGCCGGCGAAGAGAGCATCGACGAGCGCCAGCAGGTCGCTGTCCGAGGCGCCGCGATGCGCCGTCAGCCACGCCCGCGCGATCGCACGCAGTTCCGGCGCCTTCACGTGGAAGAACGGCCGGCCGCTGCCGGTGTAGGAGTCGTTCTCGCCGGTCGGGTTGCGGTAGGGCCGCCCGGCCGCCCGCAGCTGGCCCACCAGCGCGGCGTGCTCGGCGGCGATGTCCAGAGCCTCGGTCATCCGGCGCAGCTTACCCCGATCCGCGCCAGACGCTGACAGCTTCCCCCGCGTCTATCTGGACGCCCGCCGCCGGCGAGGCGCTAGATGCGGCAAGCCTCGAAGGGAGAGAAACATGGCCGAAGAGCCGATCCTGCTCACAGACAACCCTGCGCCGCACGTCCGGCGCGTTACATTGAACCGTCCGGCCAAGCGCAACGCCCTCTCCAACGCGCTGCGCGGCGAGATCTTCAAGGCGCTGGAGGCCGGCGACGCCGATCCCGACGTGCGGGTGATGATCCTGCGCGGCGCCGGGACATGCTTCTCGTCCGGCTACGATCTCGCCGGGACCGGACCCCTCCCCTACCACACCGCCGGCGGCCAGGGTCAGTGGGCCCGCCACGTGGTCGAAGGCTGTTTCAAGATCTGGGATCTCGCCAAGCCGGTGATCGCCCAGGTGCACGGCTGGTGCCTGGCGGGCGGCTCGGAACTGGCGGTCGCCTGCGACCTCGTCTACGTCGCCGAAGACGCGCAGATCGGCTACCCGCCGGTGCGCACGATGTCGCCGCCCGACAACCAGTATCACGCCTGGCTGATGGGCATGCGCGCGGCGATGGAGCTGATGCTCACCGGCGATGCGATCAGCGGCGTCGAGGCGGTTCGGCTCGGCTTCGCCAACCGTGCGTTCCCCTTGAGCGACCTCGAGAGCGAGGTGCTGGCGATGGCCGAGCGGATCGCCCAGGTCGATCCCGAACTCGCCCAGCTCAACAAGCGCCTCGTGCACCGGCAGATGGAGGCGATGGGCCTGCGCGCGGGCCTGAGGGCCGGTACCGACCTGCACGCCCTCGGCTGGCATACCGGCGCCTCGCGGTCCTACATGACCAAGATGCGCGAGGGCGTGAAGGAGGCGCTCACCGCACGCGACCAGGCATTCGGCGACTACCGTACCGGCGCCAAGGCGGGGTAAGACCCTCCGATCTGGGAGGGGACGCAATGCGGCTTACGAACTGGCTGACGCGGCTGGCTTGCGGCGCCGCGGCGCTGTGCGTCGGCGGGCAGGCGCTCGCGGCGACGCAGTCGCTGGAAATCCTGCACGACAACGACATCCACGGCCACCTGCGCGCCTTCTGCTACGTCGAGGTCGCCAAGGGGCCGGCCGAACACTGCGGCGTCGGCGGCGCGGCGCGGCGGGCGACCTTGGTCCGCACCCTGAGGGCCAGGGCCAGGACGCCGGTGCTGCTGATCGACACCGGCGACACCACGACGCGCGGACCGCTGGCGACCGATTACGAGGGCGTCGACGAGATCGCCGCGATGAACGCGATCGGCTACGACATCGCCGCGGTCGGCAACAACGAGTTCAAGCTCAAGGACGCGGCCGACATCGAGGACGCCACGGGGGCCCAGGCCGACCTGGCGCGGCTGGTGCGCCAGTCGCGCTTCCCATGGGTGGCGGCGAACGTCACCGAGGCCGACGGCTCGCCGCCGCCCGGCGTCAAGCCCTACGTCATCCGGCGCATCGGCCAGCTTAGGGTCGCGTTCCTCGGCCTCACCGCCCCGCGCTCGGCGACCTATCCGCAGACGAAGGGCCTGAAGTTTGTCGACCCGGTCGAAAGCGCGAAGACCTGGGTTCCGAAGGCGCGGGCCGAAGCCGACGTCGTGATCGCGCTCACCCACATCGGCGTCATCGACGACCAGCGCCTGGCCAGGAACGTCGCCGGCATCGACGCGATCGTCGGCGGCGACTCCCACACCTACCTCTACCAACCGCTCGAGGTGAAGAACCCCGACGGCGTCGCCGTGCCGATCGTGCAGGACGGCGAGTTCGGCGTGCGGCTCGGCGTCTTCGACCTGACATTCGAGAGCGACGCGCATGGCTGGCGGCTGGCCCGCTATGTCGACCGTCTCGAGCCGGTGGACAGCGCGATCAAACCCGCCCCGAAGCTTGCGGCGCTCGTCGAGCGCTACGCACGGCCGCTGGACAAGCCGGTCGGTCGCCTCGCCGTGATCGGCGACGTACCCGGGGATCGCATGGCGATGACCGCCGAGGATCTGGCCATCGCCTTCAAGGCGGAGACCGGCGCCGATGTCGGCATGCAGCCCGAGGGCGATCTGTTCGAGGTCTTCCGCACCCACGCCGTGACCCGGTTCCAGGTCCACGCCATCCTGCCCTTCCACGACACGGTCTGGACCGGCGAGGTGCCGGGCGCACGGCTCAAGGAGGTGCTCGCCAAGCCCAACGCGTTCATCGGCGTGATGCACGCAACGATCGCCGCAGCCAATGTCGATCCCACCAAGACGTACAGAGTGGCGACGACGGACTTCGTCGCCCAGGCGTTGTTCCCCGGCGCCGGGCGACCGGGCGAGGACGCGCGGGCCGTCACCGAAGCCTGGCTCAAGGCCGGCGCGCCGGGCGAGATCGAGTAGCGCGAACGGTCGATATGGCCGGTTCGTCCGACAGTCTCGAGCGCCGCCGGCGCGTCTACGAAACAGCCTCGGCCCAGCTGGCCGGCCTGACCGACGAAGCCCTCGCCGCGCTGGTCGCCACGGCCGCCTCGCCGCGGCGGGGCGTCGGAGGCGACTCCGGCGTGGTCGACCTCGACGGCCGCCAGGTCTTCGTCAAGCGGATCAACCTCACCGACCTGGAGGCGGCGT
Organism: Caulobacteraceae bacterium; assembly: GCA_035541575.1. GTDB lineage: Bacteria > Pseudomonadota > Alphaproteobacteria > Caulobacterales > Caulobacteraceae > Acaudatibacter. The sequence continues at coordinate 1,051 of DATKMZ010000146.1, read as the reverse complement.
CCGGCAACATCGGGTCGACGGCGAACCTCTTCGAGCTGCCGCTGTTCTACCAGTACGGCGTCGGGTCGGCCGGCTTCGGGGCCTGGCGCGAACTGGCCGCCTACCGGCGCGCCAGCGACTGGGTTCTCGCCGGTGACTGCCCCTCCTTCCCGATGCTCTACCACTGGCGCGTGCTCCCCCGAGCGGCGCCTCCGCCGCCGACCGAAGACCAGCAGGCGCGTCTGCAACGCGCCGTCGCCTATTGGGAGGACTCCACCGCCATCCGCGCGCGGCTCGAGGCGATCCGCGATGCGCCGCAAAGCGTCGTGCTCTTCCTCGAGTACGTGCCACAGACGGCGGCGGCCTGGCTGGACGCCCGTCTCGCCGCCGGCGGCGAGGAAGCTGCGGCGGCGCTCATGCTGTTCCACGATCGGCTGACCGAGGTCGCGGCGTTCATCAACGCCCGCGGGATGCTGCACTTCGACCTGCACAGGCTCAACGTTCTGACCGACGGCGACAGGCTCTACGCCGGCGACTTCGGCCTTTCGCTCTGCTCCGATTTCGATCTGTCGCCTGCCGAGCGCGCCTTCTACGAAGTCCATGCCGACTACGATCGCGGCTTCGTCGCGCTTGGCGTCGTCACTGCCGCCGGCGAGCAGGTCGCCCCGTCGCCTTCCGTCGCGGCGACGATCGAGCGGTGCAAGCCGGCCGCCGAGGTGATGCGGCGGTTCTTCACGCAGTTGCGCGAAGGCGGCAAGACGACGCCGTACCCTGCCGCGGAGCTGTCCGCCGCTCTGGCCAGACCCCGCGGCGCGGCCGACCTTTAGGCCGCCTCGGCCCGCCGCGCGGCGCCTTCGGCGAGCGCCGCCAGAGCCCGCTCGATCACCTCGATCCCAGCGCCGGGCTTAACGCCGTCAACCGTCAGGATCCGCCGCCAGGCCCGCGCGCCGGGGCGACCGTGGAAGAGGCCCAGCATGTGCCGGGTCATCGCCGCCAGACGCGTTCCGCGCGCCAGCTCGGCGCGGACGTAGGGCAGATAGGCCGCGACCGCCGCCTCCGGCGTCACGTCCGC
>DATKMZ010000145.1:0-26103 GCA_035541575.1 Caulobacteraceae bacterium | reverse complement strand
GCGATTGCGCCGACTGGATCGCCTGCTTGGCGCGGTCGGAATAGAGATCGATGTTCATGTCATCCCCTTAGGTAGGCGGACTGGCGCGGGCCGCCTTGACAAAGCGCAAGCCTGCTGGCTCCCGATGTAGTGTGGCGCCATAGCCACACAAGCCCGTGCGGTGGCAAAGCCTTACGCCCGCGATGCACGCGATCGAACAAAAAAGGAACTCCGGGCCGCGGTGCGACGACGCGCCGCCGGAGGATGAACACTGGGCATCCATGCGGTTCAGACCCCTTTCAGTGGTTCGGGCGCAACATCACATGGTTCGCTCGCACCATGTGGGTGAACCGGCGCGGCGCCAGCCGCGTTCGACCTAGCGCCGGCAAGGAAAGGAGGCGCGCCGTGGCGAGGAAGAGAGCGAAGGGCATCCTGGGACTGGGCTGGGCCTGCATCGAGAGCGCCGCAACGGGGCGCACTGAGCACCTCCCGACCTCGCAGGACTACCCCGAGACTGTGATGCGCCGCGTCACCTTCGCCGCCGGCGGCGGCCTCGGCTGGAAGATCTCCGCGCTCGCCACCGTCCGCGAAAAGGCCGCGCCGCTGAAGATCGTCGTCGTGCCCGGCGCGCCGAGCTGGGCCGAGTACTGGGCGCCGGTGCTGGCCGCCCTGCCGCACGACCGCGAGATGATCGTCGTCGACCGCCCGGGGTTCGCGGCCAGCGAGCCGGCGACCTGCGTGCCCGACATCCGGCTGCAGGCGCTGGCGCTCTCGCCGCTGCTGCAGACCGCGCCGGGGCAGCGGATCCTGCTGGTCGGCCAGTCGTATGGCGCGGCGATCGCGACCGTGATGGCCGCGCGCAATCCGAAGGCGCTGGCGGGCGTCGTGCTGCTGTCGAGCTTCCTCGGCGAGTTCGGACCCACCTCGCGCTTTCTGGTGAACCTCGGCATGCGGGTGCTGACGCTGATCCCGCGCGACCTGCGCCACGCCGTGCTCGAGGTGAGCAGCCAGTCGGCGCAACTGATCCACATGCGCCAGGCTCTGCGGCGTCTGCACGTGCCGGTGCACGTGATCCACGGCGACGCCGACGACTTCGCGCCGATCGAGCTGGCCGAGCGGCTGGTGAGCGAGACGCCGTCGCGCGCGCCGATCCGCTTCGTACGCGTGCCGGGCGCGAACCACTTTCTCAACGACGGCCCGGTCGAGGTGCTGATGAACGCGCTGGAGCTCTGCATCCCCGAAGCTCCGCGGCCCGTGTTCCAGCTGCCGCAACTGCCGGCCCTGCCCTCGCTGCCGGCCCTTCCGAACTTCGCCTGGCTGCAGCGCAAGGCCGGCGACGAGGCGCAAGCGGCGTAACGGCTACTTCGCCGGCTGCGGCTGGTGGGTGGCGTTGTAGATCGCGGTCAGAAAAGCCGTCTGCGCCTCGCCGGCGAGGACGTCGGCGGTGAACGGCCAGGCGCTCTGGATCACCACGACGAGATGGTCCTCCGGATTGGCGTAGATGTTCTGGCCGTAGACGCCGACGGCGCCGTAGCCCCCCGGGCGCATCCACCAGAAGTATCCGTAGCCAGGCCCCGGCGGTGAGCCCGGATTGTGGTTGCGCGTCGCGTCGGCGACCCAGCCGTCCGGCAGCACCGGCTTGCCGTCCGCCAGGCCCCCGTTCAGGAAGAAGAGCGCGAAGCGGCCTTCGTCGCGCAGGGTCATGTTGAGACCCCAGCCGCCCTGTTCGTCCGCCGAGCCGTGCGCCAGCACCCACTCGGCGTCCCGCTCCATGCCGACGCGCGACCAGATCTTCTCCGAGAGGTAGTCCGCCAGCGTCCGGTGCGTGGCGCGGGCGACGATCATGCCGGCCAGCGTGGTGTCGCCGGTGTTGTAGTTGAACTTCGTCCCCGGCGGCTCGGCGCGCGGCAGCTTGGCCATGTAGGCGAGGATGGCGGACTCGCCGCCGGCGCCGGGCGCGCCCCGGTCGTAGCGGGCGATGTCGGCGCCGGGGTCGCCGTAGTTCTCGTTCCAGTACACGCCGGACGTCATGCTGATCAGCTGGCGGATCGTAACGCCCTCGTAGGCGCCGCCTCTCAACTCCGGGAGATAGTCGGTGACCAGGGCGTCGAGGCCGGAGATCGCGCCGTCCTTGATCGCCGCGCCCACCAGCGTCGAGGTGACCGACTTGGTGACCGAGAAGGCGATCCAGCGGTCGCGGGGATCTTCAGCCGGGCCGTAGCGCTCCATCCAGATCGCGCCGTCCTTGATGACGAGGATCCCGACGGCGTGGGCGCGGCGAATGTAGTCGTCGGTGGTCCAGGTCTCGCCGTTCAGGCTGAAGCGGACATCGAGCGGCCGCGACGCCCTCGGCAGATCGCGCACCGGTCCGCCTCGGCGCACGGCGCGCACGGCGAAGCTCTTGTCCATCTGGCGGTAGGCGCTCTGCTGCTGCGCCGGCGTCCAGATCAGGATATCGCACCAGCGGGGCGCCTGACCGGCCGGCTCTCCGACCGGACAGGTCGAGGATGGTCTCGGCGCGACGCCCCGCGTGAGGCTCAGCGGCAACGAGGCGCCGCCCTGGGTCCAGGCGCCCACCCAGGCGTTCTTCGCCGGATCCCAGGCGCCCTGGTAGGCGCTGCCCGCCGGGCCCTTGAAGGCGAGCGTTGTCGCGGTCACGACCACGTCGGTCAGCGGAATGTCGCCGACCCCCTGATCGGGGCTGTCCAGCACGCCGGAGAGCCCGCCGCCGGCGGCCGCGCGGAGGTGAACGTCGGCATGCAGATGGCCGGCCAGGACGCCGTTCCAGTCGCCAGTCGGATCGGCGGCGCGGGAGGCGCCGGCGGCGCCGACGAGGGCGAGCGACAAAGCCAGGGCCCTGAACAGCATCCGCGCCTCCCCTGCAGCGCCATCCCTGACGCGTTCCGAGCGTGCGGTCATGCTATGGCGGGGCTCGATCGTGGCCAAGGCGCCGAGGAAGGAGTTGCATCGCATGAGCACGCAAGCCGATGCGATCGTTGGCGAGTTGCCGGACACGCCCGCCGGCCGCCGAGCCGCCTGGTGGCTGAGGACCTGGATCGACGACGGCGAGGGCGTCACGCTCGCCGACCTCGAGCGCTTCACGCCGGGGGCGCGCGACCGGTTCGGGCCGCTGCAGACCGATGAGGCCGTGCGGGAAGCCTGGCGCGCGGAGGCGGCGCGCATCGGCGCGATCGTGGGCGTCGCCCTACGCTCGTCCGACGCATTGCAGATCGTCGTCGAGGTGACGACTGGCAAGGACCGGCGGCTCGCGTTCCACGTCGGCCTCGAGGCCGCGCCGCCGCACCGCATCGACACCTTCCGGTTCGAGCGCATCCACGACTTCAAGCTCGAGGTGCGCGAGGCGACGCCAGCTGACGCGCTGATCTGCGCCGACATCGAGCGGCGGTGCCCGATCGTGATGGGCGAGACGAAGGTCTGGTTCGATCGCGGCGCCGACTACTTCGCTTTCTCGCGCCTCTTGGAGGACTGCACGGTCGGCCTGGCGTCGGTGGACGGGGTTCCCGCCGCGATCAGCTGCGGCGCCGAGCGCGTGGTGCGCGTCGGCGGGGCGCTGAAGAAGCTGGTCACGGTCTCGCACCTGCGGGTGCTGCCCGAGCACCAGCGCAAGGGCCTCTGGGGCGCGGCCAACAGCGTGCTCAACAAGTACTGGGACCATGTCGACGGTTCGCAGGCCTACATCGCGGTCGACAACCTCGGCATGCAGCACGGCTTCCAGGGCACGCCGGACAAGTGGGACCAGATCGTCCAGCGCGTCGAGTTGGACTGTGCGGCGCTGGCCGGGCCGAAGGCGGGCCGCGCCGCGACGCCGGCGGACGCCGCCGAGATCGCATCGCGCCTCAACGCTTTCCATGACGCCGAGGAGCTCTTCGTGCCTTACTCGGCCGCGAGCTTGGCGGCGCGCGTCACACGGGCGCCTGACCTCTACGGCTGGGACAACGTCTGGCTGACCGACGGCGCGGTCGTCGGCGTCTGGCCGGCGGGCCAAGCGCTCCGCAACGTCACCGAGACCGGCGGCTCGCAGACGGTGAGCATGCCTGGCGTCGTCATGGACTACGCGTTCACGCCCGGCGCGGAGGCCGAGCTCGAAGCGTTGCTGCGCGCGTGGTGTGGGGCGCTGGCGCCCACGGGGCTCGACACGTTGGTGATCTACACCTCGCCGGCCTCGCCCGGCTCGGCGCCGATCAACGGGCTCGGCCGCGCCACCGGCGACTTCTTCACCTGGACGCCCGGCATCCCGGTCCCGCAGGGCGCGGGCCAGCGCGGGCTCTACACCGACGCCGCCCACTTCTGAGCGGCGATCAGCCCTCGTCGACCTCGGCCGGCGCGGCCTCGTCGGCGTCGAAGTTGCGCGGCGGGCGGCGGCGGCGCGCCGGCCTGCGGCCCTCTCCGCTCTCGTCGTCAACGCGCGGCTCGGGGCGCGACTGCAGGAACGCCGGCGCGTGGCTCATCGTCCCATCCTCGCCGCGCAGAACGCCGCCTTCGGCCTCTTCGTAAACCGGCGGCGGCGCCGCAGAGGCGGTGGGGAGCGGCGTCGCCTGCGGCTCGATCACGCCGAGGGGATCGCTCCGCTCGCCGCGGTCACCCCGGAGATCGCGGTCCGGCCGGCGGTCGCCTTGGAAGCGATCGCGCTGACGGTCGTCGCGAGGACGATCGTCCCGCTGACGGAAGTCGCCGCCCTGCTGGCGATCGTCGCGGGGACGGTCATCGCGGGGACGGTCATCGCGGGGACGATCGTCGAAACGATCGCGCCGGTCGCCCTGGTAGCGATCGTCGCGCTGACGGAGTTCGCCGCCCTGTTGGCGATCGTCGCGGGGTCGAAAGTCGCGCTCGTCGCGACGGCGATCGTCGCGGCGCCCGTCGTCGCGCTGGCGGAACTCGCCTTGCCCGCGCTCGCCTTGCTGCCAGGGACGCTCGTCGCGGGGCCGGCCGTCGCCGTTCGCCTCGGCCTCGGTCTCCGCGCCTTCCTCTGCGCCCTGTCCTTCGTCCTCGAAGTCGATGTCGTAGCCGGAGGCGAACTGGTCGCGCCCGACAATCTCGGCCACCGGGCGCTGCGGCTGCATGGCGCGCAGGACGCGGAAGTAGTGCTCGGCGTGTTGCAGGTAGTTCTCGGCGAGCACGCGGTCGCCGGCCGAGCCGGCGTCGCGCGCAAGCTGCTGGTACTTTTCATAGATGTGCTGGGCCGCGCCGCGCACCTTCACGCCGTCGGGCCCGTTGGAATCGAACGCCCGGTTGGCGTTGTGCTGCGGCTTGCCGCCCCCCCCTCCGCCACCGCGACCGCGGTTGCGCTGACGCTTCATCCCCTTGAAATCTCTCATGATTGGTTGACCTGTTGCGGATCACCCGGCCCCGCCGGGCCATGAGCCCAGGCGGACCTGTGGTTTCCATCGAGAAGCGGGCGATCCTGCCCGGTTTGAGTGTCCGAAAACGCTTTAGGTTCCCTGTCTCCAGCGGTCCCGGGCGCGCTCTTTCGCGCCTGCCGGAGCGCCTTGAGCGCCAGCCAAATCGGACCGGCGCCTCGACCTCGACTCCGACGGTTCTAGGAGGAGACGCTTAAAGATTTAGCGATTCCACCGTTCATTTCCAAGGGGTTTCTTGACGCCCGCGACGACACGGCCGCGGCCTGCCAGGTCTTTGTGCAACGCGAGCCCCTCGGCGCCTGCCGCGCGGAACAGCGCTTCGACCGCTTGGCCCTGGCCCAACCCGATCTCGACCGCGAAGCGCCCACCCGGCCGCAGCACGCGCAGGATCTCCGGCGCGAGGCGGCGATAGGCGTCCAGACCATCCGGTCCGCCGTCGAGCGCCAGGCGCGGCTCGTGGTCGCGCACCTCCGGCTCGAGCGTCTCGATCTCGGCGGTCGGGATGTAGGGCGGATTGGAGACGACGAGGTCGAACGCAGCCTCGTCGAGGCCTGCGGTCCAGTCGGTGCGCAGGAACGCCGCGCGCCGGGCGAGGCCGAGCTGGGCGGCGTTGTCGCGGGCGACGGCCAGCGCCTCCTCCGAAACGTCGACGCCGAGCCCCTTGGCCTTCGGCCGCTCGGCAAGGATCGAAAGGAGGATCGCGCCCGAGCCGACGCCGAGGTCGAGCACGCTGAGGGCGCGCTCCGGCGGGAACGCCGCCAGCACGACGTCGAGGATCGTCTCGGTCTCCGGCCGCGGCGTCAGCACCTGCGGGCCGACGTTCAGCGTCAGCGTCCAGAACGCCTTGCGGCCGAGGATCTGGCTGACCGGCTCTCGCCGCTCGCGCCGGGCGACGAACGTCTCGAGCCGCGCCGCGGCGTCGGCGTCCAGCCGCCGGTGCGGATCGGTGAGAATCTCGGCGCGGGAGACCGGCGCGGCCGCCTCGAGCAGCAGCCGCGCGTCGATCGTCGGGCTCTCGACCCCGGCCGCGGACAGCCGCGCGCTCGCGGCCTTCCAGGCGCCGAGGAGCGACGTCGCCGCGGGCTTAGGCCCGCTCTCCGCTCAGCGGCGAAGAGCCGAAGGCCCCGGCCTTGACCGACCCCGTCATCTTGTCGCCATCGACCGTGACAGTGAACTCGAGGTCGATCGGGAACGGCTGGGTGAGCTTGGAGCCCCAGGTCAGCGTATTGCCGTCCACCTTGCCCGAGATGTCCTGCGTACCCTGCGCGCTGGCCATGGAGCCGGTGAAGCTGGCGCCGTCGGTCTTGACGGTCAGCGTGCCTTGCTGCACGCCCATCGGCGAGTTGATCGTGGTCTTCCAGGTGCCGTCGGCGGACATTGGTTTCGCTCCCAGTTAGGCGGCCGAAACCCTAAGCAGGCAAATCCCGCACGCGCAAGAGTGACGGGGGCGTCACCCTTCCGATTTCAAATTGATGTCACGCTTCTTCTTGGCCGCCCGCGCTCACTCTGCGGCTTGCAGCGTCTTGTCCTCGGCGGCCGCCAGCTCGGCGGCCCTCGCCTCGACCAGCTCGACGATGTGGTCGACCATCCGTTCGTTGTCCATCTTGTGGTCGGGCTTGCCGGCCAGATAGACCATTCCCGCGCCCTTGCCGCCGCCGGTGAAGCCGACGTCGGTCAAGAGCGCCTCGCCCGGGCCGTTCACGACGCAGCCGATGATCGAGAGGCTCATCGGGGTCGAGATGTGAGCGAGCCGCTCCTCGAGCTTGCCGACCGTCTCGATCACGTTGAAGCCCTGCCGGGCGCAGGATGGGCAGGCGATGATGTTGACCCCGCGGTGGCGCAGGCCGAGCGACTTCAGGATGTCGAAACCCGCTTTCACCTCCTCGACCGGGTCGGCGGCGAGCGAGACGCGGATGGTGTCGCCGATGCCGGCCCAGAGCAGCGAGCCCATGCCGATCGACGACTTGATCGTGCCGGAGCGGGTCGGCCCGGCCTCGGTGATGCCGACGTGCAGCGGGCAGTCGATCGCCTCGGCGAGCTGCTGGTAGGCGGCGACGGCCAGGAACAGATCTGACGCCTTCACGCTGATCTTGAACTCGTGGAAGTCGAGGTCCTGCAGAATCTTGGCGTGGTCGAGCGCGCTCTGCACCATCGCCTCTGGGCACGGCTCGCCGTACTGTTCCAGGAGGTGCGGCTCCAGCGAGCCGGCGTTGACGCCGATCCGCATCGAGCAGCCATGGTCCTTGGCCGCGTCGACGACTTCCTTGACCCGCGCCGCCGAGCCGATGTTGCCGGGGTTTATGCGCAGGCAGGCCGCGCCAGCCTTGGCGGCCTCGATGCCGCGTTTGTAGTGGAAGTGGATGTCGGCCACGATCGGCACGGTCGCCGCCTTGACGATCTGCGGCATGGCCGCCGTCGAGGCCTCGTCCGGGCACGAGACGCGCACGATATCGGCGCCCGCCTCGGCGAGCTCGCGCACCTGCTCGATCGTCGCCTTGGCGTCGGCCGTGAGCGTGTTGGTCATCGACTGGACGGAGATCGGCGCATCGCCGCCGACGGCGACGTTGCCGACGTGGATCTGCCGGGACTTACGGCGCTCGATCGTGCGCCAGGGGCGCAGGTGGGTGTGGTCTTGGGCGGTCATGACGTCCGAAAGGATAGGGGCAAAGGCCCCGCGTCGCCAGTGCGGCGCGCGGTCCGCCACGAGGGCGTTGCGTTTTGGCGTCAGGCGATCTGGCCCTGCGCCGCGCCGCCACGGACGAGTCCGATCCAGCCCGCGAAACCGGTCATGAAGGCGGCGAAGAATTCGCTGGTGCTCTCGACGGTCAGCCTGCCGGCGTCGTCGAACAGCTTGTGCGCGCCGGCGATGTAGGCCTCAGGCTGCTGCATCACCGGCATGTCGAGGAAGACGAACGACTGGCGCAGCGCATGGTTGGCGCCGAAGGCGCCCAGCGCCGAGGGCGTCACGCTGATGACGGCGGCCGGCTTCTTCGCCCAGACGCTCTGGCCGTAGGGCCTGGAGCCCACGTCGATGGCGTTCTTCAGCACGCCGGGGACCGAACGGTTGTATTCCGGCGTGACGAAGAGCACGGCGTCGGCGCCGCGGACCTGGTCGCGGAACGTCCGCCAGGACGCCGGGGGCTCGCCCTCGTCGAGGTCCTGGTTGTAGAGCGCCAGCTCGCCGATCTCGACGAAGCGGCAGGCGAGCGAGGCCGGCGCGCGTTCGATCAGGGCGCGCGCGGCCATGCGGCTGAACGAGCCCTTGCGCAGGCTTCCGACGATCACGGCGACAGAATGCTGGGTCATGGCGCATCCTCCTCCGCAGCGCGGCGGTGAAGCTCACCTAAGCGAACTCGGCCCCACCAGGAAGGTCTGGGCGGGTGACGTGGCCGCCTTGCCGTCAGTCTGTGTCGCCGAACCACTTCTGGTATATCCGATCGTAAGCGCCATCCTCCTTCATGGAGAGGAGTGCGGCGTTGACTTTCTTGCGCAGCGGACTGCGGTCCGGGAAGATGATACCGAGGTCGCCCTTGTGGAACTCGGGGCCGACGACCCGGACGACGCCCTTCCCCTCGTGAGACGCGTGGTACTGAAGGACCGGCGCCCAGAAGACCACTGCGTCCACCTTCTTGTCGACCAGCGCCTGGAAGAGCGCCGCCGGCTGGTCAAATGTCACCGCTGTCGCGTTGTAGTTGCGCACGTAATCGACTGAGGCCGACCCTTGGATCGTGCCGACCTTCTTTCCGGGAAGGTCCTCCGGGCCATTGATGGCGCCGCGGATCTCCTGCACCGTGAGGGCGCTCGTGAGCTGCGCGGTGTAGAGGGCGACGAAGACGACCGCCACGAACATCCAGACCAATGCGAATGCGCGCGCCAGCCATTGGCGCGGCATCTCGTCGGCCTGCGCCAGCAGCGTTCCGGCGGTCCACCAGGCCGCGTGGAAGATGCCCGGGATGTACTTGTCACTCGGGAGGATCCCCTCCTGGTTGCGGCGCTCGACCACCCAGACGAGGTGTGCCGGGACGATGATGAGCAACAGGCCAACGCCTAGCCAGGCGGCCGTGGTCTTGGAGAACAGCAATCGCACCAGGTCCGTCAGCGGATTTGGCGCTTCTGCAGCTCCCGCCTCGCGAACCATCACCTGCTGGCCCGCCTCCAGGATCGGCACCGAAAAGTCGAACTCACTGTTCCGCGCATTGGTGATGAGCACGCCAGAAGGCCCCACATCCGCGCTCCCGGACCGCAGGGCGTCGAACCCCGCGTCCGGGGTGGATGCGATCTGGTAGGCGCTCTTCAGCTTCAGGCGCGACGCGATCTCCTCCCAGAGCTCGATGCTGAAGCCAGTCAGATGCTCACCGCGCTCGATAACGAACGGCGGCACGACATACACCTCGACGCGCAGGGGCGTTGGCCCGGGCTGGGCGGGTGAAGCGACGGGGACGGCGGGCGCCAGCGATAAGAGCATCGCCGCGATCACGCCGATCAGCATCCTCCTGGGATGCCCGGAAGCGCTCTGCTTGGCTCGCTGCAAACAGTTCACGAAGTCCCCGCTGCGTGTGGCGAGAGGGTGAGCGTCAGCCATATGTTGTAGCCTGCGGGACGGCGGCCGGCATCGAACTCTGTATAGCCCTTCAGGTTGAGGCTGGCGTCGAGCTTGCTCGTCCCGAAGGCGTAGGTCACCTGCGGGCCTACTGCCGCCACTCGCGACAGGAACGGGCCGACCTTGTCGCCAGCTCCCCCATCGCCGGTGATCTGTCGGTAGACGTAGCCGACGATCCCCACGTTGAGCGCCCTGCTCAGGGCCTGTGACGCGGCCCAGTCGAGGTGGAAGTCGACGCCGTTCCGGTAGTCGGTGGCGGCGTTCTCGAGATTGTATGTGAAGCCGGCGACGGCCGAGGCTTCGAAGTCGCCGCGCGCGTTCCGGAGTGTGTACCCGGCCCCGCCGTCGACGGCTCCGTGACCAATGCCCATGTTCGCCAGGCGGTGCGGATCGTACCCGACGGGGATGTTTCCGGTCGCATAGACCATGAAGCTGTCCGCTCCCGCGCTCCACGCCAGGGATGCGATGGGCGCAAAGTCGCCCACCCCAACGATCGAATCGCGCGCGCTGAACGACCGGATGGTCTGCTGGCGACCCATCGAGACGCGCACCGTCGCCGACTGGAACGTGGCCGTTCGGCCAACCGTGGCGCCGACGCCAAAGGAAGCGCGGCCGCCGAGAACCGGCCCTGTGAAGACGTACGTGGCGCTCAGGAGGACGAGTTCACTGTTCGTCTGCAGGTGGCCTGAGATCTGGACATCCGTCGCTACGTCGAAGTCCCCGATCCGTATGTCGCGCGCGCGGACGACGTCGGCGCCAGCGTCGGCGGAAGCGCCGTAGGCTGAGACCGAAACGCTCCAGCCCGGGGTCGCCGGCTCCGCAGCGGCGCTGCCATAGGTCCCGGGAAGCCAGAATCCCGCGCCGCCCTCGTCCGCGTGGGCGACCTGCGGCGCGAGCAGAAGTATGGCGCCCGTGATCAGGACCTGGCCGAATGCCCGGGCGGCCCTCACCGGCCGGCCACTAGTGGGCGCCCAAGGACTGGGAGAGCGCGAGAAGGTTCTGCGGCGCCACGCGGATGACGCCGCCGCGCGGACTGTCGATGTCGGCGATGAGGAACATCGAGATCGACACGATCAGGGGCAAGACCGACAGCGCCGCTCGCCGTTTGTGTTCCTCGCCAGCGCCGACGAGCAGGTTGCAGGCCAGCGCCACCAGCAGCATCAAGGTCCAGGCGCCGACAGGAATGCGGTTCCACCAGGCGGCTTGAGAATAACCCTGCGAGTTCAGCACGTCGTTCATTCCGGAAACAGTGAGCGCGACGACGGGCGTAGGCTGGGCCGTGGCCGGAACGGCGACCGTCGACCAGAGCTTGTTCTGCAGCCTCGCCGTCTCGGCATCGATCCGCCGCAGCCGGTCCGGGTCGCGTTCCTCGTAAAACAGCACGCGCTGCGCGGCGTACCGGGTCAGCAGGTCGCGCACCTGCGGAGCCACGGTCACCGCCAGCAGATCGGCGCGCACGTATTCGGTGCCGATCGCATTCGCCTCGGCTTCCTCGTAGTTCTTGCGCTGGTCATAACGGCTGACAGCCATTGAAAAGCTGAAGCCGATGATCAAGGCCAGCAGCGTCAGAGCAGCCCCAAGGACGGTGGCGAACTCGCTCGGACTTTCGACGCTCGACCGCTTGCGGATGGAGTGGCCGACATAGGCCGCGAGATACTGCAGCAGAGCCGAGGCGGCGAACACGGCGAGCGGGTAGTCGAGCACGCGTGTCATTCAGTCGCCCCCCAGGTCCTTCGACCGCCCGCGCAGGCGCTTTACGCCTTCGTGGTCCCGTCGCCGACGGGAGACTTGAATGTCCCGTATGTCGCGGCCTCGGGTTAGATCGCCGACGCCGCGGGAAACCTCATTGATTCAGCTCAACGGGCGCCGGGCGCGACACGGCGCGCGCCCCCGGGCGGCCGACACTTCGTTCAGCGTGCAGGCTATGATGGCGTAGACACGTGTCGGCGACGACGTGCTAGCCGACCGTCTTCAGCGGCGTCTGCGCCTGGGTGAAGAGGCCCTTGGAGACGCCGCTCTCGTAAAGCTCGGCGTTCTGCGGGTTGGAGACCTCGGCCGTCAGGCCCGGCAGGGCCGGCACGCGGTAGGCCTCGCCGGCGGACAGCTGGCGGGCGAAGTAGACGACGCCGCCGGGCCCGCGAACCTCGAGCGAGATCGACTTCTTGGCCTGGATGATCAGCGGCGAGGCGCCGGCGGCTTTGCCGTAGATGGTCCCCTGAGCGACGAACGGCGTCGCGGGCGGCGGCTCGGCCGGCTTGGCGGGGGCCGCGGCGTTGGTCGAGGCGCCGTCTGCGCCGACGACTGGCGTCACGTAAGGCGTCGGCGTCGTGGCCTCCGGCGGCGCCGGCAGCGGCGCCTGCAGCGAGAACGGGCCGCCGACGGCGGTGTTGGCCTGGGCCAGCGCCACGGCGTGGTTCGGCGCGACGGCGGCGGCCTTGGGCGCCGGCGCGGTCATCACATGCTGGGCGACGTTCCAGCCGATCACCGCGACCACCGCGACCCCGGCGACGCCGAAGATCCAGTTGTGGCGCCCGCTTTGACGCTCGTGGCGGACGCCGACCGGCGTGCGCAGCTCGTCGTCGTCGGGGCTGGGGTGCTCGGTGCGGAAGCGCGCCGCCGTGGCGTCGGCATCGAGGCCCAGCGCCTTGGCGTAGGCGCGGACGTAGCCGATCGTGAACGGGCGCGAGGGCAGCTGGTCGAAGCGGCAGGCCTCGAGCGCCTCGAGGTGGCGCACGCGCACCCGGGTCGTTTCGGAGATCTCGTCGAGCGAGAGGCCCATCGCCTCGCGGGCGGCGCGCAGCGCCCCGCCGATGCCGATCGTCGTGTCGAGCGCCAGGCGCGGGCGTTTCACCGGGTCGAACTCACCCCGGCGCGGCCCGTCTGAGAAGGCGCCCGTATCGAGAGGCATGCCGTTCAGAATCCCCGACTGAACCCCCGCGCCGCCTGTTCGGCGGCCGAAGATCGGCACGCTAGGGCGACGCAGGTTAACGATGTGTTCTGAATAACAATTAAAACGCGTGATTCCAACGGCGTAGGCCAAATTTCATACTGCGACATAAAGCTTGCGGGCGAGCGTCTCGAGTTCGTTGCGGACCGAACCTTGGGTTGCTTTCAGCAGGGCCTCCACGCCACGCCGGGCCGCCTCGCGATCGCACGACAGCACCATCTGTTTGACCGGTCCGATGCCCGCGGGCGGCATCGAGAGGGCTTCGAACCCGAGCGCCACCAGGGCAAAGGCTTCGAGCGGACGGCCGGCCATCTCGCCGCAGACCGAGACCGGCGTGCCCGTCTCGGCGCAGGCTTCCTGGATGCGCTTCAGCGCCCGCAGCGCCGGCGGCGAGAGCGGATCGTAGCGGTCGGCCACCCGCGGGTTTCCGCGGTCGGCGGCGAACAGGTACTGCATCAAGTCGTTGGTGCCGACCGAGACGAAGTCGGTCATCGGCAGCAGCGCGTCGAGGTGCCAGATCAGCGCCGGCGCCTCGATCATCGCCCCGACGTCCAGGCGCGAGGGCGGCGGGCGGCCGCGGCGCTGGGCCCAGGCCACCTCGAGATCGACGAGCGCGCGGGCGGCGCGGAACTCGTCGACGTTGGCGACGAGCGGGAACATGACGCGCAAGGGCCGGCCGCGCGCGGCGGAGATCAGGGCGCGCAGCTGCAAGCGCAGCAGCGCCGGGCGGTCGAGCCCCATGCGGATCGCGCGCCAGCCGAGCGCCGGATTGTCCTCCCGCTCGGCCTCCAGATAGGGCAGCACCTTGTCGCCGCCGAGGTCGAGGGTGCGGAAAGTGACAGGAAGGTCGCCGGCCGCCTCGATCACCCTGAGGTAGAGCGCCGCCTGCGCGGACTTCCGCGGCAGGTCCTCCGAGACCATGAACTGGAACTCGGTGCGGAAGAGCCCGATACCCTCCGCGCCAGTCTCGGCGAGCGAATCAAGGTCGACCGCGAGGCCCGCGTTCATCAGCAGGCTGACCTTCGCGCCGTCGCGGGTGAAGGCGGGCGTGTCGCGTAGCTTCGCGAACTCGGCGCGGCGCTGCAGGCGCACGCCAAGCCGCGCCTTCAGCGCTGTCACCACGTCGGGCCGCGGGCGCAGGTAGGCCTCGCCACTCTCGGCGTCGACGATCACCGGGTCGCCCTCGCTGACGCGGTCGCGCAAGCCCGCCAGGCGCCCGACGCAGGGGATGTCGAGCGCGCGGGCGACGATCGCGGCGTGGCTCGCGGGCGATCCCTCCTCGAGCAGGATGCCCTTCAGCTTGGCGCGGTCGTACTCCAGCAGGTCGGCCGGGCCGAGGCTGCGAGCGATCAGGATCGCCCCTTCCGGCAGCGTGCGCGCCTTGCCGCCGTCGCCGGCGAGGTGGCGAAGCAGCCGGTCGTTCAGGTCCTCGAGGTCGTGGACGCGTTCGCGCAGGTAGTGGTCGCGCGCCTGGCCAAGGCCCGCGCGCTGTTCGTTGCGCACGCGCTCGACCGCCATCTCCGCGGTGACCCCGGAGCGCACCGCCTCGATCAGCGAGCGGTTCCAGCTGCGGCTGTAGGCCAGCATCTTGTAGGTCTCGAGCAGGTCGTACGAGGGGCCCAGCACCGCCTGGTGACCCTCGAGCATCTCGTCGATCTGGGCCTGCAGGTCGGCGATCGCCTTGGCGAGACGCGCCTCCTCGGCGACCGGGTCGTCGCTGAGCAGCTTGCTGACGGCGACCGGCGCCTCGTGCAGGACGGCGACGCCGAGCGCCAGGCCGTCGGCGAGCTTCTGTCCGCGCATGCGCTCGGCGCGCTGCGGCGCGATCTCGACGTCCTTGAGCTCCGCCGAGCTGAAGAGGTCCCCGGCCGAGACCATCTCGGCGAGCACCATCGCGATGATCTGCAGGTCCTCGAGCTCGTCCTCGCCGTAGACCCGGCTGGTGCGGTTCTGCACGACGATCACGCCGATCGCACGCGCGCCGCGCAACAGGGGCACGCCGAGGAAGGAGTGGAACGGGTCCTCGCCAGTCTCCGGCCGATAGGAGAAAGCCGGGTGGGCGGGCGCGTCGGAGAGGTTCAGCGGCCGGCCCTGGCGCATGATCTCGCCGACCAGGCCCTCGCCGGGCTTCATGCGGGTGACGTGGACGGCGGCCGGATCGAGGCCCTCGCTGGCGAACAGCTCCATCTCCCCCGACTTGCGGGCGAGATAGAGCGAGCAGACCTCGGCGACCATCGAGACGGCGATGATCCGCACGACCATGTCGAGCTTGGCCTGCGCCGGGCGCGCGCCCGCCATCGCTTCGCGGATCTGGCGAAGCAGGCTGCGGGGTCCGCGGGTGGCGACGCCGGGCGCGGGGGGCATGAGCTGGGCGCTTTCTCCCGTTTCTGGCGGCCCTATAGCAGCTTTCCGGCCAGGAAAGGGTGCGACCGGCCGCTCGCAGCCGGCCGATTCCTGGGGAAAGCCTCATTCGTGGGCGGACTTGAAACGCCGCCGCCTCCCGGCATCTGGGACGACGAAACCCGAGTTCAAGAACCGCGCGACGGACGCCGATCGCCGCACCTCGCGGACGCCCTTCCGGCGCTCGGGAGATTCAGATTAAGCCTCGCCGCCATGGGTCGGTTTCGGTCGAATCGAGGTGCGACGGCGAGGTT
This sequence comes from Caulobacteraceae bacterium, assembly GCA_035541575.1. Lineage (GTDB taxonomy): Bacteria > Pseudomonadota > Alphaproteobacteria > Caulobacterales > Caulobacteraceae > Acaudatibacter. The sequence continues at coordinate 10,545 of DATKMZ010000145.1, read as the reverse complement.
CGCCGCCGGCGTGGCGGTGGCGGCCGCGCTGGCGGGCTGCACTTCGAAGCCGCCAACCGTCCCGGCGAAGGCGCCGACGTCCACGGCGGACCTCGATGCGGCGCTGGCCGGACTCTACGCCCAGAGCGGTGCGCAGGGCATGGTCGTGACTGTCGTGCAGGGCGACCAGGCGACCGTGCGCGGCTTCGGCCGCGTCCACGCCGCCGACCCGGCCCCACCCGACGGCGCAACGCTGGTGCGGCTGGAATCGATCTCCAAGCTGTTCGCTTCCGACCTCCTGGCGCATCTCGTGATCGAAGGCCGCGCCAAGCTCGCCGACCCGCTGCCCGCTCCGCCTCCGAAGCGGCGCAAGGTCAAGGACCCGCCACCCCCGATCACGCTTCTCGAGCTCGCGACCCACACCAGCGGCCTGCCGCGAGTCGCTCCGATCGACCCGACTTGGGACGCCGCGAAGTCGGCGCAGGCGCGCGCCGCCTGGCTCGCCCGCACCTCGAAACGCGATCCGCCCGGCGCGGGAGCGCTCTACTCCAACATCGCCTTCGACCTCCTGGGCGACCGCCTGGCCGCCCTCGCGGGTGCGCCCTACGCCGAGGCGCTGAAGGCCCGCGTCACCGGCCCGCTAGCGATGGCCGACACGACGGCCTCGCCGACGCCGGCGCAGTGCGCCCGGCTGCTCGACCCCGATCCGGCGCGGCCGCCCAAGCCTTGCGTGGACCAGACGGGCTTCGCCGCCAGCGGCGGGCTCTATTCGACCGCGAACGACATCGGTCTGTGGCTGAAAGGCCAGCTCGCCGCGGGCGTGGACAAGGATCCGGTGCGCAAGGTGAGCCAGACGGCGTACATCCGGCGCAGCGCGCTCAAGGCCGCGATCGGGCTCGATCACGCCGGCCCGGCCGAGGCGATCGGGCTCGCCTGGATCGAGGAGGCGCCGACCGCGACCCACCCGCTGATCCTGGAGAAGACCGGCGGCGGCGACGGCTTCCTGACCTACGTGGTGATCGATCCGGCCAGGCGGATCGGCGTCTTCTTCGCGATCGACAAGGTCGGGCACGGAGAATTGACGCCGCTGACCCAGACCGCCAACGACCTCGTCGGCTCGCTGGGACGCGCGGCCGGCTGAACGCGGCGCCAGGTTGACGCAGCGACGCATCCAAAGTCCAAGGCGCGCGATGGAGACCGCCGAGACCGCCCTCGCCGCGCCTGGGACGCCTGCGCCCAAGGCCATCTCGCCGGCCGAGGCGGACGGTCTGACGGGCGCGCGCCGCTGGCAGGCGGCGATCGCGGTCTGGCTGGCGATCGCCATGACCGTGCTCGACAGCGCGATCGCCAACGTCGCGCTGCCGACCATCGCCCGCGACTTCGGCGCCGCGCCGTCGGAATCGATCTGGATCGTCAACGCCTACCAGCTGGCGATCGTGACCTCGCTGCTGCCGCTGGCCTCGCTCGGCGAGCGTGTCGGCTACCGGCGCATCTTCCGCGTCGGCCTCGGGCTCTTCACGGTCGCCTCGCTGCTCTGCGCGTTCTCGCACTCGATGCCGATGCTGACGGTCGCGCGCACGCTGCAGGGACTGGGCGCAGCGGGCGTGATGAGCGTCAACGGCGCGCTGGTGCGCTTCATCTACCCGCACGCCAAGCTGGGCCAGGGGATCGGCTTCAACGCGATGGTGGTCTCCGCCTCGTCGGCGATAGGACCGACCGTCGCGTCCGGGATCCTGGCGCTGGGACCCTGGCCCTGGCTGTTCGGCGTCAACATCCCGATCGGCGTCGCCGCGTTGCTGGTCGGCTGGCGCGCTCTGCCGCAGAACCCGCTCTCTGAACGGCGGTTCGACTGGCGCTCGGCGCTGCTCAACGCGCTCACGTTCGGACTCGTCTTCAGCGGGATCGACGTGCTGACGCGGACGCGCGCCCGGCTCGTGGGCGCGCTCGAGACCCTCGCCGGCGTCATTGTCGGCGGCCTCTTGGTAGCGCGCGAACTCGGTCAGCCCCGGCCGCTGGTGCCGCTCGACCTGCTGCGCGACCGCCTGTTCGCGCTCTCGGTGGCGACCTCGATCGCCTCGTTCACCGCGCAGATGCTCGCCTTCGTCGCCCTGCCGTTCCACTTCGAGAACACACTGCACTACGGCCAGGTGGCGACGGGCCTCTTGCTGACGCCGTGGCCGGCGGCGGTGGGGATCATGGCGCCGATCGCCGGCGCCCTCGCCGACCGGATGTCGACCGCGATCCTCTGCGCCATCGGCCTGGCGATCTTCTGCGGCGGCCTTGCGGCGCTCGCGTCGATGCCCGCCGGCGCGGCGCCGTTGGACATCGGCTGGCGGATGGCGACCTGCGGGCTCGGCTTCGGGCTCTTCCAATCGCCCAACAACCGCATGATGCTGACCTCGGCGCCGCGCGAGCGGGCCGGCGCGGCCGGCGGCATGCTGGGCACGGCCCGGCTGACCGGCCAGACCATCGGCGCGGTGCTGACGGCGATCTTCCTGCACCTGATGGGCGATCCGGGCGAGGTGGTCGGCCTTTGGGTCGCCGCGGGGTTCGCCGCGCTCGCCGCGACTGTCAGCCTCTCGCGCCAGGCCGTGCCGCGCGCCCCGACGGCGCTCGCGGGCGGCTAGTCGCCGGGATCAACCGCCCGGACCAGGCGTCGATGCTGCGTGGTTCGAGACGCGCCCTGACGGCGCTCTTCACCATGACGAAGAGAGGAGCCGCGAAGCGGCGTCTCGAAGGACGCTGTGGAGCTGAGGCGGATCAGGCCTTGTCGAGCCCGTAGGCGCCGTGGAGGGCGCGCACCGCCAGCTCGGTGTAGGCCGCGTCGATCAGCACGCTGATCTTGATCTCGGAGGTCGAGATCACCTGGATGTTGACCCCCTTGTCGGCCAGCGCCTTGAACATGGTCTGGGCGACGCCGGTGTTGCTGCGCATGCCGACGCCGATCACCGAGACCTTGGCGACGTTGTCGTCGAGCGCCACGTCCTCGAGCCCGATCTTTTCCTTCAGGCCACGGACGATCTCGACGGACCGCTGCGCGTCGCGCTTGCCGACGGTGAACTCCATGTTGGCGGCGTCGGCCTGGCGCGAATGGCTCTGCACGATCATGTCGACGTTGACGTTGGCGTCGGCGAGCGCGCCGAAGATCGCCGAGGCGACGCCGGGATGGTCGGGCAGGCCGAAGAGGCTGATCTTGGCCTCGTCGCGGCTGTAGGCCACGCCGCTCACGATCCGCTTTTCCACGATCTCCTCCTCGTCGCAGACGATGGTGCCGGCGTTGTCGGTGGCGCCGGGCTCGGCGAAGCTCGAGAGCACGCGCAGCGGCACGCGCTGGGCCATCGCGAGCTCGACCGAGCGGCTCTGCAGCACGCGCGCGCCGAGCGAGGCCATCTCCAGCATCTCCTCGTAGGAGATCCGGGGCAGCCGCTGGGCGCGCGCCTCGATCCGCGGGTCGGTCGTGTAGACGCCATCGACGTCGGTGTAGATGTCGCAGCGGTCGGCGTGCAGCGCCGAGGCCACGGCGACGGCGGAGAGGTCGCCAGCGCCTCGGCCCAGCGTCGCCAGCCGTCCGTTGCGGTCGACGCCCTGGAATCCGGCCACGACCGGGATCTCGCGCGCGGCGAGCGCGGCCTCGAGCTTCTCCGGCGGCACGTCCTCGATCCGCGCCTTGCCGTGCGACTCGTCGGTCAGGATCGGCACCTGCCAGCCGAGCCACGAGCGGGCGTTGAGGCCCATGTTGCGGAGCGTCATCGCGAGCAGGCCAGCGCTGACCTGCTCCCCGGACGCGACGACGACGTCGTACTCCTCGTCCGAGGGCTCGAGCTCCGGGGCGGCGGGGCCTGCGCCGTCGGTCCAGGCGACGAGCTCGTTGGTGCGCCCGGCCATGGCCGAGACGACGACCGCAACCTCGTTGCCACGCTCGGCCTCGACCGCCACCAGGCGCGCCACTTTGCGAATGCGCTCGAGGTCGGCCACCGAGGTGCCGCCGAATTTCATCACGATGCGGGACAAGTTCGCGCCGCCCTTCCAGCGAAGGCGGCTCTCATAGCGACGGCTTCGCGACCGGACAAGGTTGACTGCGCCGCAGCCATGCCTACATACCTACCTACCAGGGAGCTGAGCATGGACCAGGACCGCATGCGTACGATCGCGGCGCCGCACGCGACGATCTCGGACAAGATCCGCGCGCTTGCCGCCGCTGGCGCGCCCCGCGCCGAGATCGCCCGCTTCCTCGGCAAGCGCTACCAGCACGTCCGCAACGTGCTCGAAGGCGATGCGCAGGCCGGCGGCGGCTACGTGCTCGGCAAGGCCGACCTCAGCGGCGTGCGCGAGGCGGGCGCCGGGTCCGATCCCGAGGTCGAGCAACACGAGCTCATCGAACGCCGGGGCGGCAGCTACTGGCTGCGCCCCAGGGACGATGGAAGTCTGGTGCTGCCGCCGGAGATCGCGGGCCCGCTGGGCGTGACGGCGGGCGGCCGGGTCTTCGCCACGTTCACGGATGGCGAACTCCGGATCGTGAGCTTCGAGCGGGCCTTGGAGCAGGCGCGCGCCCTTCTGCGTAAGCATGTTCCGCCCGGCGTGAGCCTCGTAGACGAATTCATCGCCGAACGCCGCGCTCATTGGGGGGAGACCGATGACGGACGCGGTTCTTGACGCGTCTGCGGTCCTGGCGACGCTCAACGACGAGCCCGGTGGCGATGTGGCCCTGGCCGCCGCGCGCGACGCCGCCGTTTCGGCCGTCAACTTCGCGGAGGTCATCTCGAAGCTGATCGCTCGCGGCGTGTCCGAGGATGGCGCCTTGGCGGCTGTCCGCGGGTTCGGGTTCGAAGTGACCCAGATCGACGATCGTCAGGCCGAGCTTGCCGCGCTGCTTCATGCCGGAACGCGACGACAGGGACTTTCGCTCGGTGACGCGTTCTGCCTCGCGCTCGCGAAGGTCCTTGACCTGCCCGTCCTCACCGCCGATCGCCGCTGGAGGGACCTGGACGTCGGCGTGGCAATCACCCTCATCCGTTGACGGCGCCCGGGCGCCGGTCGCAAAAGCCTCTGGTCATGAGCCAAGTCCCGGCGACCAGCATCGACCCGGACGAGGTCGCCCGGTTCTCAGCATGGGCCGCGGAGTGGTGGGATCCGAACGGCAAGTTCGCGCCGCTGCACCGCTTCAATCCGGCGCGCCTGGCCATCATCCGCGAACGGGCGCTGGCGCGCTTCGGCCGCGACGGGCGCGCGCGGCGGCCCTTCGAGGGGCTGACCCTGCTCGACATCGGCTGCGGCGGCGGGCTGGTCGCCGAGCCGATGGCGCGGCTGGGCTTTCAGGTGACCGCCGTCGACGCCTCAGAGCGCAACGTCGGCACGGCCAGGGCGCACGCGGAGGCGGTCGGCCTCGCGATCGACTATCGCGTCGCCACCGCCGAGGCGCTGCTGGACGAGCCGGCCCGGTACGACGTGGTGCTCAACATGGAGGTGATCGAGCACGTGCCAGATCCGGGCGCGTTCCTGCGCGACGCCGCGCGGCTGCTCGCCCCTGGCGGCCTGATGATCATCGGCACGCTCAACCGCACCGCCAAGGCGCTGGCGCTGGCCAAGATCGGCGCAGAGTACGTGCTGCGCTGGGTTCCGGCCGGCGCCCACGACTGGCGCCGGTTCCTCACCCCTGCCGAGCTGCGCGGCTTCCTGGCGGGTGAGCCGTTCACGGTCGAGGGCCCGTTCGGCATCGTCTTCGATCCGCTCGCCGGGACATGGCGCGCGTCGGCCGACGCCGATGTGAACTACCTGATGACGGCGACGGCCCGCGCCGCCTGAGCGACCCCGAGCAGCGAGCTTTGCTTGACAACGTTCGGCGATCCGATATTGTATGAGTATATGCATACACACCGGCAAAACGTGCTGGATATGCTCAAGCTCGGCGAGTCCGGGGTGCCGATCTATGTCCAGCTGCGCGAGCAGCTGCTGCACGCGATCGGCGACGGCGCGCTGAGGCCCGGAGACCAGATGCCGACGATGCGCCAGGTGGCGGTCGCGCTGAAGGTCGATCTCAACACCGTGCGCCACGCCTACGACGAGCTCGAACGGGCTGGCGCCATCCGGCTCGAACGGGGTCGCGGCAGCTTCGTCGCCGACGCCCCGCCGAAGGTCGACCCGCCCGCGAAAGAGGCGCGGACCGATCACCTCGCCCGGCGGATCCTCGCCCTGGCCGCGGGCCACGGCGTCGATCCCCTGGCTCTGGCCGAGCGGCTCACCGCTCTGGCCCAATCCAAGGAAACCACCCCATGAACCGATACCGCGGCGCCGGAAATCGCCTTGCCGCGTTCCTGTCGAGCGTCGCCTTCGTCCTCGCCGGCCTTTGTTTCGTCCTCGGACCGAACGAGCGGTTGAACATCGGCGTCGCGGTCGTGCTGATCATCGTGGGCCTGCTGATCCCGCAATCGCTGATGATGGCCAACCAGTGGGAGCGCGGCGTCGTGCTGCGCATGGGCCGGCTGGACGCGATCAAGGGGCCTGGCGTCTTCTGGATCATACCGATCCTCGACCGGGTCGCAGCCTGGCTCGACCAGCGGATCCAGACCACCGAGTTCAACGCCGAGCAGGCGCTCAGCAAGGACACCGTGCCAGTGAACATCGACGCGGTGGTGTTCTGGCAGATCCACGACGCCGAGCGCGCGGCTCTCGAGATCGCCGACTACCGCTCGGGCATCGAGCGGGTGGCGCAGACGTCGCTTCGCGAGATGGTGGGCTCGTCGCTGCTGTCCAGCCTGCTCGCCGAGCGCAAGCACGGCGACGAGGTGCTTCGCGACGAGATCGCCCGCAAGATCGCCGACTGGGGCATCTCGGTGATCTCGGTGGAGATTCGCGACATCAGCGTGCCGCCTGGCCTGCAGGACGCCATGAGCCGTCAGGCGCAGGCTGAGCGCGAACGGCACGCGCGGGTGTTGCTCGGCCAAGCCGAGCAGGAAGTGGCGAGCAAGTTCGTCGAGGCGGCGGAAATCTACGCCAAGAGCCCGGCGGCCCTCCAACTTCGCGCGATGAATATTATCTACGAAACGACCAAGGAGCGCGGCGCCACAATTCTGATGCCGAGCGCCATGGTCGATGCGATGAACCCCGGCGGCGTGCTGGCCCTGACGGCGCTGGCGCAGCCGCCGTCCGCGCCGACGCCGCCTGCTGCGGCGCGGGCGCCGGCGTAAGGGGAAGGCCCACGGGGAGGGGGCTGGCGCATGCGCAGACTGGACTGGTTCCTGGCGGCGGTGATCGGCGTCTTCCTCGCCATCGCCATCGCGGTGCAGGCGCAAGGGTGGGTCAGCCAGACCTTCCAGGAGCGGGCCGGCCGCCACCTGTCCGAGGCCGTCGCGGCCGACATCGCCCGCCTGCCGCACGGCGCGCCGCTCAACGTGAGGCTGCCGACGATTCTTCCGGCGCGCTGAGCCGCAGGGCGGTCCAACCGCATAGCGACGACGCGCGCCACGGCATGTGCCTTATTGTTCCCTATTGACTCTATACGAGCTGCCTTATTAGGCATTTTAGGCCCTAACAAGGAATGAGCAATGAAAGCCGCCAGGCCTGACAGACGATCGGACGCCCCGCTGGCGCTCGTTCCGCCGGAGCGCCGCGACGGCGTCCGAGCCGCGCTCGCCGAGGCGTTCGGCGCGGCAAGCCCGACCCGACTGTCGCCGATCGCCGGCGGTGTGTCGGCGCAAATCTACCGCACGGAGGTGGGTGGTCGGGACTATCTCGTCCGGCTCGAGCGGGGCCGCACCGCGCTGCGCGATCCGGAGCGCAGTTTCGCCTGCATGCAGGCCGCCGCCCACGCGGGGATCGCCCCGCGGGTGCTGCACGCCGACCCCGCGAGCGCCGTCGCCATCATGGAGTTCGTGCACGTCCAGCCGCTCGAGACCTTCCCGGGCGGACCCGCCGCGCTCGCCGCGGAGATCGGCCGGTTGCTCGCGCGGGTGCAGCGCCTGCCGACCTTCCCTGCCGTCGGCGACTATCCGACGATCGTCGAGCGGATGCTGGCGTTCGTGCGCGGGACGGGTCTCTTCGCGCCGGGGCTGCTCGACCCGCACGCCGAAGGCATGGCGCGGATCCGCGAGGCCTATCCGTGGGACGCCGCGGCGCTGGTCTCGAGCCACAACGATCCCAATCCGCGCAACATTCTCTACGACGGCGAGCGTCTCTGGCTGATCGACTGGGAGACGGCGTTCCGCAACGACCCGCTGGCGGACATCGCGATCGTCACCGCCGAGATCGCGGTGACGCCCGAGTTGGAAGCGGCGCTGCTTGACGACTGGCTCGGCCGCTCGCCGGATGCTCGCACGCTGGCGCGACTGGCGCTGATCCGGCCGATGACGCAGCTCTACTACGCCTGCCTGTTGCTGATGGCCTCGGCGCAGGCGCCGCGCCAGGCGCCGCACGCCGATCTGCAGGCGCCGAGCCTGGCCGAGTTCCGCCTGGCCGTGGCGGAAGGCGGACTGTCGCCGACCGGCCCGAAAGTGCTGGAGCTGCTCGGCAAGATGCAACTGGCCGCCTTCCTGGCGGGCGTCACAGCGCCGGGCTTCGAAGACGCGATGGCGCTTCTTCGGGCGGGGTGAGACGGTGCGCTGGCGGGCTGGCCCGGCGCGCGGCTATCATCGAGCGATGGCGAGCAAGCCGAAGACGGTCCGCCCCCGCGACGAGGACGACGAGGAGGTCGGGACGCTCCTGACCGAGGAGCTGCGCCGGCGCGGCATGAGCGCGGCGGAGATCACGGCGGCGCTGCGCAAGAAAAAGCGGCGCAAGGCGCTGGAGTTCAACGCCGTCATCCATCCCCGGTCGCGCCTCGACGCGCCGCCTCACACCCCCCGCGAAGAGCTGTGCACGGTCGAGTTCGCCGCCGGCCAGCTGAAGCTGCACCCGAAGACGGTGCTGAGGTTCATCCGCGAGGGTCGTTTGCGGGCGGCCCGGGTCGGCAAGTCGTACCGCATCCTGCGCACGGACCTGGACGCCTTCTCAGGCCTGCCGGCCCAGCCGGCCGCGCCGGCGGAGGAAGCCTGGGTCACCAGCATCGTCGATGTGCCCGGCGCGCCGGCGGCCATGGCCCAGCGATGGGCGCGGCAGGTCCCGAGCGCGCTCGGGGGCCGGCAACCCGGCGGGCCGCCGGTGCGGGCTGAAGTGATCTACGAGCCCGAGCGTTCGCACATGAAGGTGATCGTGGTCGGCTCGCCCGCCGACACCCTGAGCCTCCTGACGCTGATCCGGCACTGGCTGGACCAGGAGCCGCGCTGACCCATGCTGACGCGCGAGGCGCGGCGGACTCGACTATATTGCGCCCATGCCGGCTGACGACGCCGCGCCGCGCCTCGCGGGCGCCGCGCTGATAAAGGACGAGGTGAAGCGCTTGCCCGATTCGCCGGGCGTCTATCGCATGTTCGGCGAGGATGGCGAGGCGCTCTACGTCGGCAAGGCGCGCTCGCTGAAGAAGCGGGTGATCCAGTACGCGCAAGGCCGCTTTCACACCCAGCGCATCGCGCTGATGGTCGACCTGACGCGGTCGATGGAGTTCACCACCACGCGCACCGAGACCGACGCGCTGCTCCTAGAGATCAACCTGATCAAGCAGCTGAAGCCGCGCTTCAACGTGCTGCTGCGCGACGACAAAAGCTTCCCCGAGATCGTCATCCGCCGCGAGCATCCGGCCGCGCAGCTGAAGAAGCACCGCGGCGCGCACGCGATCAAGGGCGATTACTTCGGCCCGTTCGCGAGCGCCTGGGCGGTGAATCGCACGCTGAACACGCTGCAGAAGGCCTTTCTGCTGCGCTCATGCTCCGACAGCGTCTACGAGACGCGCACGCGCCCCTGCATGCTTCACCAGATCCGCCGCTGCGCAGCGCCGTGCACGGGCCTGATCTCGCTCGAGGACTATCAGGCGCTGGTCGACGAGGCCGAGGCGTTCCTGCGCGGCAAGAGCCGGGCGGTGATCGCGCGCATGGCGGCCGACATGCAGGCCGCCTCCGACGACCTCGAGTTCGAGCGGGCCGCCAGGCTCCGCGACCGCATCCGCGCGCTCTCGTCGGTGGCGCAGGAGACCCAGGTCAATCCCGAGACCATCGACGAGGCCGACGTCTTCGCGCTGCACGCCGAGGGCGGGCAGGCCTGCGTGCAGGTGTTCTTCTTCCGCGCCGGCCAGAACTGGGGCAACCGCGCCTACTTCCCGCGCGTCGACAAGGCCGACACCGACGCCGAGGTGATGGCCGCCTTCATCGGCCAGTTCTACGAGGACAAGCCGATCCCGAAGCTGGTGCTCGTCAGCATCCTGCCCGACGAGCGCGAGCTGCTGGCGGAAGCGTTCGGGATCAAGGCCGGCCGCAAGGTCGAGATCGCCCGCCCGCAGCGGGGCGAGAAGCGCGAGCTCGTCGACCACGCGCTCGCCAACGCCCGCGAGGCGCTGGGGCGCAAGATGGCCGAGAGCTCGGCGCAGTCGAAGCTGCTGGCCGGGGTCTGCGAGACGTTCGGGCTTGAGGCCTCGCCCGAGCGGATCGAGGTCTACGACAACAGCCACATCATGGGCACGAACGCGGTCGGCGGCATGATCGT
>DATKMZ010000144.1:0-49929 GCA_035541575.1 Caulobacteraceae bacterium | reverse complement strand
ATAGATAACCGCTGAAAGCATCTAAGCGGGAAACTAACCTCAAAACAAGGCTTCGCCGAGAGCCGTAGTAGACCACTACGTTGATAGGCCAGGTGTGGAAGCGCGGTGACGCGTGAAGCTTACTGGTACTAATCGCTCGATAGGCTTGATCGTTCTTATCAAAATTCATGCGCGCGAAGGTTTCGCCTTCGCCGGCTATGGTGTCTTCTGCATCCTCTTCGTTGACCTGGTGGCTATGCCGGAGGGTCCCCACCCGATCCCATCCCGAACTCGGTCGTTAAGCCCTCCTGGGCCGATGGTACTTCGTCTCAAGGCGCGGGAGAGTAGGTCGTCGCCAGGTCTGCCAAGCGGATGCGTGTCCATCTGACCCTTCAATCACGACCCGGCTTGCCGCGGGGTGGAGCAGCCCGGTAGCTCGTCAGGCTCATAACCTGAAGGTCATAGGTTCAAATCCTATCCCCGCACCCAAGATCACGACCACGGCCCCCGCGCACTCCGCGGGGGCCGTTTTCGTTCTGGGGAGGCGCGATGCGGTGGAACGTCAAGCCTGGGCGGTCGACAACTCCGACCCCGCGCCGGCCCTGATCGCCCAGATCGAGGACGCGAGCGCGCGGCTCGCCGCCCTCTGAGGCCGCCTACGGCCGCACGCCCCACTTGGCGTAATAGTCACCGACCTTCGGGTTGAGCGCCTGCGCGGCGCGAATGTCGGCCTGGCCCGGGCCGGACTGTCCATTGCGGGTCTGGGCCAGGCCGCGGACGTAAAGCGAGCTCGCGTGCCGGGGATCGACCTGTAGCGCGGCGTTGTCGTCGTCGATCGCGCGGCCCATCTGGCCGCGACGGAACCAGACGAACGCGCGCGCATCGAGCACGTTGGCGTCGTTCGGATAGAGCTCGAGCGCGTGGTTGCAGTCTGCGAGCGCCTGGTCGAGCTGAATGCTTGCGGCCGCGCGAACGGCGCAGCGCGCATAGAGATAGGCTTCCGTGTTCGGCGCCAGTTGCAGCGCATGCGTGAAGTCCGCGATCGCGCCTTGCGCGTCGCGGCGGTCGGCCGCCGCCTGGCCGCGGCCGAAGAAACCCGCCGCGTCGTTCGGATGCAGCTGGATCGCCTGGTTGTAGTCGGCGATCGCCTTGTCGGTGTCGCCGCGCAACCGGTAGGCGTCGCCTCGCACGTCGTACGCGCCCCAGGTGCTCGGCGCCAGCCGCAGCACCGTGCTGAAGTCGTTGATCGCGCGTTGGTATTCCTGCTTGCCGATCCAGGTGAGGCCGCGTTCGTAGAGGCTGTACTGGTCGTTCGGGCTGAGCTCGACCGCCCGGTCGAGCGCCGTGATCGCGCCGTCGTAGTCGCCGCGTTCGTACAGCGCCGCGCCGCGACGGGCGGCGGAGGCCTGGTCCAGCGTCGCGGTCTGCGGGATCTGGGCGCGCAGGTTACGCGCGTCGGGATCGTTGGCCGTGATCGCCTGTGCGAGGTCGAGATCGGCCAGCGCCAGGTCGTACTGGCGCAGCGCGACATAGGCCGTGGCGCGCTCGACGTAGGCCGACTCCTGGCCCTCCGGCGACAGGCCGTGCGCCTCGATGGCGCGGGTGAAGAGCGCGACGGCGCCGTTGTAGTCGTTGCGGTTAAGCGCGTCCTGACCGGCCTTCGCGTCGCCGACGACGTCCGCGCGGGAAACGCCCGCCAGGAGCGCGACCAGCGCCGTCGCAAGCAAGATCCCCCGCCTCATCGCCTCCCTCGCACGCCCCCGGGCCACGCTAGTCCGTCTAACGCGAAATGGCGACATTCGGTTCGCCGCCACTCGTCAGGACCAGGACAAGCAGGAAGGGCGCCATCCACGCCCCGAAACCAAGGGACGGACCGGCCCTGAACCGTGGCTGAACGACGCTGTCGCGCGACGCCCAAGCCCGCTACACACGGACCCGATGACCGAAGCTCGACCGATCGGCGCAGCCGGCCCCGCCCCGGCGCGCGGCCGCGATGGACCGCTCGGGCCGAACACCGTCTTCCTCCTGTTCCTGGCGGCGAACCTGATCCTGTGCGCGGTGCCGCTGGTTCCGCAGCTGTTCGGCCACGGCAAGGGAAAGGACTATCCGCTCTGGTATGGCGTCGGCCGTCAGGTGCTGACGGGCGGTGGCCTCTACTCGCGGACCGACGCGGGCGTCTTCGCGTTCCTCTATCCCCCCTTCGCGGCGGTGATGCTGGCGCCGTTCAGCCTGTTCGGACGGGCTTTCTCGATCGTCTGCATCGACCTCGTGAACATCGCCAGCTGGTGGCTGGCCGCGCGCTTCTCGCTGCAGCTGGCCGGCGGGCCGGCCGAGCGGCCGTGGTGGGTCGTGGCGCTGCCATCGGCGATCGCGCTGCCGTTCATCTGGGACATGTACGACCTCGGCCAGCCCAACCTGATGCTGCTGGCGATCGTGCTGGGCGGCCTCGTGATGCTGCAGGGCCGGCGCGAGCTCGGCGCGGGCGCGCTGTTCGCCGCGGCCGCGGCCCTGAAGGCCTTCCCGGTCGCTGTCTTCCCCTACCTCGTCTGGCGCCGCCGCTGGCGCGCCGCGCTCTCGATGGCGGTGATGACAGCCACCTTCCTGCTGCTGGTCCCGGCGCCGATCCGCGGCTTCGAGCGCAACCTCGCCGAGGTGAAGACTTGGGCCGGCGGGATGCTGTTCTCGGCCAGCGAGAAGGGCTACGGCCAGCGGCCGGAGCAGAACTGGGGCTGGAAGAACAACTCGCTGATCGCCGTGGTCCACCGCTATCTGCGGCCGATCAACGCCGAGGCCGAGAAGCCGCAGGAGAAGCCGCTCTACGTCAACCTGTTCGATCTGAGCTACGACCAGGCCAACATCGTGCTCGCCGTCGTCGCCGGCCTGATCGGGCTCGGGTTCGTCGCCGCGCTGCCGCCCGAGCGGCGGCGCACGCCGGCCTCCGATTCCGCCGAGTACGCCCTGCTGATCGCGCTGATGACCATCACCTCGCCCCTGGCGCGCGCCTACTACTTCGTCTGGCTGCTGTTCCCCTTCACCCTCTTCGTCGTCCGCGGCGCGCTCGATCCGGACCGGCGCGTGCGCCGCGTGATGAGCTGGAGCCTCATCGCCTCGCTCGTGCTCTTCACCGCCGGCGTCGCGATCGCCTCGCCCCACGTGCTGCCCGCGCTCGGCAACATGTTCTGGGCGACCGCGATCCTGATCGGCGCGCTCGTCTGGCTGATGCGGCGGAGCATGGCCGCTCCCTCCCCTCCGCCTGGAGACGCCCGCTCCGCGGGCTCCTCAGGATGACGAGGGTGTTGAGGAGCAAAGAGTTCGTCATGGCGAGGAGCGCCCGCCAGGGCGCGCCTCGAACCACGCACAGGTCAGCGTTCGTCGAACAGTTCGCTGACCGACTGGCCCTCGTGGATTCGCCGCATCGCTTCGGCGAGCGCCGGGGCGACGGAGAGCACCGTCACTTTCGCGATGCGCTTCTCCGCCTCCACGGGAACCGTGTTCATGGTCACGATCTCGACCACCTCCGGCTGGTCGGCGAGGCGCTGTAGCGCGCCGCGGCCGAAGAGGCCGTGAGTGCAGGCGATGCGCACCTCGCCGACGCCGCGGGCGCGCAGGTGCTCCATCAGCTCGAGCACGGTCGAGCCGGCGGCGATCTCGTCGTCGATGATGATCACGTCCTTGCCGGCGGTCTCGCCGATCACCGCGCTGATCACGACCTTGGTGTCCGAGATGCGCTGCTTGGCGCCCAGCGCGACCGGCACGCCGAGCCGCCGGGCGAACCCGGCGGCCTGCTTGGCGTAGCCCATGTCGGGCGCGGCGACGACGGTGTTGGAGAGGTCGAGCGCGCGGAAGTGGTCGGCCAGCTCGTGCTGGGCGTGCAGGTGGTCGCAGGGCACGCTGAAGAACCCATGCACCTGCGGCGAATGCAGCGCCATGGTCAGCACCCGGCTCGCGCCCGCGGCGGAGAGCAGATCGGCCACCAGCCGGCCGCCGATCGATATCCGCGGGGCGTCCTTCTTGTCGGAGCGGGCGTAGGCGTAGAACGGCATCACCACCGTGATCCGACCGGCCGAGGCGCCGCGCGCGGCGTCGATCATCAGCAGCAGCTCGACCAGGTGGTCCTGCACGGGCGCCGAGAGCGTCTGGATCAGGAAGACGTCGCGCTCGCGGCAATTCGTCTTCAGCTGCACCTCGAGGCAGTCGTTGGTGAAGCGCTTGGTCGTGCGCTCCGAGAGCGGCGCGTCGAGGCACGCGCAGATCTCCTGCGCCAGCTCCGGGTGCGAGGAGCCGCAGAAGACGACGATCTCGCGCATGCGCGGCCTCCCGACTCACCCGCGGCGGGCGAGGCCTTCATCGACGGCCGACCGCGTGCAGGCAAGGGGTGGGCGGGTCAGGCGAACATCGGCGACGACTTGAGGATCGCCTGCTCCTCGTCGGTCATGTCGACCGGGATGTCGGCGAAGAGCGGGGTCGAGAGATAGCGTTCGCCAGTGTCGGGCAGCATGCAGAGGATATTGGTCCCGGCGGGCGCGCTCTCGGCGATCCTCAGCGCGCCGGCGAAGGTCGCGCCGGCGGTGATGCCGACGAAGATCCCCTCCTTGGTCGCCAGGTCCCGGCTGTACTTCAGGGCGTCAGGGCCGGAGATGGTCAGGGTCTGGTCGATCAGGTGCGCGTCGACCGCGTCGCCCGTGAGCTTCGGTATGAAGTCGGGCGCCCAGCCTTGCATCGGGTGCGGCTTCCAGGCCGAGTGTCCGGAGGCCGGCGACCCGTCGGGCTCGCGCGCCTGCGGCTCATGGCTGGTCAGCATCGGCGCGTCGGCCGGCTCGCAAACGATGATCTTGGTCTCGGGCTTCTCGGTCCTCAGCACCCGCGCGACGCCTTTCAGCGTGCCGCCGGTGCCGTACCCCGTGACCCAGTAGTCGAGCTTCCTGCCTTCAAAATCGTCGATGATCTCGCGCGCCGTCGTGCGCGAATGGATGTCCGGGTTAGCCTCGTTCTCGAACTGGCGGGTGTAGTACCAGCCGTGGGTCTTCGCGAGCTCGATGGTCTTGGCGACCATGCCGGTGGCGCGCAGCGCGGCCGGCGTCAGCACCACCTTCGCGCCCAGGAAGCGCATCAGCCGGCGCCGCTCGATCGAGAAGCTCTCGGCCATGGTGACCACCAGCGGGTAGCCCTTGGCCGCGCAGACCATGGCCAGGCCTATGCCGGTGTTACCGCTGGTCGCCTCGATCACGGTCTGGCCCGGTTTGAGCGCGCCGGACTTCTCGGCCGCCTCGATCACGCCGAGCGCCAGGCGATCCTTGACCGAGCCCAGCGGGTTGAACGCTTCGACCTTGACGTAGAGGTTCACGTGCGCCGGGGCGAGCCGATTGATCCTCACCGCCGGGGTGTTTCCGATCGTCTCGAGGATGTTGTCGTAGAGCCGTGCCATCGCGTCCTCCCACTTGCGGCGAGCGATGAAGCTAGCCGGGATGGTCGGCTGCTCAAATCAGAATGTCTGAACGGCCTTCGCGCGGGGCTGAGGCTCACATGCCGACGGCCTCGCGCAGCGCCGCGGTCCAGCCGATCCATCGCGGGTCGGGCTCGGTGAAGAGCGGGCGCATGGTGTTGCAGACGTAGCCGACGGCGACGCCGCTCTCGGGGTGGCCGAAGCCCATCCGCCCGCCGGCGCCGGCGTGGCCGAACGAGCCAGGCCCCAGCATCGGCTTGACCCCGCTTGGCAGCTCGAAGCCGAGCCCGAAGTGCTGAACTTCGCCGCGCGCGAGTTTGGCGAGCTCGCCGGGCGGGCCGAGGCCGGTCGTCTGGCGTTCTCGCGCCCGCTCCATCGCCTCGGCGCTGATCAGGCGCAGGCCGTCGACGCGCCCGATCAGAGCGGCGTAGATCTTGGCGAGCGCGCGGGCGTCGGCGATCGCATTGCCGGCCGGCAGCTCGGCCGCGCGCAGCGCCCGCGAGGTGTTCATCATCTCGATCGCCGCGTCCGTCGCGGTGGCGGTCGAAAGGAACGAGCGGATCAGCCGGTCCTCGAGGTCGATGCCGGCGGCGGCCATCATCGCCCGCCACTGGTCGACGCCGACTTGCGGACCGGGCGCGTTGAAGTGCGGCGCGCGGCGCGCCTCCTGCGCCACGGGCAGACCGATCCAAAGGTCGATCCCGAGCGGGCGGACGATCTCGTCGGCGACGAAGCGGCCGGGCGTGCGGCCGTCGACCCGACGGATCAGCTCGCCGGCCAGCACGCCGAAATTGATGAAGTGGTAGAACACCGCGGTCCCGGGCGCCCAGAGCGGCGTCATCTGCTCGATCTCGGCGGCGCAGCGGCGCGCGTCGAACATCTCGACCGGACCCATGCCGGCCTCGGCGTCGAAGCCCATCAGGCCGCCGGTGTGGCTGAGCGCCTGGCGAACCGTGATGCGCTCCTTGCCCGCCTGCCCGAACTCCGGCCAGTAGCGGGCGAGCGGGGCGTCGAAATCGACGAGCCCGCGGTCGGCGAGCAGGCTGACCGCGGCGGCGACGACGCCCTTCGTGCATGACATCAGGACGCCGATCACATCTTCGCCGTAAGGCCGGTCGTTGGCCGGGTCATGGCCGGCCCAGAGGTCGACCACGCGCTCGCCGCGGCGATAGACGCAGAGCTGCGCGCCGCCCGGATCCTGGGCTTGCGCCTCCAGAAAGGCCGCGCGGACCCCCTCGTAGCCCGGGGCGACCGTCCCTCCCGCCGGCAGGGTTTGAACGTCGCTCATCACGTCAGCTTAGATCAGAAACGCGCAGGGCCGATCAAGGAAGATCGCCGGTCCGGAGGCCCCTGCTCAATGTCATCCCGGCTCTCCGCTTCGCTCCGGCCGGGATGACAACGGAGGGCGTGCTACTCCTCGCTCGGCATGTGCAGGTACATCGACTGGATGCCGACGCGGCCCGGGCCGGTGAAGCGGTTGACGACGAAGTTCACCGAAGCGCCGAAGAGGCCGCTGGTCAGGCGGTCGACGACCGTATCCATCTTCACGCCGGGGTCCTTGTACAGCCAGCCGCCGGGCTCGACGTCGATCTGCTCGCCGGCCGCCAGGACCTTCTCGAACACGTTGCCGTAGCCGTGCAGCCAGAGCACGCCGTCGCCCTGGTGGCCGTGGAACTTGTCGATGAAGAAGCCGCTCTGGCCGAACAGCATCGTGGCGAGGCCCCGCACGCGCTCGAAGCTGTAGTCGATCGCCCCGGTGGCGGCGAGGAACTGGTGCTCGCGCACATGCAGCTCTTCGCCTTGCCGTAGGTGGATCGGCACGATGTGGCCGGCGCCGTCGCGCGAGAAGGCGATCACGCCCTGGCCAGACGCCTCGGTGACGAAGATCTGCATGCCCGCCATCATCCGCTTCAGCGCGCCCTTCAGCGACTTCAGCGCGATGCGGACGGTGGGGTTCTTCCAGAGCAGGATGTGGTGCTCGAAGTAGACCGGCATGTGGGTCACGTCGACCGAGAGCACGGGCACGAGTTCGCCGTCGATGTGGTAGGTGACACCGCCGAAGGTCTCGGCGTTCGCCTTGGTTGGCATCAGTGTGGGCAGGTCGGCCATGGTCGGTCCTTCAGGCTGCGCTTCGGCTGACGCGGTTCCTTAGAGGCAGCGCCGGGACCGCGCCAGGGCCAGCGCAGCCGTTGGCCCGACATCTCACCCGGCCGAGTTCCTTGCGCCACACGGCCGGCAAGGCTTACGTGCGCCTCCGCGACCTGCGGGACGGAAGGGCGCGCCTTGGAATCTGCGCAGCGGTACCGGGCCTTCATCAGCTACAGCCACAGCGACGAGAAGTGGGCCGGCTGGCTGCACCGGGCGCTGGAGGCCTATCGCGTCCCGAGCCGGCTGGTCGGGCGGGAGACCAGCTTCGGGCCGGCGCCGGCGTCGTTCAGGCCCATCTTCCTCGACCGGGGTGATCTCGCCGCCGCCGCCGACCTGAAGGCGCGCGTCGGCGGGGCCCTCGAGCGCTCGGACTTCCTGATCGTGGTGTGCTCGCCGGCGGCGGCGCACTCGCGCTGGGTCAATGACGAGATCCTCGAGTTCAAGCGCCTGCACGGCGAGGCGCGGGTGCTCTCGGTGGTCGTCGCCGGCGAGCCGCTCGCGTCCGAATGGCGTGGCCACGAGCAGCTGGAGTGCTTCCCCCGCGCGCTGCGGTTCCGGCTCGGCAGCGACGGCGCCCTTTCGGACGAGCCGGCCGAACCGGTCGCCGCGGACCTGCGCCCCGGCCGCGACGGGCGTCGGGCGTCGGTGCTGAAGCTCGCGGCCGGCATGCTTGGCGTCGGGCTCGACGAATTCGTCCGGCGCGACGCCCAGCGCCGCCACAATCGGCTCATCGTGCTGTTGGCGGCGTCGCTGGTCGGCACCGTGGCGATGAGCGCTCTGACCTTCGTCGCCGTCGCCGAGCGCAACGAGGCCCAGGCCCAGCGCAATGAGGCTCAATCCCAGCGCGCCCAGGCCGAGGGCCTCATCGAGTTCATGCTGGGCGACCTGAAGGACAAGCTGGAGCCGGTGGGTCGGCTCGACGTCCTCGACGCGGTCGGCAAGCGCGCCATGGCCTACTACGCCGCGCAGGGCCAGCGCGGCCTCGACGCCGCCTCGCTTGGCCGGCGGGCGCGGGTGTTGCATCTGATGGGCGATCTGAAGCAGCGGCGCGGCGACCTGGCTGGCGCGCTCAACCTGTTCGAAGAGGCGGCGAAGAGCACCGGGCAGGTCCTGGCCCAGCGCCCGAACGATCCGCAGCTGATTTTCGACCACGCCCAGAGCCTCTACTGGGTCGGCGCGCTCGCGCAGAAGCGCGGCCAGATGGCCGAGGCCCGGACCGAGTTCGAAGCCTACCGCAACCTCGCCCTGCGTCTCATCCAGCTGGACCCCACCAACGACGCCTGGCGGGAGGAGTCGGCCGACGCCAGCTTCGACCTCGGCGTCGTCAAGCTGAAGACGCACCGGGCGGACGAGGCGGCCGCCAACTTCAACGAGGCGCTCGCGATCTTCCAGGATCGGGCGGCGAAAGCGCCCGACGACAGCGACCGCCAGTTCGAGCTGGCGCAGGGCCACGGCTGGCTCGCCGACGTGGAGCTGGCGCGCGGACGGCCCGAGGCGGCCGTAAGCCACCGGCTCACCGAGCGAACGATCTATCAGGCCATGCTCAGCAAGGCCCCGAGCGACGCCACCGCGAACTATTCCATGGCGGTCAATCGGCGCAAGCTCGCCGCCATCCTGCTCGATCAGGGCCGACCGCAGGCGGCGGCGCAGGAGCTGGCGGCCGGCGCGGCTGTGGTCGAACGACTGATCGCCCTGGAGCCGGCGAGCGCCACCTACCGCGAGGAAGGCGCCGACACCTACGTCGCCCTCGCCGGGGCCGAGCTCGCCGCGGGCCAGCCGGCGGCGGCCGCGGCGAGCCGGGCGCTCGAGCTTGCCGCGGGCCTCGCGCATGAAGACCCCGGTCACGTGAAGTGGCGTATGCAGCTCGGCCAGGCGCGGCTCCTGCAGATGGAGATCGCCGCGGCCGGCGTGGCCAGCCCGGGCGCCCGCGCTGCAGCGCTGGCGCCGGCCAGAGCCGAGGCGGCCGAGCTCCTGCAGCTGGCCGCGGCCCAGCCGAACGACCGGAGCCTGGCGGCGGTCGCCGCTCAGGCGGGGCTGCTGGCGGGCGATTCAGCCGCGCTCGCCGGTCGCGATGACGAAGCGCGCCTGTCGTGGTCGAAGGCCCAGGCCGTGCTCGACGCGGCCCGGGCGGCCGGCCCCGACCCTCTTGACGCCGAGAGCCAGGCGCTCAATGTCAAGCTTCGGACGCGGCTTGGCGCCACCTCGATTGCCGCCCGGCGAGCCGCTTTGTCCCGTCCGGGCGTTTCCTAGCAACTCAGCCCGGAAGGCGCTTCATGGCCAGGCCAAGAACCAAAATCTCAGGCACTCTAACCGCTCTGCCGATTCTGCTTTCGCCAGACTCGGGAACCGGCGACTGCGTCTTCAACGTGGATCCCAAGTACGGCATGACGACCGGCCACATTGTCCTCTTCAAAAGGACTCGGACCGTTCACGTAACTATGCAAATTCAGGTAGCGGGTTACAGATTTGATCATCACAATCCGATAGTCGTATCTGATACTCTCGCCAACAAGGGTGTTACAGGCCACACTCCGGCCAACTTTACGAATATTACATTGAGCATGGGCGACATGCAGCTCGACTTCGATATCGACAACAGCGGCCACAAGCACTTTTACTATACGCTGAACTTCCTAGATCCGCTCAACCAAGCGTTTTCGGTCGATCCGATCATCGTCAACAACTAGCGGCAACACTCGGCGTCCGCGTATCGCCTATCGGGGCGGCCGGAACCTGCGGTCGCCGGTTTGCCAGAGGATGAAGGCGTAGGTGTCGGCGGTCTCGTCGTCGCGCTGCTTGCGCGTCGAGCCGAGGCCGTGGCCGGCGTCGGTCTCGACCCGCAGGATCACCGGCTTGCCTGACGCGGTGGCGGCCTGCAGCCGGGCGGTGAACTTGCCGGCTTCCCAGGGCGCGACGCGCGGGTCGTTGACGCCGGTCGTCAGCAGCACCGCCGGGTAGCGCACGCCGTCCTTCACGTGGCTCAGCGCGTCCATCTCCTTGAGGCCCTTGAAGTCCTGCGGGCTCATGATCGTGCCGAACTCCGGCACGTTGGCGGGGCCCGCCTCCATGAACTCGGCGCGCAGGGCGTTGGAATCGCCGACGCGGACGATCGCGACGGCCAGCAGGTCGGGCCGTTCGGTCAGGAACCGGCCGATCATGATGCCGCCAGCTGAGGTGCCTTCGACCGCCAGCTTCGGCCGGCTGGTCCAGCCCTGGCGGATCAGATATTCGGCGCAGTCGATGCAGTCGCGCCAGGTATTGGGCTTGGTGAGCTTCTGGCCGGCGGTGTGCCAGCCGTCGCCGAGCTCGCCGCCGCCGCGGACGTGGGCCACGGCGTAGACGCCGCCGAGGTCGAGCCAGGGCAGGACGCGCGGGCCGAAGCCGGGATCGAGGTCGAGCCCGTAAGCGCCGTAGGCGGTCAGGTAGCAGGGCGCCGATCCGTCGCGCTTGAGGCCTTTGCGCCAGACGATTGACAGCGGGACCATCACCCCGTCGCGCACCTTCACCATCACCTCGCGGCTCTCGTACGGGGCGACGTCGATGTCGGGCTTGGGCGCGATGTCGGTGGCGGTGACGGCGCCGTCCGGGCCGGCGTAGCAGACGACGGGCGGTTTCACCCAGCTGTCGAGCTCGAACCAGCAGCCGTCGGCCATCGGATCGGCGACGATGAAGCTGATCGCGCCGTCGAAAGGCAGCCGCACCGGCGTCAGCTTGCCGTCCGCGCCGAGCCTGGAGAGACGACCGAGACCCGCATCGAGCGTCTGCACGTAGACGCCATCCTTGGCCGCCGCGAGGCCCTTGATCACGGCCGCGCTCTCCGGAACCGCCACCGTGGCGCTCGCGACGCTGGGGGCATGCGCGCTGGTCTTCAGAATCTTGAAGCGGGGCGCGTCCTTGTGGCTGAGGAGGTAGATGTCGGGGCCGAACAGCGCCGCGCCGGTGATGTCGTCCGAGCGATCGCAGATCTCGGTCCAGGCCGGCTTGCCGGCGAGCGCCGCGGCGAGCGGCGAGGCGTAGGCGGCGATCTCGTTTTGCACGCCGCCCTGCACGACGCCGCCGACGATGTCGGACCCCACCTGCGCGATCACGGCCGGCGCGTCGATGTCGAGCATCGGCACGGCGGGGTCGAGGCCCTTGGCCAGGATCTTCACGTCCGTGGCCGGATCGGTGTTCAGCCTGTGCAGCCAGGCGACGCTGTCGGCGTAGTGGTCGGGATCGCCGTGCTTGGCGCCTTCCTTGAGCCGGTTGAAGAACACCGCCGCACCGTCCGGCGTCCATGAGACCGCGCCGAACTGGGCCCGGTCGATGGTCTCGGGCAGCAGCTTGCCGGTGGCGGTCTCCATGAACCGCAGCACCGAATTCTCCGAGCCGGCGGGCGAGGCGCCGAAAGCGACGTAGCGGCCGTCGGGCGAGGCGACCCAGTAGTCGAGCGAGAAGTGCGAGCCGGCCGCGGCTTCGGTGTCCGGATCATAGAGGAGGCGGTCGGCGCCGTGCGCGCCCTCGCGGACGTAGAGCTTGAGCGTGTTCGCGCCGACCGGCCGGATCTGGCTGAAGACCATGCCGCCCGCGGGCTGCACCGCGGCGACCGCCGCGAGCTTGCCCGAGACCGCCCCGATCTTGCCCGCCAGCGCGTCCCGGCCGGGGATCCGCGCCAGCACGGCCCGCGCATGGGCGTTCTGGCCCATCAGATACGGCGTCCACTCGGGGTCCTTGGGGTTCTCCATCCAGCGGTAGGGGTCGGTGACGGCGACGCCGTGCAGCGTCTCGGTCACTGGCCGGACGGAAGCCTTCGGCGCCGCGGGGACCGCATCGCCCCACGCCAGCGGGGGCAAACCCGCCGCCGCGCCGGTCGCGGCCGCAGAGGCCAGCAGTTGTCGCCGATCAAACACCATCAGTCCCACCCCCGACAGTCGAGGCGGCAAGCTCTAGCACTTGTCGAAGAGTCGGCTAGGCCGGCTCGGCGATCCTGTCTTCGTTGTAATGAACCCGGGGCCGCGATGGCGCGATGCTGGCGTGGGTTGCGCCGTAGAGGCTCGCGATCGCGGCCTGGCGGGCGTCGCCGACGCCATAGAGCAACGCCGCGCGCACGACCGGCCGCGCGGCCGCCGTCACCGCCCTGGCGAAGGCCTCGAACGCCTCGTCGCCGGCGAGCCCGGGCGGGCAGGCGATCGAGACGCCCTGCAGCCCGGCGTCCTTCAGGTTGGCGAGGCCGCCCTGCGGGACCTGGCTCAGATGGCCGACGATGAAGAGACAGAACGGGCGGATCAGCGACGTGGCGGCCAGCATCGCGCTCGGCGGCACGCCTTCGATGTCGCAGACCTCGCAGATCAGTCCCTGCTGCACGTTCGCCTGCGCGGCGCGGAAGAACTCGGTCAGCATCGAGCGGCCTCGCGCGCTCGACAGCGTGGCGAACGAGACCGGCAGGATCAGGCTGGGCGCGCGGGCGCCGGCGCGCTCCTGTTCGAGCCGGTTGAGGCCCCGCGCCAGGGTGGCGAAGTCGATGCGCTCCAGATCGCCCCCGGCCAGGTTGCGCAGCTCGGCGGGCGAAAGCGGCGTCTCGCTCGGCTGACGCAGGACGCTCCGACGCATGCGATAGCCGATCATGCCGTAGGTCTTCAGCTGGATCACAGGCTCCAGCTGGCAGGAAACGCGTAGGGTCTGGCCGTCCTTGGCCACGAACGGCGACCACCGGCGCTCGGAGATCAGGCTGGCGTCCGGGCTGGGCGCCGCCGGGGAGGCGGGCGGCTCGGGCGCGGGCGCCGCGTCGGCCTGGGCCGCCAAGGCCTGGGCGTCGAGCCGCTGGCCGCTCACCTGGCCGCCCTCGATCGAGACGACCTCGTGAACGACGCAGTCGGCCAGCTGCGCCTCGCCGAGGAAGTAGGTCAGCACCTCGCGCAGGCAGTTGAGACAGACCGCCTGTCCGGCCATCCGGTCGACGGCGGGCTGAGCGACCAGGAAGTCCGTCTCCGAGACGCGCAGGAAGAAGCCGTGAGCGCCCAGCCGCCGGCGAAGGGCGGCCTGCGCGTGCTCGTAGACCATCTGCTTGCGGGCGATCCAGCGCGGTCCGAGCCGCTCGCGCACGGCGTCGAGTCCCATCAGCGAGACCTTGCCTTCGCTCAGCAGCGACGACGCCTTGATCTGCTCGAGCGCCTGCTGCGCGTCGCCGCTGACCAGCCGCGCGACGGCGTCGCCCAGGAGGCGGACGTCATGGGGAAGGGGCGCCGATCCTTCGTTCATGGCTGCTCGCGGCGCTGAGTTCGCGCCCGTCGTCACATGCAAGATTTGCGCCGGAAGACCCTGAGGAAGTCTTGACGCGGCGGCTGCAACAGGTCGGGCGCCGGAAGCTTGACTGCGTCGTCGAGCTGGCGGCCGGAGAGCATCCGCTGCCAGGCGCGCGGCTCGTCGGCGACAACTACCAGGTGGACGCTGCGCGCGCGGCCAACACCGGGCCCTGCGTCGTCACCAACATGGCGGCCCACAACCTCTGCCGCCTTGCCCCCAACAGCGGCGCCTGTCGTTAAGAGGGGCTGTGCTGTAGACTCGCGCCTTGCGGGCCATCGGCTCGGCTCGCGCGAACTGGACGGCGATGGCCTCGATCACGTTCGAGCGTGACGGCCGGCGAACGCGGCGGCTGACGCTCGCCGCGCAGGGCCTCTTCGAGATCAAGGCGACGCTGCTGCGGGCGCGGCGCAGCCTGGTCGAGTTCGGCCGTTCGCCGCGCCGGCTCGCTCGCGCGGCCGACGCCGCGGGCTACGATCACCTGGTCGCGGAGTCGGTCACGGGGCTCTGGAGCGATCCAGCGCTCGCCGAGCAGACGATGCAGCTCGGCAAGGTGCAGAACCTGCGCCTCGCGACGGCGCAACTCGACGGAGTCGTGCTCGAGCCTGGCCAGACGTTCAGCTTCTGGCGCCAGGTCGGCCGGGCGACGCGGCGACGCGGCTTCGTGCGTGGACGCATGCTGCAGCAAGGATGCCTGATCCCGGCGGTCGGCGGCGGCCTCTGCCAGCTCTCGAACGCGCTCTACGACGTGGCGCTCGCCGCCGGCTGCCGCATCGTCGAGCGCCACGCTCACTCGCACCGCGTGCCGGGCTCGGCCGCGGCCGAGGGACACGACGCCACCGTCGCCTGGAACTACGTCGACCTGCGGTTCGAGGCGCCCGCGCGGATGCGGCTCGGCGTCCGGCTGAGCGAGCGCGAGCTGATCGTCAGCCTGCGGAGCCGCAAGCCGGCCGCGGTCATCTCGTCCCCCCTCCAGGACGACGATACCGTCGCCGTGCGCGAGGCGGCGAGCTGCGGCTCATGCGACGAGACCGATTGCCGGCTGCACGAGGGCGACCGGGGGCCAGGCGTGCTGGCGGGGCGCCGGGCGTTCCTCGTCGACGAGGCCTGGCCGGAGTTCCTGGCGTTCGTCGAAGCCGAACGGAGACCTGACGACGTGATCGGCGCGACCGACTTCCGCCGCTGGTCCGCCGTCGGGTTCGCACAGGCCCACGCCGCGCGCCGCGAGGGCCTCGTCCGTTCGCTGGGCTGGCGCCTGACGCCGCCGCAGGGGGCCGCGCGTCGCTCGTCCGACGCCGGCGCTACGGCGGCGATCGCGCGGACGCTGGCGCGGCGGCTCGCCCCCGACGTCACCGAGCTTGTCATTGCTCAGTCGCTGCTGGCCGCGCTCTGGCGTGAGCGTGCGCTCGGCGGCCGGCGGTTCTCGGTGCTGATGACGCGCCTGCCAGCTGACGTGCTGCAGGCGCGGCTCGATGCGGCGCTGGCCGCACATCCCGAGCGCGCGACGCTGGGCGACTATCGCGCCGAACCGTGGTTCGCCGCCGCCGAGGCCGAGGCTCTGGCGGCGGCGGCCGAGATCGTGACCCCGCACGCCGAGATCGCAGCGCTGTTCGGCGAGCGCGCGCGGCGGCTCGATTGGCGCAGGCCGGCGCCGCCGACACGCCGGCCGACGCCCGGAGACGTCTTCGCCTTCCCCGGTCCCACCGTCGCGCGGAAGGGCGCCTACGAGGTGCGCGAAGCGGCGCGGCGACTGGGCGTCACGGTGCGGCCGACAGGCGCTGAGCTAGAGGGGGCAGGCTTCTGGAGCGGCCTCGAGGTCGACCGCGCCTCGGCCGGCGCCGGCTGGCTCGACGGCGTGCGCGCGGTGGTCCATCCGGCGATCGCCGAAGGCGCGCCGCGGCGGCTGCTGGAGGCGCTGGCCGCGGGCGCGCCCGTAATCACGACCGAGGCGGCGGGCCTCGCGCCCCAGCCCGGCCTGACGATCGTGCCGATGGGCGATGTCGAGGCGCTCGTGGTGGCGATGGGCTCGTGCGTGGTTCGAGACGCGCCCTGACCGGCGCTGCTCACCATGCTGAAGATGGCGAAGCGGCTCCCACGTACCTCATCCTGAGGAGCCCTCGAGAGCGGGCGCTCGAAGGACGCAACGTCGTCTTGCAGCGTCCCGCTAAGCCTCTTCCTTCATCGTCACGCTGATCGGCTGGCAGATGGCCTGGAACGCGGGCAGGGCCTCGCAAGCCTCGGCGTGGGCGGCCAGGCGCGGCCAGCGGGCGGGGTCGAACAGGCCCGGATGCGCCTCGCGGGCGAAGCGCACCGCGCAGGCGACCGCGATGTCCGGATGGCCGATGGACTGGCCCAGCCACCAGACCGAGGCCGTTCGGGCGCGTTCGACCTCGAGTACGGTCAGCACGTCGCCGATCTGCGCGCGGCAGCGGAGGGTCCATACCTGGGACGGCGACTCGTGCAGGATGCCCTCGTAGAACAGGATCACGGCTTTGTCGGCGAGCCCGGTCGCCAGCGCGCAGATCTTGAGCGCGCGCCGGCGCTCCGGCCCGCTTCGCGGCAGCATCGCATTCGCCGGCCCGGCCATCTCGTCGAGCGCATCGAGGATCGCGCCGCTCTCGATCAGCACCTCGCCGTCTTCCAGGATCAGCGTCGGCACGCGGCGCAGCGGATTGACCTCGGCCAGCTTGTCGGCGTCGGCCCAGACCGACCAGGTCCGGTGCTCGAAGGCGAGGCCGTAGAGCGTCATCGCCACCGCGACGCGGCGAACGAACGGGGAGTCGTACTGGCCGATCAGGATCATAGGGTCACAGCTCCGCTTGAACGCCGGACAGCGGAGCTAGGTAGCGCTGTGTCGCAGGGCAAGCTTCAGCCATGGCGCAGCCCGATCACACTCGGTTACAGATTGCGTTGTCCGCGCTTCGAGGAGAGTCCATGAGCCGTCCCGCGCCCGCCGCGACCCGAGCGCCCGCCCTCGAGATCGGGCCGCCGGAACTGACCTGTTACCAGCTCTGGCCGAACTCGCCCGAGCTCACCCCGGCCCGCGCCGACCGTGATTGGATGGACGCGACCATCGAGCGGTTCGCCTACCGCTGCATCCCGCTCTCGATCGCCAATGCGTCGGGCTGGGAGATCTCGCTGCCGTTCGCGTTCGAGGCGGCCTGGTACGGCGGCGACGAGCTCAACGCGATCCAGTTCCGTGGCCACGACTACCGCATCCCGCACTACGTCTCCTCGCACTTCGGCGCCGGGGTCATCACCTTCCACACCGGCTGGCTCTTCAAGACCTCGCCCGGCTGGGCGGTCTGGACCCGCGGCGCGCCGAACACGGTCAAGGAAGGGATCGTCCCGCTCGACGGCCTGGTCGAGACCGACTGGCTGCCATTCCCGTTCACCATGAACTGGAAGTTCACCCGGCCGGGCGTCGTGCGCTTCGAAGCCGGCGAGCCGTTCTGCTTCATCACGCTGGCCCCGCACGGCCTGCTGGACGCCGTGCAGCCGAAGCTGGCGACGCTCGACGACGATCCCAAGCTCAAGGCCGCCTACGAGCAGTGGGCCGCGAGCCGGGCGGACTTCGGCAAGCGGCTCGCCAGCCGCGAGGAGGGCGCGGTCGCCGAGAAATGGCAGCGCACCTACGTGCAGGGTCGCGGCGGCATCGACGACGGCGCGCCGACCTACCACCTCTCCAAGCGCCGGCTGAAAGCCCCGCGCTGAGGCCGGGCGATGGGGGGCTTCTGGAACCGTCGGTTCTGGATGTGGGTGATCACCGTCCCCGCGGTGATCCTGGGCGCCCTGGCGGCGATGGGCGACACGCTCGAGATTGCCGCGCGGCTCTGGTGGCTTTCGCTGCCTGTGCTGGGCGCGCTCGCCTTCCTGATCTGGCGCGGGCTCGATCCGGCGGAGCCGAGCGCCGACCCGTCGGGCGCGGGCTACCTGGTCTTCAAGTTGATCGCGACGCCGATCCTGGTGCTGCTCTGCCTGCTGGCGTTCGGCCTGGTCGTCGCCTTCATCGCCTGGCTCAGGCCCTACTGGCTGATCGTCGGGCCGGTCTACGGCGCGTTCGCGCTGTTCGTGACCGTCGACTGGGTCCGCGACCGGCTGAAGGCGCGATCGGCGAAACGGGCGCAATCAGTATGAGGCGCTGCGCCGACGTGCGTGGTTCGACACGACCTGACGGCCGCTCCTCACAATGACGAAAATGGAGCGGCCTCCCTGTTGTTGGCCATCCTGAACGAGGAGCCGCGAAGCGGCGTCTCGAAGGACGCAAGGTCGCTACCCCACCGGCCGCAGGCCCGCGCCGAGCCGGGTCCAGCCGAGGCGGGCGGCGTAGGCGCGCGCGGTTTCCGCTTCGGCGGGCATGAGGTGGGCGCGCATGTACGCCGCCGCCGCGTGCCGGCGCGCCCACGGGCCTAGAGGCTCGCTCGCCGCCATTTCGCTGCGGAGCCGCGCATCGACGCTGTGCGTGAAGTGAGGACGGGCGCCGTCCAGGTCGGTGAAGCCATACTCGTCGGCCAGGTCGGCGGCGAAGAACGCCGCGCCGGCCTTCGCGCCCACGTTCGGATCGGCGGCCAGCGCGGCGATGGCGCGGCCGAGGTAGTGCGGCGTCTCCGAGTAGGCGAACTCCTCGTTCTTGCTCACGGCCTCGCGCCAGTTCGCCTCGCTGACGCCGAAGCCGTCGAGGATGGCTTCCGAGCGGAGGAATCCCGGCGAGACGGCCAGCGCGGTGACGCCCGTCCGCGCCAGGTCCCAGGCCATGGCGTAGGCGAGGCGGTTCACCGACGCCTTGACGAAGTCGTAGAGGATCTGGCCGCGATAGCCGGGCGTCTCGCCGTCGGTCACCTCGACGATCAGGCCGCGGTTGGCCTCGACCATCATCGGCGCCATGTGGCGCGCGGTGATCCAGTGGCTCAGCACGGCGCGCTCGACCAGCGTGCGCACGTCGGCCATGTCCTGGCGCCAGAACGGCGTTCCCCAATCGACCAGCGCGTCGCCGCCCCAGACGTCATTGACCAGCACGTCGAGGCGGCCTTCGTCGGTCCTGATACGCGCCGCCAGCGCCTCGACCTCGGCCTCGATGGTGTGGTCGACTCGGATCGCGACAGCGCGACCGCCGGCGGCCTCGATCAGCTCGGCGGTCTCCTCGATGGTCTCGGGCCGTCCGGGCGTGGCCGGGGCGCCGCGCGTGCTGCGGCCCGTGCACCAGACCGTCGCGCCGGCCGCCGCGAGCTCCCGCGCAATCCCGCGGCCGGCGGCTCGCGTCGCGCCGGCCACAAGCGCGACCTGTCCCGCCAGCGGACCCGCCATGTCGTCCTCCATCCAGCCTTCACTTTGAATAAATGAACGATCATTTATATTCAAGCGATGGCGCGGCGAAAGTCCATCAGCGACGCGGATGTGCTGGCGGCGGCGGCGCGGGTGATGTTCGCGGCCGGGCCGGGCGACTTCACCCTGGCCGATGTCGCCAAAGCCGCCGGCGTCGCCCCGGCGACACTGGTGCAGCGCTTCGGCGACAAGCACGGGCTGGTCGTGGCTGCGCTCGAACACGACAACGCGGCCTTCGCCGCCGCGCTGGACGCGCTGCCGGCCGGGCGGGGGGCGGAGGCGGTGATCGCCATCTTCGCCGGGATGTTCGCGGGCGTCGGCGACGACGTCGCAACCTTCGCCGACCAGCTGCTCTGGCTGCGCCAGGACATGCGCGATGCGGATCTCAACCGGCTCGCGCGGGCGCGGTTCGACCGGCTGCGTGCGGCCGTCGCCGAGCGGATGCCGACGCTCGCCGTCCCGCCCGCCGAAGCCGCCCTGCTGGTCGAGGCGCAGTGGCAGGGCGTGCTGGTGCAGTGGGGCATCTATCGCGAGGGCCGGCTGGCGGACTTCGTCGTGGAACGGCTCACGGCCTGGTTCAGGGTGGTCGCGGCGTAGACGGCGCCGTTGCTGACACGCCTGATCACCCGGTGCGATAGGCTGACGGTCGGGCGCGTCCTCGGAGGCGGGTTGATGGACTACGGCAGACTGTTCGCGATCGCTGAAGAGGCGCGGGGGCGGGGACGACTCTCCGCGGACGACCGCGATTTTGTCTGCGAGACAGCCCCCGCCGAACTGGCCGCCTTTCCCAAGCTGACGCATCCGAAGAGGTTGGAGCATCCGGGAGGCTTCACCGTCACCGGCGCGCCCGTCGGAACGTTCATTCGCAGCGCGTTGCTGCTGGCCGGGCAGAAGGCGCTCGGGCGCCGCTACGGCGACCACCCCTTCTACGAGCGGGTCGAGAGCGATCTGGCCATGCGGATCATGCGATCGCACTTCCACGGCGGCGCGCCCAGGGGCGCGTTCTGCTGCAAGCAATGCACCCTGGCCGTGCTGCCGGTCTTAGAGGCCGACGCCATCCGCTGGTTCGAAGGCCCGCCGCTGGCCGAGGAGGTGCGACACCTGATCGAAACACGCGCCTGGCGCTTCGCCACGCCGCCGGGCAGCGCGATGCTGAACTGGGCCACGACGGCGCAAGCGTAGCGGCGCCCCGCGGCTGGTCGACGCTTCCGGGATGACGCGGAGGGGCTACTGGTACAGCTTCGACGAGGCTTTCATGTAGCGCAGGTACATCAGCATCGAGGCGACGTCCTCGCCGGTGGCGGGGTCGGCGGCCCAGGCGCGGTACCAGACGTTCTCGGTCTTCGGGCTCTCGCTGAGCGCCAGCACCTTCGCGCGCACCTTGTAGGGCGTGTCGGCGCGGACCGGGCCGTTGATCTGCTGGATCTCGATCGCGCCGAAGAGCCCGACCGCCGGACCGTCGGTCTTGTAGAGCTTCTCCTGCGCGCTGCCGCGGAAGAGCGCCACGATCATCGAGGGCGGCAGGATCGCCTTGTCACCCGCGTAGACAGCGAGGGACTCGGTGATGTGCGAAAGCCGCCGGTCGAGCGCCTCGCCGGTGACGGTGACGTCGAGCCCGGTCGTCTCGTCGCCGACCTTGACGTTCTTCAGGATGCGCAAGGCGCTGGCCTTGTCCTGGCTCTCGAGCAGGTTCTGCACCGCCGTGCCGCTGTCCTCGCCCTTGCAGCTGGCTGTGCCCTCCGCGATCAGAGCGCCGGCCTCGTTCTCCATCCAGAGCCGGGCGTGCGGGTCGCCGGCGCGGCCGTAAGCGCGCACGGCCTCCTGGTCGACCGTCGCCTGGCGGAAGTAGAACGACATGTTGCCGCGCCGCCACCAGTCGTCGCCGTAGAGCTTCAGCACGATCGGCGCGAATTGGTCCATGTGGATCGAGCCGGCGACAGTGCCGCCCTTGAAGCCGAGCTTGGAGGCGGTGGCGTCGTCGTGGATTGAGCCTCTCTGCTGCTGGGCCGAGTTATGCGGGCTGCGGAACTCGCCGACGACGTCGGCGGTGTCGGTGGCAAGGCTCATGCGGTTCGTCCTCCTCGCGCGGACGGCGTTCATCCAGCCGTCTCTTCTGGCGTCAGGACTGACCATAGACCTCGCTCCAGTGGGCGACAACGCGTGCTCTTTCCAACGCCGTCACCCCGGACGGTCCGGCAGGGCCGATCCGGGGCCGGACCCTCCGGCTTCTCGCTGGATTTCGTCTGGGAAGCGGCCCGTCCGGCCCCGTCCCTCCACCGCTGCGCGGCTTCGGCCGGGGGGGACGGCGAGCGAGGGGTTGCGCGCCGCGACGAGGCTGTGGTCCCGTCAGCATATGACCGCCAGATACGTCGCCGCCATCGACCAGGGCACCACCTCGTCGCGATGCATGCTGTTCGACGCCGCGGGCGCGATCGTCGCCTCGGCGCAGAAGGAGCACCGGCAGATCTATCCGCGGCCCGGCTGGGTGGAGCACGACCCGCTCGAGATCTGGGCCAACGTCGAGGAGGTGACCGCCGGCGCGCTGGCGAAGGCCGGCGCGAGCGCGGCGGACGTCGCGGCGGTCGGGATCGCCAACCAGCGCGAGACGTCGGTGGTCTGGGAGAAGGTGACGGGGAGGCCGATCGCCAACGCCATCGTCTGGCAGGACACCCGCACCGACCGGCTCGTGGCCGAGCTTGGCGGCGAGGTCGGCCAGGACCGGTTCCGCGCCGCGTGCGGACTGCCGCTGGCGACCTACTTCTCCGGCCCCAAGCTCCGCTGGCTGCTCGATGAGACGCCGGGCGCTCGGGCCGCCGCCGAGCGTGGCGAACTGCTCTTCGGCACCATCGACGCATGGCTGATCTGGAAGCTGACCGGCCGGCACGTCACCGACGTCACCAACGCCTCTCGCACCATGCTGATGAACCTGGCGACGCTGGGCTGGGACGACGCGCTGCTGGGCGCGATCGGCGCGCCGCGGGAGATGCTGCCCGAGATCCGGCCGTCGGCCGAGGTCTACGGCGAAGCGCGCGGGGCGCTTGCGGGCGTGCCGGTGGCGTCCGCGCTCGGCGACCAGCAAGCGGCCCTCTTTGGCCAGACCTGCTTCACGCCGGGCGAGGGCAAGTGCACCTACGGCACCGGCAGCTTCCTGCTGGTGAACACCGGCGAGCGGCCGGTTGCGTCGCAGAACGGCCTCCTGACCACGGTCGGCTACCAGATCGCGGGAAGGGCGCCGGTCTACGCGCTCGAGGGCTCGATCGCCGTCACCGGCTCACTGGTGCAGTGGGTGCGCGACAACCTCGGGCTCATCCGATCGGCGGCCGAGATCGAGACGCTGGCGCGAACGGTGGACGACAACGGGGGATGCTATTTCGTGCCGGCGTTCGCGGGCCTCTTCGCGCCGCACTGGCGCTCGGACGCGCGCGGCGTGATCGCGGGGCTGACCGGCTATGTCGGCAAGGGCCACATCGCCCGCGCGGTGCTGGAGGCGGTGGCCTGGCAGACGCGCGAGGTGGTCGACGCGATGGCCGCCGACGCCGGCGCGCCGCTCACGTCACTGAAGGCCGACGGCGGCATGACCGCCAACGACCTCCTGATGCAGATCCAGGCCGACGTGCTGGACGTGCCGGTCGTGCGGCCCGCGGTGACCGAGACCACCTGCCTCGGGGCCGCCTACGCCGCCGGCCTCGCGGTCGGCTTCTGGCCGGATCTCGCGACGCTCAAGGCGCAGTGGCGCAAGGACGCCGAGTGGACCCCGGCGATGGCGCCCGACGTCCGCGCGCGCGAATACCGGCAGTGGAAGAAGGCGGTTGAGCGGACTCTGAACTGGGTGGAGTAGCGCTGCGCGTAGCTCTGCAGGCTTACCCGGTCGAGATGCTCGGCGTGACCAGCGTGTTTGCGGGCGGCGCGGCGCAGCCGCCGGCCCTGGCCTGGACCACGTAGAAGAGCGCCCGGCCCTCGGCGGCGTGGATGCGCTGGGCGGCCGGGTCCGGTTGCTGCTGCGCCATCGACTCGCGGCCGCGTCGCGTCGAGACTGTTTGCGGCTGTTCGCTCTGCCCAAGCTGCTGGCTCCAGCTGGCGAGGATCGTGCTGCAGGCCTCGACCGAGGCCTGTGCGACGACGTCGGCCGGGTCGCGCGACGGCGCCAGCACATAGCCCCAGCGGTGGATGCAGTCGTCGAAGCTTGCGGCCGGGTCGTTGATCTGCGTCGGCGCCAGACCGGCGCTGTTGGTCGCGGCCGCCGCCGACGGGAACGGCGTGCAGTACTTTCCCCCGCTCGAGCCGAGACCCTCGGCCGTCGCCGTCCCCGCCTGGCGGTTGCAGCCGGCCATGACCGCCACAACGGCTGCGGCGGCCCCCGCCAGCGCCATCTTCCTGCCCATTTGATCTCTCCGAATCGACCAGGTCGCCGCGTCAAGGCGCGCGATTGTCCGCGACCCACAACGCAAAACCCTCGGAATGGATGCGACGGTGGAGCCGAATTGACCTTCGGCGCGTTGGAATCAGCGCGAGGGAAGCGGCGTTGAGGTCAGGCGCGTGCGAAATCCTGTGAAGGCCTGTGTTGCGGCGCTTCTGACGGCGGCGCTGGCTGCGGCGGCGACGCCGGCCGCAGCCGATCCCCACGGCGGCGGCGGTGGCGGCCGTGGCGGCGGCGGGGGCGGCGGCGGCGGTTTCCACGGCGGTGGCGGCGGCGGAGGCGGCTTCCATGGCGGGGGCGGGGGCTTCCACGGCGGCGGCTTCGCTGGCGGTGGCGGTTTTCACGGGGGCGGGGGCTTCCCTGGCAGCGGATATCGCGGCGGCTCCCATGGCGGCGGCTTTGGGGGCGGCGGGCGCCAGAGCGGCTTCGCCGCTGGCGGATCGCACGGCGGTTTCGGGAGCGGCCGCGCCTTCGCAAGGGGCGGGAGCGGCGGCGGCTTTCACAGCGGGGCGCGGGTCGCCACGGCTGGCGGTCATTGGTCCGGCGGACGGGCGGGCGCGTTCGCCGCGCAGCGCGGCGCTCAGGGATCGTTCGGCCGCGCCGGCGGACGCCAGTTCGCCGGCGGTTTCGCGCGCGGCGGCGATCGCGCCTTCGCCAATACGGCGCTCGGCGCGCGCGGCTTTGCGGGCGGGCGCGACTTCGCCGGCGCGCCCGCATTGGGCGGCTTCCGCGGCGGTTGGGACGGCTGGCGCGGCGGCTGGGACCGGGACTGGGACCACGGTTGGGGCTGGGACGTTGGTCTTGCGGGCTTCGCGCTCGGCGTGACCTTCGGCGGTCCCTACTGGGGGCCCTGGGGCTGGTGGGATCCGTGGTGGGGTCCGCCCGGCGTCTGGGCGGTCGACTATTGGGATCCCTATTGGGGCCCTTACTGGGGTTGGGGACCGGGGTGGGGGCCGGCCGCCTACTGGGGTCCGGACTACTATTGGGGCCTTGGCTATGTCGGGCCCTGGGACGATGCGGTCTATGTCGGCTGGGGGCCAGACGCCTACTGGTACGGCGATCCCTACTGGCGCCCGCGGCTCTGGCGGCGCTGGCGCCGGCCGATCACCGAGGTGACGTTCGAAGGCGGTCCGCCGGTCGTGACCGACGCCGTCTACGAGGTTCCGGCCGACTGCGGCGGCGCGCACTACGTCTGGGACGACGATCTCGGCGGCTACGTCTATCGCTCGTTCTCGTATCCCTGCTAGGCCGTCGCTTGCCGGGCGGCGCCAGCGCGGCTAAGGCGCGCCGATGCTGGGAGGGCGGCGATGGCCAAGCCGGAGAACCTGATCGAGACGCTGGCGCTCGAGCGCATCGAGGTGAACCTGTTCCGCGGCCTCGCGCCGCGCGACCAGGGCCCGCGCATCTTCGGCGGCCTCGTGATCGCGCAGGCGCTGCTGGCGGCGTACGGGACCGTCGAGGCGAGCCTCTGCCACTCGATCCACTGCTACTTCCTGCGGCCCGGCGATCCCACCGTACCGATCCTCTACGACGTCGACCGCGCCCGCGACGGCCGCTCGTTCACTTCGCGCCGGGTGACCGCGATCCAGCACGGCGAGCAGATCTTCAACCTCGCCGGCTCGTTCCAGCATCCGGAGGCGGGGCTCGAGCACCAGGATCCGATGCCCGAGGCGCCGACGCCCGAGCAGCTCGCCGACGAGACCGAGCTGCGTCAGAAGCTGACGGCGAACCTGCCGCCGCTGATGCGCCAGATGGCCCAGCGCCCCCGGCCGATCGACATGCGCCCGGTCGACCCTGGAGACTTCATGGCCGGCAAGCCCGCGCCGCCGGTGCAGAACGTCTGGATGCGCGCATCGCAGCCGATCGGCGAGGATCCGGTCTTCAACCAGGCGGTTCTCGCCTACGCCTCGGACATGAGCTTCCTCTCGACCTCGATGCGCCCGCACGGGGTCAGCTGGCAGACGGGCGGGTTGCAGACGGCCAGCATCGACCACGCGATCTGGTTTCACCGGCCCTGCAACTTCAACGAGTGGCACCTCTTCGCGCAGAAGAGCCCCTCGGCGTCCGGCTCGCGCGGGTTCAATCTCGGCGAGATCTACAGCCAGGATGGCCGCCTCGTGGCCTCGTGCGCGCAGGAGGGCCTGATGCGGTACCGGCCGCCCACCGATAATTGAAGCATTGACTTAATTAAGTAGCGGGCGAAGGATGTGGCGATGGAGCCGTTCGTCGCTCTGGCCGATCCCACCCGCCGGCGCATCGTCGAGGCGCTGACCGAGGGGCCGCTCTCGTCCGGCGAGATCGCCGCGCTGTTCCCGATCTCGGCGCCGGCGATCTCGCAGCACCTGAAGGCGCTGCGGGCCGCCCGCCTCGTGCGGGTCAGGTCCGAGGCGCAGAAGCGGATTTACGAGATCGACCCGGACGGGATCGAGGCGGTGGCCGGTTGGGCCGACGGCGTCCGCCGGCACTGGGCTGCGCGGCTCGGCGCCCTGGAAGCCAAGCTGAACGAGGAAGACTGACGATGGCCGATCTCGGCGAGATGTTCCGCGCCCCCGGCGTTCGCTTCTGGCGTCGCCTGCCCGGTCCGATCGAGCGGGTCTGGGGCCACCTGACCGATCCGAAGCGGCTCGACGGCTGGTACGACGCCGGCAGCACGATCGAGCCGCGCGAGGGCGGGGCGGTGAGCCTGAACGGCGGCCACATCCGCGGCGTCGTCACCCAGTGGCGGCGGCCGGTGAAGTTCGCTCACACCTGGAACGTCTTCGCGCCCGGCGAGAGCGTCTCGGTCTATCCGGAGTCCTACCTGACGCTGGAGCTGACGATGGAGGGCGGCAACGTCGGCCTGACGCTCACGCACCTGCCGGTGCTGGAGCGGTTCGAGGGCCAGAACGCGATGGGCTGGGCGACCTTCCTCGACATCCTCGAGGATACGATGGCCGGCCGCGAGGTCCGTCCACGCGGCGCATACATGGAGAAGAACGCCAGCCTCTACGGGGTGGATCTCGCGCACTTGCAGCGGTGACCTGACTGGCCACTTACCTTCGTCATCCCGGAGACCCGCGAAGCGGAGTCATCCGGGACCTACTTCATCGACCTTGCAGATGGGACAACGGCCCCAGGTCCTTCCACCCAATCAGCGAAAGCCATAGGTCGTCCCACTCTGGGTTCATCTCTTCGACCAATCGGAACTTCCACGCGCGCCGCCAGCGCTTAGGCTGCTTCTCGAAGCGGATCGCCTCATGCGCGTCGTCGTAAAACCGGTACCAGACCAACCGCTTGAGTTGATATGTCTTGCTGAAGCCCTCGAGCTCTCCTTCGCGATGCTGCCTGGCCCGATTCTCCAGGTTCGAGGTGACGCCGACATAGAGCACGCCGCGCTTCCAGTTGCTCATGATGTATACGGCGAACACCTTGGGTTCGACAGGCATGCGGCGGCGCTGAGTAGGTCCCGGACAAGCCGCGTTGCGGCTTTCCGGGATGACATTGTTTCTTGCTGGACTCAACCGTTGATCTACGTCACGCTCTACCGAAAATTGGCCTCAGCCTTTCCGGCGCGGGCGCTGGGGTGGGCACTGGCGGGCCGCCGTCGGGTGTTTCGAGGCGTGGCAGGTGGGATGGGGGACGACGACGATCTTGTGGACGCCGGGGGAGTCGTAGCGCTGGGCCGCCGTCGCCGTGAGCGGCGTGGCGAGGACGGCGAACGCAGCGAGGGCAAGCGAGAGCTCACGCATGGGCAGGGCTCCTCAAGTTGGGTCGCGTCGTACCATCAGCGGAAGCGGTAGTCCCGTTCCCAGCCCTCGTCCGTGGTCCGGACGACGTTGAGGACATTGGCTCAGCTTGGCTGAACCGAGCAGGATGACGGGGTTGTCCGGTGTTCATCGTGCGTCCTTCAGGACGCCTGCTCCTCAGGATGACGTGGGTTTGTGACGCCGCACCTCTTCGTCATGGTGAGGAGCGCCGTCGGGCGCGTCTCGAACCACGCACGATCACTTTCCCGGCGCGACGAGGATCTTGATCTGGCTCTTGTCGGTCTGCAGGCGGACGAACGCATCCGGCGTCTGATCGAGGCTGACGACGCCGGTGATGATGTCCGGATAGCGTGTGCGCCCCTCAGCGAGGTTGGCGAGCGACTGGGCGAACTCGCCCTGCGAATAGCCGAGCACGAACCGCAGCTCGACCTCCTTGGTGATGAACAGCAGGGGCTCGATGCGGTCGGTCTCCATGCAGACGCCGGCGACCACGATGCGCGCGCCGGGGGGCGCGGCTTCGGCCAGCGACTGGATGACGCCCGGCACGCCGACGCATTCGAAGATCAGCGGGCGCTTCACGGTCTGCCCCATCGCGGCCGCCATCAGCCCCGCGGCGCGGGTGGCAGGCACGCCGAGCTCGGCCCAGGACGCGTGCGGCGAGACCTCGGCCGGGTCGACCACCTTGTCCGCGCCCATCCGCTCGGCGGCCGCGCGGCGCTCGGCGGAATAGTCCGCGGCGACCACCGGCCCGAGGCCGCGCGCCTTGAGCGATGCGATCACCGCCAGGCCCACCGGTCCGCAGCCGATCACGAGCATGACGTGGTCCGGCTGCGGATCGCCCATGACCACGGCGTGCTCGCCCACCGCCAGCGGCTCGGTCAGCGCCGCGTGCTCGGGCGGGAGGCCGTTCGGCACTTTGAAGGTCATCGCCTCGCTCAGCAGCAGCGTCTCGGCGAAGGCGCCGGGGATGTTGCTGGAAAGGCCGATGGAGTCCCCCCCGGTCGCGCTCAGCAGCACCGGCAGCGAGACCACCACGTCGCCGGCCTTGAACGCGCCGGCGCCCTCGATCACCTCGCAGCAAAATTCGTGGCCGAACACAGTGTCGGCGCCCTTACGCAGCTGGCTGATCCCGCCGACCCGCTCGGTGAGGTCGATCATGTGGTCGTAGTGGTCCAGGAGGTGCAGGTCCGAGCCGCAGATGCCGCAGACCAGGCTCCTGGCCAGCAGCTGCCC
Source organism: Caulobacteraceae bacterium (assembly GCA_035541575.1). GTDB lineage: Bacteria > Pseudomonadota > Alphaproteobacteria > Caulobacterales > Caulobacteraceae > Acaudatibacter. The sequence goes on along the minus strand of DATKMZ010000144.1, from coordinate 21,362 downwards.
TGGCCCCGGCGTCGGCGGCGCCATCTCGTCCACCACCAGCCTGCCGTTCCGGCGAATGACTGCGCGCATATGAATGCTCCCTTGCCGGTGCGTCCTTCGAGACGCCCGCTGCGCGGGCTCCTCAGGATGACGAACATCAAGGCGGCTCCCCGGTTTTCGTCATGGTGAGGAGCGCCGCAGAACCACGCAGTGACTACTCCGCCGCCTGGTCTTTCTTGTTCAGGCCCATCAGCTCGGCGATCATCGGGTTGATGTTCTGCGCGCCCTTCTCCTGCGCGTGCTGGGCGATGCGGGCGCCGACCGCGGCCATCGACTGGGCGGTGAAATCGGCCTTGTTGTCCTTCACCCAGGCCATCGAGGCCTGGCGACCGACGTTCAGCTGCTGGAACTTGGGCGCCACGTAACGGGCGAAGAGCTCGTAGGACCGCTTGGTCTGCGCCCAGGGCGCCCAGTTGTGAGCCATGAACAGGAAGCAGCCGAAGCCGCCCGACTGCTCGACCAGCGCCTGGATCTTGGCCTCGGCCTCGTCCGGCGTGCCCACCACCGCCATCGGCAGCTCGAGGAACGCCTTGACCGGATCGTCGCCGGTGGTCGGCGCCAGCGGCAGGTTGGCGACCTCGCGGAAGTAGAACAGCCACTTCTCGAGCCCGAAGCGGACATCGGCCATCGCCTGTTCCTTGGTCTCGGCGATGTGCATCGGTCCGACCAGCCGCCAGGCCGATCGGTCGACCGTCTTGCCGTTGTCGCGCGCGAGCTCCTCGGCGATCGCCCAGTTGGAGCCCAGCGCGTTGAAGCCGCCGTCGGAGGTGGCGCCGATCGAGAGCAGGCCGAGGCCGTGGCGGCCCGCGGCCCGGGCGCCGGTCGGCGAGACCTGGCTCGCGACCGCGATCTCGACGCTGGGCCGCGTATAGGGGCTCATCTGCAACCGCGCGCGGTTCAGCTTGAACCAGTCGCTCTCGTGGCTGACCTCCTCGCCGCGCAACAGGCGTACGAGCACGTCGAGCGCCTCGTCCATCATGTCGCGCTGGCGGGCGATCGGGATGCCCATCATGTAGGCGTCCGATGAGAGCGCGCCGGGCCCGACGCCGAACATCACCCGCCCGCGGGTCATGTGGTCGAGCTGGTTGATGCGGTCGGCCAGCATGAACGGGTGGTGGTAGGGCAGCGACGAGACGCCGGTGCCGAGCCGGATGTGCTTGGTGCGCTCGGCCGCCGCGGCGATGAACACCTCGGGGCTGGCGATCAGCTCGTAGGACGCCGAGTGGTGCTCGCCGATCCAGGCCTCGTCGTAGCCGAGCTGGTCGAGGAGCTCGACGAGTTCGAGGTCGCGCTGAATCGCCAGCGTCGGGTTCTCGTCGAGCGGGTGGAACGGGGCGATGAAAGCGCCGAAGCGAAGCTTGGGTCCGAGCAAGGTTTCCCCCTTGGTTCAAACGGACGTTCGACGCCTTCTAGGCCGGCCCCAGACCGTGCGCCAGTATGACGTTCCGGCAGTGCGAAGCCGAAGGGCGCAGGTCCTCCGAACCTGGCGCGCTCGACGGCGGCGAAAGGCGGGCTAAGAATACCAGCTCCGCACGAGCCCCTTCTCGCGGCGGGCGTACATCTTCTCCGGGCCCTCGTCAGTCCAGCCGTGGATCAGGTCCTGACCGAGCAAGCGCGCGAGGCGGGGGTCGTTGGCGCCTTCGAGGTACCCTTCCGGGATGTTGCGGGCGTAGTCCTCCTGCGGCTGGATGTACTCGCGGCAGAAGTAGCAGGAGAGGTTGACCCGCAGGCCCGGCGCCTTGCGCGCGAACGAGCCGTGCCAGGTATTGCCGTGCCAGACGATCGCCGTGCCGGCCGGGACCTCGATCGGGACCACGTGCGGATTGCGCCGGCCGCCTTCCAGCCCGACTTCCCAGCGCGTCGGCTGGCGCTGCTGGCGATGGCTGCCGGGCACCATGGCCAGGCAACCGCGCTCCTCGGTGTAGTCGGTGAGGGCGTAGTTGCAGTTGGCGACGACCGAGTAGGGCGTGAAGGGATCCGGGGTGTTGTTGCCGGTGTCGCTGTGGATGAGCAGGCCCGTCCCGCCCGGGCCTTTCAGGTGCGAGCCGAGGCTCGAGAGGATGCAGTGCTTGCCGAGCAGGTAGGTGATCAGCGCCAGGGGCTTGGGGTTCAGGAGCCCGACCTTGAAGATCGGGTCCTTGAAGAGCAGGAACGGGATGAACGAGAGGTCGGCGTAATCGGTCTCGCTTTCGAGATCGAGCCGGCGGCCGAGCCGCGCCTCCGAGATCTCTATGATCTTGTCGCGCGTCGCCTTCACCTCGTCCGGCGAGAGCGCGCCCTCTATGGTGGTGAAGCCGTAGGCTTCGAGCTCGGCGAGGTTGGTCTCGAGGCCGAGCTCGCGGATCTCGCGATAGATCTCGTTGAGGTCCGGCGTCGCCGCCCAGTCGCCGATCTGCATCGCCCGTTTCCTCCGCTCCGCCTTGGCGACTTATTCGCGCCGCGCCACCCGGCGTCAAGCGCCACTCGGTGACACTTTCTGCTACGTCCTGACGTCGGCCAGGAGGCCGCGGCGGACCAGCTCGATCACCTCCAGCTCGGCCCGCTCGAGCTCGGCGTAGGCCTCACGCCCCAGCACCATCGCGCCGACGGCGAAGTTGCCGGCCGAGAGGGCCGCGGCGGCCACCTTCGAGCGCACGTCAGCGCCAGGATCGACGCCCCACTCTTCGGCGAGCGCGGCGGCCAGCATCTGCTGATACTCGGTCTGGATCTCCATGTAGGCGAGCCGAACGGCGGGCTCGGTGGCGGCGAGCTTGCGGGTGTTGGCGAGCGCGCCGCGGCGGGCGATCGAGCGGGCGTGGCTGACGACGTGAGCCTGCCAGACGTCGAGCACCCGCGCGTCCCCCCGCGCCGCCAGCTTGGCGCGGAACTCGGCCACGGCGGCGTAGTGGCCGTGCAGCACGAGGTGGGCCTTGGTCGGGAAGTAGCGCAGCAGCGTGCGCTTATGCACCTCGGCCGCCTCGGCGATCTCGTCGAGCGTGGTCGCATCGTAGCCGCGCGCGGCGAACGCCGTCAGCGCCGCCTCGGCGATCTGGCCGCGGGTCCTGGCCATTTTGCGGGCCCGAAGCCCGGTTGCGCCCCTGTCACTCACGGCCGCGCATTAGCGACGGCGCGTGCGGCTCGCGCAAGCCCCGCTCATGTCGCCAGCATCTCGCGGAAGGCGGCGAGGATGCGCTCGATCGCCGGGTTCTTGTGGGCGAGCGGCCCGTCCGGCGCCTCTGGGTGCACGAGCATCGTCGCGTTGGCCTCGAACACCAGCACGCGGCCATCCGGCAGGACCGAGAAATCGACGCCGGCGTAGTCGAGGCCCAGCGCCGCGCCGATCGCACCGACCGCGCCCCATGCAGCGGCCCCCAGCGCTGTGGCGGGGTCTTCGAGATAGCGCATCTCCTCGGCCAGCCGGCCGGGGTGACGCTCCATGCCCGAATGCTCGTAGTGGACCATCCAGCGCTCGGCGATGGCGAGGTGGTAGGGCAGGGGACGCCGCTCGACGAAGATCGCGCGATACTTGCGGAAGAGGCCGTCCGCGCTCCGGAAGTCGTGGAACTCCGTCAGGTAGTAGGCGCGCGCCGGGAGAAGCGGTTCGTCGGCCGCATCGCCACCGGCGAGGACGAGCCCTTTGCCGCCGTGCGAGCCAATGGGGCGCACCAGGAAGGCCCCCTCGATCCCGGCGCTGGCCGCGGCGGCGCGCACGCCGCCGGCGACCTCGGCGGCCGAGACCCGGACGGTCCTCGGCACGCAGACGCCCGAGATGCGGCCAAGCAGCTCGCCGGCGAGGTCGCGCCGCGTACGGGCTATCTTCGCCGGATGGTTCAGGAGCCGCGCCGGGCAGATCTCGGCGAAGCGGGCGGCGTTCGCGGCGGTGGGGCCGGCGAGGTCCTCGTCGCCGACGGCGTTGAAGGCGATGTCGTACGGGGGCAGCCCGGCCATCTGGGCCTCGCTGGCGTACTCGATGAACCAGAGCAGGCGCGTGTAGGCGACTGGCGGGATGAGGTGGCGGTCGGGGGTGTTGCCGCTCTCGGTGGTCGAGAGCACCAGCACGCGGCGCCGCGGCCGCGCAGCGGTGGTGACGATCAGGTTGCGCGTGGCGTAGGCGCGGTCGCGATGGACGCGGGCTTCGTCCGGCCGCTGCTCCTCGGCGAGCAGCGCAGCCAGGTTCTGGTGCGCGCTCATCAGGTCGGGTTCGATCGCCAGCGCCCGCTCGGCATGCGCTTTCGCAAGATCCTTGCGACCGGCGAGGTAGTAGAGCGACGAGAGGTTGGCGTGCGCCTTGGCGCTGGTGGGATCGAGCTCGAGCGTCCGGTTCAGGTGAGCGCGCGCCTCGGCGGCGCGCTCCAGCTCGATCAGCGCCAGCCCCAGGTTGAGGTGCGCGACCGAGCGCGTCTCCTCGATCGCGAGCGCCCGCTCGAAGGCGTCGGCCGCCGCCGCCGGGTCGTGGACGCCGCGCAGCGCCGTGCCGAGCGCGAGCCAGGCGTCGCACAGATCGGGCGCCAGCGCCGTCGCCTGCTCCGCGGCGGCGCGCGCGGCCTCCGCCTCGCCCGCGTCCGAAAGTGCGAGCGAGAGGCCGACGTGGGCCGCGACCAGATCGGGCGCCAGCGCGGCGGCTTGCCGGAATGCGTCCGCCGCTTTCAGCACCTCGCCGAGCCCGCGCCAGGCCGCCGCCAGGGCCATGTGCGCGAGGGCCTCGTCAGGCGCCTTGGCGACCGCGGACGCCGCGGCCTGCAGCGCGGCCGCATGGTCGCCGGTCTCCGACAGGGCGCGGGCGAGGCCGATCAGCGCGGCGACATGGCCCGCGTCGAGCTCGAGGGTCTTGCGATAGCCGGCGATCGCCGCGGCGCGGTCGTCGCGCCAATGCCGGATGCTGGCGAGGGTGAACTGCGCCTGGGCATGGTCCGGGCGCAGCCCGGCCAGCCGCGCGATGAGCGTCTCGGCTTCCGCCGCCGCGCCGGCCTGAAATCGCGCGAGGCCGAGCAGATAGAGGGCGGTCGGGTCGTCGGGCTCGAGCGCCAGAGCGGCGCGGAACAGCGCCTCGGCGCCAGATGCGTCGCCGGCGTCGTGCGCGGCCAGGCCTCGCTCCAGGAGCGCCTGCGCCGTCTCGTCCGCCGGGGTCTTGGCCTGTGCGGTCATACGTCCGTGATGATCGCTGATTCTTGCCATCGCGTTGCGTGTCGCGCATGGCAATCGGCGCCGCACGTGCTATGCTGCGCTGCAACATGCGAGGCGGCGCTCGGACCGCCTGATTCGCGAGGAGGAGTGTGGTGATGGCTTGGTCGCACGAGGCGCCCGGCGCGGCGCTGGTGGAAGAGCGAGCCGAACGGGCATGGCGCTTGCCGGTGGGCGCAGTCTCGCCGCTCTGGGCCGTGTTTGGCGCTGCGGCGGGCGCGGGCGTCGCCTACTGGTGGATGACGCGCTGGACAAGGGCCCTGAACGTCGAAGCGCTGGCCGGCCTGATCGCCAATTCGGCCGCGACTGCAGGGCCGATCGAGGTTCTCGCCGAGCCCGCAGCGGTCCCACTGGCGGAAGAACCCGCCGCGGCGCCGGTCTCCGAGCCCATGCGGGCGGCGGAAGCGGCGGCCGAGTCGCCGGCCGCCGAGCCGGGCCCGGACGACCTGACGCAAATGACCGGCATCGGGCCCAAACTCTCCGCCGCGCTCGCCCGCCGGGGCGTCACCCGCTTCGCGCAGATCGCGGCCTGGACCGAGGCCGACCTGGCTGAGGTCGATGCGGCGCTTTCCCTGAAAGGCCGCGCCGTACGCGAGGCATGGGTCGCCCAGGCCAAGCGCCTCGCCGAGTAGCCGCGGCGCGTCGACGCAGTCCAGGCGCCTGGCGCCCTTGAACCGACGCAGACCCGGTCTACCTCCAGGGAATGTCCTCGAGGTGAGATCGTCCATGTCGCGCGTCACCGTCGAAGCCGCCCATCGGGCCTGGATTCGCGCCGAGCAGATCAAGCGGATCGCCGACCGGCTGATCGAGGTGGGGCCCTTCAGCATCGGCCTCGACGGACTGCTGGCGCCGGTTCCAATCGCGGGCACGGCCTTCAGCCTCGTCGCCGGCGCCTGGCTGATCATCGAGGGCGTCAAGGCAGGCGCGTCGCGCTTCACGCTCGCAAGGATGACTTTCTACGTCGGCTTCCGGACGCTGGCGTCGGTCGTGCCGCTTGAAGGCTGGCTGGTGGACGTCCTGTTCCGCGGCCACATGCTGGCCGCCAACGCGTTGCAGCGAGACATCGCGCGCCGATTCGGAGCGCCGGTCGCCAATGCGATGCGACCGACCCCGGCACGGGGACATTCGCCTGCCGCGCCACTCCCGTGGCGGACCCTAGCTACCTGAAGTAGAATTGCGTGCTACCCAACTAGGGGGATGTATGTCGGGCATTGAAAAATGCGCGCATCGGTGCATCCCTATCGATAGTGGCGCGTGATACACAACTATCGCATGAGGAGGGGGCGGTTCGCTGCGCACGGCGGAGCAGACCGGGGCCATTGACGCCGTTCCGCGCAGCGGCGCGGCGAGCAAGCTCTGGGCGTCGGGCAGGATCCCCCGACGGCTGGACCTGACGCTCATGCGGGGGCCGCCAGCGGACAAGGCTCGTTACGGCCGGCTGGTGACGGTCTCCTTGATCGCCGCGCTCGGCTTCGTGCTGACGGGCGCGGCGGTGGCCGCCTATGACGAGAACCAGGTCGCCCGCCAACGGCTCGACGCGGCGACCGTCGAGGCGGGGCTGCTGGCCGAAAGCGAGGCCGGTCCCCTCGCAGCCGGTGATGCGGCGGCCGCGCGCGACCGTCTGGTTGCGGTCACGGCCTATCCCGAACTCGAGGCGGCCGGCGTCTATGGCCCGGACGGCGCGCTGCTGACCGGCTGGAGCCGGTCGGGCGCCCGTCCGGCGCCGGCGAAGACGTCCGAGCGATCGGTGACGGGGCCGGGCAGCTTCGTCCTGAACCGGCCGGTGCTGCAGGGCGGGCGTCGGCTGGGGGCGGTCTACCTGCGCACGGTGCGCGAGCCGGCGATGCAGCGGCTGATCCGCTACGGCGGCATCGGGCTGCTGATCCTGATGGCCGCGCTGCTGGTCGGCGCGCTCGCCACAACCAACGCCGCGCTCGTCAGCGCCCACCGGCGCCTGCGCAAGGCGATGATCGAGCGCGGCCGCGCCGAGACGGCGCTGCGTCGCAGCCAACAGCTGGCCTCGCAGGCGGAGATGGAGTCGATGCGCGAGCGCGGCATGGCCGCGTTCCGCCGCTACGCTGCAGACATGGAGTTCGCGCTGGCCGCAGGGCAGCTCGGCGGCTGGAGCCGTGACCTGCGGACCAACCGGTTCACCGCCTCGGCGATCTTTCGCGCCCACTACGGCTTCGAGCGGCGGGGGCGGTGGCTGGGGGCGGCTGATTTCCTGTCGCGCGTCCACCCGGAGGACCGCGCCGAGCACGTGCGCCGAGTCGAGACCGCCGTGGCCGAGGGCGGGGTGCTCGAGAGCGAGTTCCGCACGGTCCTGCCGGACGGCCGCGTCCGCTGGCTGCTCGTGCTGGGTCGAGCCGAGTACGGCGACGACCACCGGCCGATCCGCCTCGCGGGCGTCTCGATGGACATCACCGTGCGCAAGACCTCCGAGGAGCGGCAGCGAATGCTGCTCGACGAGCTGAACCACCGGGTCAAGAACACGTTGGCCTCGGTGCAGTCGATCGCTCTGCAGACCGGCCGCACCGCCGAAACGGCGGAGGAGTTCGAGAGCGCCTTCCTGGCGCGGATCAACGCCCTGGCGCGCGTGCACGACCTCCTGACGACCGTCTCCTGGGAGGGCGCTTCCCTGGCCGACATCGTCGCTCAGACGCTGGCGCCTTATGAAGGACGGGCGCTGGACGGCCGTGCCGGGTATTCGGGACCCGACGTGCGGCTCGGCCCGAACGCCGCGGTCACCCTGGCGATGGCGTTCCACGAGCTGGCGACCAACGCCGCCAAGTACGGCGCGCTCTCGAACGATCGCGGCCGCATCGACATCGACTGGCGCATCGAGCACGGCGCCGAGGGCGAGCTCGTGGAGATCAACTGGTCCGAGCACGGCGGTCCGCCGATCGGCCCCCCGAAACGACGCGGTTTCGGGACTCAATTCCTGCAGCGCGCCTTGGCGCGCGAATTCGACGGCCGAGTAAATCTTCGGTTCACCGCACCTGGGCTAAATTGCCGCATGCGCCTGCCGTTGTCGGCGAAGTTGCGTCTGGCGGCCTGATGACCGGCGTCGAACCGCTCAGCGGACTGCGCCTCCTCGTGGTGGAAGACGAGGCCCTCGTGGCCATGCAGCTGGAGGACATGCTGGATGAGCTCGGGTGCGTGGTTGTCGACGTGGCCGGCACGGTCTCTCGCGGCGTGGCGCTGGCGGAGAACGCCGAGGTCGCCCTCGACATGGCGATCCTCGACGTCAACCTCGGCGGCGAGAAGGTCTACCCGGTGGCCGAGCGGTTGGCGGCGCGCGGCGTGCCGTTCGTGTTCTGCACCGGCTACGGCATGTCCGGCATCTCCGGGGAGTTCCAGCATGTGCCGACGCTGGCCAAGCCTTACAGCGTCGGGCAGCTGCGCGATCTTCTGGTGTCGAGCCTGGCCGCCCGCGGCGGGTGAGCCGCTAGACGACGTCCTGTGCGAGGCTCGCGGCGCGGCCTGCAAGGCGGCGGAAGTCACGCGGGTGGATGAACTCCTCGCGGAACCAGGGCCTCTCGACCGGGTCGAACAGGCCGATCAGCCATTCCTTCACGCGCCGGATGCGGCCCTGCCGTTCGGCGCTCGGCCGGTAGCGCAGATAGAGCACCGGGTGGGCCATCGGCTCGAGGTCGAGCATCACCAGCTCGGGCTCGAATTCGAGCACGTAGGTCGGGATCGCGCCAATGCCCGCGCCGTGCTTGATCGCCATCAGGGTGGCGGCGCTGGAGTTGCTGACCAATTGCTGACCCGCCAGCTCGCCGATCGCGGCGGCCTTCGGGTGCCAGGTGCCGATCTGCTCTTTGTGGCTGGTGTAGCGCACCCAGCGATGCTCGGCCGCCTCGGTCAGGGTCTTTGGGTTGCCATAGAGCCGCAAGTACTCCGCCGAGGCGAAGAGCGCGTAGTGCATCGTCGCGACAGGGATCGAGACAGAATCCGCCGGGCCTGTTTCGCTCATGGTGAGCGTCAGGTCGGCCTCGCCTTCGAAGGCGCTCTCCTGCCCGAGCCCGCAGTCGACCGAGATGTCGATCTCGGGGTTGTTCATCTGGAACGCCGGGATGGCCGGCATCAGCAGGTATCCCGCCAGGCCGTCGTGGGCGGAGATCCGCACCCTGCCGGTCAGCAGCTTGTCCTTGTTGCTGACGTTACGGACGATCGACTCGCCGTACCGGGCCATCGATGCGGCCAGGTCGCGCAGGATCTCGCCCGCGTCGGTCAGCGAGACGCCTTTCGAGGAGCGCTGGAAAAGCCGGGCGCCAAGCCGGTACTCGAGGTCCTCCATGCGCCGGCTGATGGTGGGCTGCGTCATGCTGAGCAGACGCGCTGCTCCGTTCAGGCTGCCGCTCTCGGCGACGGCGAGGAACGTGCGCACGTCGTTCCAGTCCAGCTTGCGCCAGAGGTCTGCGTCGTCGTTGGCCGTTCCCTGCATGGCCGCTATGCGCTCACAGAACACACCATTCCACCGCTAAGCTCGCACAAGCAAAGGCAAATGTCAGTCCCCACGCGCGAAAGTCTCGCGTGCGGGGCGAAGACACGTGGTCGCACGAGACCGCAGCGGTCCATGCTCCAATGCATATCCGCTCTTCGCAGTTCGCAGAAGCGATGAACGGAAGGCACATGCAACCTCACCCCAGTCGGCTGACGGAGATTCACGTGGCGACGGCGACAGCTTCGCGGTTACGCACGGCGGACGAGATCACCCAAGGCATGCTCGACGTGGCGCGCGAGTACGGATTCTCGCCCGTCGAGGCGCATGAGTTCGCGGTCGTGCGTGAGATGGCCGCGCGGCTGATGAACCACGACGTCTCGAGCATCGAGACGTTCGCGGCCGTGCAGACGCTGCAGCCGGCCTCGTCGCTCTGCTTCCGCGAAGACGGCGCGATCACGGCGATCATGGGCGTCCTCCTGCTGCGCGAGCCGGCGGTCGGCCCATTGATGACCGGGGCGTTCGACGGCGTGGCCGTGCAGCCGGAGCTGCTCAGTCGCGGCGCGGAGGTTCCGGCGATCGGCTACGCCTGGGGCATCGCGGCGACGACGAAGACAGGCGGCGCGGCGATCACCGCCGTGGGCATGCCGCTGCGCCTGGGCCCCCTCGGGACGCTGACGTTCGTCACCAAGGCGGTGACCGGCGCCGGGCGCCATGTTGCGATCACTAGGTTTGGCTACGAGCCGATGCGGGGCCCGGACGACGACATGCTGGTGAGCCGGGTCGAGAACCTGGGGCGCGCCGCATGACAGCCAAGATCGCAATCGCCGAACCTATCCATCCGGTCGGTCTCCCGCGGGAGGTCGTGACCGTCAGCGTCGCGCATACGCTCGACGAAGTGATGCAGGCCATCGCCATCCGCTCGATGGTCTACATGGGCGAACAACTCTGTCCCTACGAGGAGGAGATCGACGGCAACGACTTCGCCGGCGCGACGCACCTGATCGCCCGCGTGGGCCGCGAGCCGGTAGGGGTCGTGCGGATGCGCTGGTTCTGCGACTTCGCCAAGCTCGAGCGGTTCACCGTCGTGCCGGCCTACCGCGGCGGCTCGGTGCCGCGCGTGCTGCTCGACGCCGCCTTCGAGCTCGCCGCGCAGAAGGGCTACAAGAAGGTGATGGGGCACACCCAGAAGCGGCTGGCGCCGGTGCTGATGCGCTATGGCCGCGTGAAGGTGCGCAAGGACCGCCCGGCCTTCGTCTTCTCCGACCACGAATACGTCGAGACCGTCCGCGACCTCGAGCCGCCCAAGGACGCGGTCACCATCGACAGCGATCCGATGGTGCTGCTGCGCCCCGAAGGCGCCTGGAACAAGCCCGGCGTGCTCGACCGCTCGGCCAAGCGACCCGCCACGAATCCCCACTGACCGCACCGATGACCGCCTCGACGCTTACGTTCCGCCCCCGCCGGCTGCCCTACGCCAGCCGCTGGCTCATCTGCATGGACCTGCAGCGGGAGTATGTCGTGCCCGGCCGACCCCGCTATGCGCCCGGGAACTCCGAGGTGGTGGCGAGCTGCGCAAGGGTGGTGGCGATGGCGCGCGAGGATGGCTGGCGGATCGTCCACAGCCAGCTGCATCCGGCCGAGGGGATGTTCGGCGCGCCGATCGAGGGGCTCCGGCCCCTGATCAGCGAGCCGGTGTTCTTCCGCCGGGGTCTTTCGGCGTTCGCCAATCCGGCGTTCGCGTCCGAGCTGCGCTGCGCGCGCGGCGAGGAGGTCTACCTGATCGGCTTCTCGCTCGCCGACACCTGCATCGCGACGGCGCTGGCCGGCATCGACGAAGGCCTTTCGCTGACCCTGGTCGAAGATGCTCTGGGGGCCGGGCCGGCGCTCGAGGCGGCCGACGCAGCCCGAACCATCCTGCAGCCGCTGGTACAGCTTGTGTCGAGCCGATCGCTCGAACATCGCCGATTGGAAGTCCTCTCATGACGTACACCTGCGACCACCGGGCGCTTGTGCGCCGAGAGACGCTGGAGGCTCTTCCGGCGACCCTGACCATGCTCCGTCGGCTCTTCGTCTCGTCGTTCGAGGCCGGCGATCCGGAAACCGACGAGCTGCGTTCGCTGCTCGACGCCTGCGTGGTGGGCGCCCACCGGCTGCGTCTGCGCGAGCAACTCAGGTCGCGCGAGGCTTACGACCCGGGATGATCACCAAAGCTACAGACGCGATCGAGTTCGAGGCGCTCAGGCCCCGCCTGATGGCCCTGCTCGAGCTGCACCGCCTCGCTCAGACCGAGGAGGCGCGCCAAGCCCTCGTCGGGCTCTTCGAGGACGCCTTCCTCGCCACGGCCTGGCACGTCGCGCAGGACATGCTGGAGAACGGCTGGGCGCCGGCGAAGCTGGCTGGCGGCGGCCCGACGCGGGACCGCGGGCCGATGCGGGTCGTCGGCGGCTCGGACGCGGCCTGAGCCGTCTCCCGTCTCAAGCGGTCCTCCGAACGGGCGTATGGCAGGACGGCGCTGCGTCCTTCGCGACGCCCGCTTCGCGGGCGCCTCAGGACGACGAACATCTTGAGCGGCAAGACTGTTCGTCATGATGAGGAGCGCCCCGGGGCGCGTCTCGAACCACGCACGTTCTCGCAACAGCCTGGTGAGGCAAGCGTCAGCCGCCGCTCGCCACCAGCAGCGTGCTCGCCGCCCAGCTGCGGCGGGTGAGCTGGGCGCGGCGCTGGAAGATTTGCATCGCCTCGGTGGTGGGGTCGCGCGAGGCCTCCCAGACGCCGTGGTCGGCGTAGCGGGTGATCAGCAGCAGCCGCTCGATCCGCGCCGCCGCGTCGGCGACGGTCGGCGCGGCGCGGAACAGGCCGAAGATGTTCGTCGCGAACTGCGCCTCGAACCGCCGCCAGCCTTGTCCCGAGAGCTCCACGAACTCGTCGGCGGCGCCGGCGTTCACCTCGAACCAGCGGTGCACGTAGATTCCGCCGGCTTCGGGCCGGTCGCCGTCAGCGGGGCGCAGGGTGGGCGCCAGGCGCTCGGCCTCGCCGCCCTCGATCGGTCCGCCGGCGAGCAGCGTCGGAGCCGCGTCGGCTGGCGCGAGGACCAGGACCGCCGCCTCGTTGTTGGCCCAACCGAGCTGCGGCGCGAACTGGCCGACGACGTCGACGCCCGCGCCTCTCAGATGCGCCGCCAGCGCCTGGTGCGGGGCCGGGATCCTGGCGAGCGTCAGGCGATGGTAGTCGTAGGCGCTCACGCGGCTCCGCCCTGGGCGTAGCCGAGGTCTTCGTTGAGCGCCTCGAGCACGGCGACGGCCGCGTCCGCCACGACCGTGCCCGGTGGGAAGACGAGCCGGGCGCCCGCCGCCTTCAGCGCCTCGACGTCGCCGGGCGGGATCACGCCGCCGACGACGATCATGATGTCCTCGCGGCCCAGCTTCCTCAGCTCGGCCTGCAGCTCGGGGACCAGCGTCAAGTGGCCGGCCGCGAGCGAGCTGGCGCCGACGACGTGGACGTTGCCAGCGACCGCGCGACGGGCGGTCTCGGCCGGCGTCGCGAAGAGCGGGCCGGCGTCGACCTCGAAGCCGAGGTCGCCGAAGCCGGAGGCGATCACCTTCTGGCCGCGGTCGTGGCCGTCCTGGCCCATCTTGGCGACGAGGATCGTCGGCGGGCGACCGTCGGCCTCGCGGAACGCGGCCACCATCATCTTCGCGCGCGAGATCTGGCCAGCCGAGCCGGCTTCCTCGCCGTAGACGCCGCGCAGGATGGTCGGCGTCGCCTCGTGCCGGCCGAACGCCCGCTCGAGCGCCAGGCTGATTTCGCCCACCGTCGCCTTAGCGCGGGCGGCCTCGACCGAGAGCTCGAGCAGGTTGCCGCGGCCCTTCGCGCCTTCGGTCAGCGCCGCGAGGCGTCGCTCCACCTCGGCCGGATCGCGCTCGGCCTTCAGCTGCGCCAGCTTCTCGAGCTGGCGGCGCAGCACCTCGGAGTTGTCGACCTTCAAGAGCGGAATGTCGTCCGCTTCGTCCGAGAGGAACCTGTTGACCCCGACGAGAGTCTGGCGGCCGCTGTCGATCCGGGCCTGGGTGCGGGCCGAGGCCTCCTCGATCCGCCGCTGCGGCAGCCCGGCTCCGATCGCCTTGGCCATGCCGCCGGCCGCTTCGACCTCGGCGATATGGGTCAGCGCCCGCTGCGCCAGGTCGTAGGTCAGACGCTCGACGTAGTAGCTGCCGCCCCAGGGGTCGATCGTGCGCGTCACGCCCGCCTCGAGCTGCAGGAAGAGCTGGGTGTTGCGGCTGATCCGGGCCGAGAAGTCGGTCGGCAGCGCGATCGCCTCGTCGAGCGAATTGGTGTGCAGGCTCTGGGTCTGCCCCGCCACCGCCGCCATCGCCTCGACCGTCGTGCGGGCGACGTTGTTGAACACGTCCTGCGCGGCGAGGCTCCAGCCGCTGGTCTGGGTGTGGGCGCGCAGGGCCAGCGAGCGCTGATCCTTCGGGTCGAATTCCTGGCGCATCAGACGCGCCCAGAGCAGCCGCGCGGCGCGCTGCTTGGCCACCTCCATGAAGTAGTTCATGCCCGCGTTCCAGAAGAACGACAGGCGGGGCGCGAAGGCGTCGACGTCCATGCCCGAGGCGACGCCGGCGCGAACGTATTCGACGCCGTCGGCCAGCGTGTAGGCGAGCTCGAGGTCGAGCGAGGCGCCCGCCTCCTGCATGTGGTAGCCCGAGATCGAGATCGAGTTGAACTTTTGCATTTCGCGCGAAGTGTATGAAAAGATGTCGGAAACGATCCGCATCGATGGCTCGGGCGGATAGATGTAGGTGTTCCGGACCAGGAACTCCTTGAGGATGTCGTTCTGGATCGTGCCGGCGAGCTGGGCATGCGCCACGCCCTGCTCCTCGCCGGCGACGATGTAGAGCGCCAGGATCGGCAGCACCGCGCCGTTCATGGTCATCGACACCGTCATCTTCTCGAGCGGGATGCCGGAGAAAAGCGTGCGCATGTCGAGGATCGAGTCGATCGCGACGCCCGCCATGCCGACGTCGCCCTTCACGCGGGGATTGTCGCTGTCGTAGCCGCGGTGGGTGGCGAGGTCGAAGGCGACCGAGAGGCCCATCTGCCCAGCGGCGAGGTTGCGGCGGTAGAAGGCGTTGGACTCCTCGGCGGTCGAGAAACCGGCGTACTGGCGCACCGTCCACGGGTTGGTCGCGTACATCGTCGGGTAGGGGCCGCGCAGGTAAGGCGCCTGGCCGGGGTAGCCGGCCGGGAAGTCGAGGCCGGCGGCGTCGGCGGGCGCATAGCGCGGCTTCACCGCGATGCCCTCGGCAGTCTCCCAGGGCTCGGCGTTCGAAAGCAGCGGCGCCGGCGGCGCGGGGCCGTCGAAGGCGAGCTCGGAGAAGTCGGGAAAGGCGCTCATGCCAGATCCTCCAGTCGCACCTGCCGCAGGGCGACGCAGCGCCCGTCGGGGCCCGGCAGGCGCGTCGATGGGGCCTCGGCGGCGCGGGCCGGCGGCGCTCCGACCTCGGCCGGCCGCAGGTCGTCGGCGGCGAAGTCGGTTACGCCGAGCAGGCGGGCCTCGTGGCGTTCCAGCCGGGCGGTGAGCTCGGTTCGGCCGCGCGCTGCGCGCTCGGCGACGAGACCGGTCTCGAGCGCCCTGACCACGCCGCCCGTCGCCTCGATCGCCTGGAACTCGGCCCAACCGGCGCGAGCCAGCTCGTCGGTGAGAGTCTCGAGATAGCCGCTGCCGGCGCCGGGATCGATGACCCGCCCGAGGCTCGCCTCCTCGCGCAGCACCAGCTGGATGTTGCGCGACTGGCGCCGGGCGAACGCGGTCGGCGGACCGAGCGCATCGGTGAAGGCGCCGAGCGCGACCGCGTCCGCGCCGCCGACCGCGCCGGCGAAAGCCGCGGCGGTGAGCCGGATCATGTTGGTCCAGGGATCAGCCCGGGTCAGCATCCGCGCCGACGAGCGGGCCTCGATCGTGGCCTCGGCCGACGCGCCGCATGCGCCGGCGAGCCGCGCCCAGATGCGCCGCGCCGCCCTGAGCTTCGCGACGCCGAGGAACGCATCGGCGTCGAGTGAGAGGCTGAGCACGACCCGCGCGAAGGCGTCTTCCATCGAAAAGCCGGCGCGGACCAGCGCCTTGGCGTAGGCGAGCGCCGCGGCGGCCGCCAAGCCCAGCTCCAGCGCCTCGCCGCCGCCGGCCTCGTGCGCGACCCGGCCGCTGGCGAGGCAGAGACTGGCCCTGGGGTAGGTGTCGGCAAGCCGCGCGCCGACGGTGGCGGCGGCGATCAGGTGCGCCTCGATCGGACCAGGACTCGTTCCCGTCGCGGCGAAGGCGCTCAAGGGATCGAGGTGGAACGCGAGCTGCGCTGCGGGCGCGCCCTTGGCGGCGGCGCCCAGCCAGTCGGCGGCCTTGGGCCCGAGGAAGCCGGCGCCCAGCGCGACGGGGGCGACGTCGAGCAGCACGCCATCCAGCACGCGGGCCAGCTCGTCCTCCGAGGCGACAGCAATGCCATTCGCACCGGCGGGGTCGAGGGCGAGCAGCAGCGAGTCGGCGCCCTGGGCGAGGTCGGCCAGCGCTTCGGCGTTCGCCGCGGCCGGGTCCGGAGGGCGGACGCAGGCGCGCAGATCCCAGCCGGCGTGCGAGCGGGCGATCGCCGGGGCGTCGGCGCCGGCCTCGTAGAGCGGCTGGATCGCCAGGCCTTCGGCCGTGCGGCGTTCGAGGCTCGAGAGCGGCGCGCCCTTCAGCGTCTTCTCCACCAGCGCCAGCCAGGCGGCGCGGTCGGGCGCGGGGAAGCCGTCAGCGAGGGGCGCGAAGGTTGAAGTGGGGGGCTGGTCGAGGGCCATGACGGCTCGTTGCAGCCCATGCCGTAACGAGCGTCAAGCGTCGCCGGGGCGTCCGGCGATCCTGGCCAACGCCGCGCGTCGGCGAACGCCGTTCATCGGGATGAACCGCGACTGAACGTTGCGGCGGCCATGCCGTTCAGGCGCGCCCCGGTAGCGTCCCGTCATCGTCGCTCCTGACGATGCAACTGACTGAACGACCTCAAAGGATCATGTCGATGAACTTCCGCACCCTCCTGATCGCCGCCGCGGGCCTCTCGATCGCGGCCGGCGCCGCGGGCGCCGCCTCGGCCGACACGCCCTGGCAAGCCCATCACCCGCGTCGCGAAGAGGTGAACAACCGTCTTCACAACCTGAACGCCTCGATCCGCCACGAGCGGCGTGAAGGCGACCTGAACCGGTTCCAGGCCTTCCGGATGCACCAGCGCGTCCACAACATCCGCATGCAGGAGCGTTTCTACGCGCGCCACGACGGCGGCCACATCACCCGCTGGGAACAGCACCGCCTGAACCGCGAGGAAAACGGCGTTCGCTATCACATCCCGGCCTGACCTGACGGGCCTGACAACGCCCTTCTCTCCGCCGGCGCTTCCGTGACACAGTTGCGGACAAGAGTCGGCGGGGAGGGGGTGCGTTCCGGGACGGCGCCGAACCAGCGGCGCCGCGCCCGGCCTCCCTCGCTTCGACGGCTGAGCGACGTAAGGGAGCTTGAGACCCATGACCGAGACCCACACAGCGCCGCCGCACGCCCGCCGTTCGGCGCTCGAAATGCTCCACGAGGTGCGGCAGCGTCACAAGCCGCTGCGCAACACCCACAAGGAGGTGCAGGCGAGGCTCTCGCCGCTGGACCGTGCGGCGCTCTTCATCACCGAGCACGTCGGCACGATGGGGTTCTTCCTGCTGATCATGGGCTGGACCGTCATCTGGCTGGGCTGGAACACGCTGGGGCCCGCCAAAGGTCGCTTCGACCCAGCGATGGGCTTCGTGCTCTATCTCTTCATCTGCAACGTGATCCAGATCCTGCTGATGCCGCTGATCATGGTCGGCCAGAACCTGCAAGGCATGCACTCGGAGGCCAGGGCCGAGCACGATCTCGAGGTCAACATCAAGGCCGAGCAGGAGATCGAGGTGATCCTGCATCACCTCGAGCAGCAGAACGAACTCCTGATGCGGATGGTCGAAAAGCTCGGCGTCGATGTCCACGAAGTACTGGATAAGCGGTAGGCTGGCCCGCCACGGAAGCGCACTCAGGTGACGATGTCGTCGGGCCGCGAGCGCGCGGCCCGGCGAGCCCTGCCACGACGGGAGAGCGCATCGGCGATCACGATGGCCGCGATAACGATCGCCAGAACCGCGAGGGCGGCCAGCACGTCGACCCAGTAGCGCCGCGCGAGAATCGCCAGGAACACCAGCAGCGCCAGGCCGACGAAGCTCCAGAACAGCCCGATCAGCACGTAGCCAACGCGCCCGACCTCGCCCCCGTCGTCGGAGTCGGCGTCGTCGGCGAACCAGCGCCAGCCGCGAAACCAGAGCAGCGCGATATAGCCGGCCACGAGCGGGATCGCGACCCAGGCGTAGGCAAGCCCGTAGTCGATCAGCAGCGGCGTCGCGACGAAGACCCCCGCCACCGCCAGCACGATCAGCAGCACGCGATGAAAGAAGCTCATCCCGGGCAAGCTAGCGCCGCGACAGCGGGTGCGGAAGCCGCTCCCGGGTCCGTTTGCCTCCCAGCGCCGACGGAGACGCGCTGCTTGCGCGTACAACCCGGGGTTCGAGAAGGAGGCCGCGCTTTGGCTGCAACATTCCGACGCGCGGCCGGCGCCGCTCTCGTCCTGCTGACGCTCGTGCCGGCGGCCGGGTCCGCCTCGGCGGCGGGAGTGGAGCGGATGGACTACGGCGGGCGGCCGCTGATCGTCTACGCGCCGGCCAGGCTGCCGCCTGCCGGCCAGCGGGCGCTGGTGGTGGTGCTGCACGGCGGCCTCGGCAACGCCGACCGGATCGAAGCGGGCGGGGCCGAGCACGGGCTCAATATGGACGCAGCCGCCGACCAGGACGGCTTCCTGGTGGCCTACGTCAACGGCACGCCGGTGACGCGCAACATGGGACCGCAGTTCCTGGGCTGGAACGCCGGCGGCGGCTGCTGCGGCCAGTCGGCGGCGAGCGGCGTCGACGACGTCGGCTACATCACCGGCGCGGCGACGATGCTGGCGCAGAAGTACGGCGTGGCGCCGGGGCGCGTCTTCGTGATGGGTCACTCCAACGGCGCGATGATGGCCCAGCGGCTGGTCTGCGAGACCAGCTTCTTCGCCGTCGCAGTGGCGGTCTCGGGCCCGCTGAACCTCGACATTCCGCGCTGCCCGGACGGCGCCGGCCACCGCGTGCTGGCGATCCATGGCGTCGACGACGCGAACGTGCCGGTGAAGGGCGGCGTCGGCAGCAAAGGCTTCTCGCAGGTCAGCTACCACTCCGAGGCTGCCAGCCAGGCCGCTTGGCGGGCCTCCGGCGCCGCCTACACCCTGCGGCTGGTGCCCGGCGCCGACCATCCGATCGACCACATCGACGCCGCGCTGAAAGCGGCCGGCGGCCAGACGGTGGCCGAACAGGCGGCGGCGTTCTTCGGGCTGGGGCCGCAGCCGTAGTCGGGAGCGACAGGAGCGACTAGCTCGCGAGGTCTGCGTCCGTAAGAGCCGCCCGGACTGGCAAGCCCGGGAGCGCGGCGATCGCCGGCGCGCCGGCCCCGCGCAAGATCGCGCAGACGACGCCCAGGAGTCCGGCCGCTTCGCCGCGGAGCATGGCCGCCGCGTCGGCGACGGCGCCGCCGGTGGTGATCACGTCCTCGACGATCGTCACGGCGCGGCCCTCTCGGCGCTCAGACGTCCAGCGCGTAGCCGGCGGAGCGGACGGTGCGGATGGGGTCGGAGGTGTCGTCGGAGGTCAGCGCGCGGCGCAGGCGGCCGATGTGGACGTCGACCGTGCGGGTCTCGACGTAGACGTCGGAGCCCCAGACCGCGTTCAGGAGCTGCTCGCGCGAGAAGACGCGGCCGGGGTGCTGCATGAAGTAGTCGAGCAGGCGGAACTCGGTCGGGCCGAGGTGCACGTCGCGGCCGGCGCGCTTCACCCGATGCGCCGAGCGGTCGATCACGATGTCGCCCTGGCGGATGCGGTCTTCGGCCAGGCCCGGGCGGATGCGGCGCAGCACGGCGCGGACGCGGGCGGTGAGCTCGCTCATCATGAACGGCTTGACGATGTAGTCGTCGGCGCCGGTGTCGAGGCCACGCACGCGGTCGGTCTCCTCGCCGCGGGCGGTCAACATGATGATCGGCAGGTTGCGGGTGGCGGGGCGCTGGCGCAGGCGCCGGCAGACCTCGATGCCAGAGACGGTGGGCAGCATCCAGTCGAGGATCACCAGGTCGGGCAGCTTCTCGTCGATGCGGATCAGCGCCTCCTCGCCGTCGGCGCAGAGGTCGACCCGGCAGCCCTCCTTCTCGAGGTTGTAGTGCAGCAGCGTGGCGAGGGCCTCTTCGTCCTCGACGACCAGGATGTGCGGCTGAACGGTCACTTGTGGGGCCTCTCGCGCGCTCACCGCTGCTCCAGCGAGTCGAGCTTGGGCCGCGCGTCGGCGAACGGCTCGCCGGTGATCTCGTACTGGATGATCTCGGCGATGTTGGTGGCATGGTCGCCGATCCGCTCGAGGTTCTTGGCGACGAAGAGGAGGTGCGCGCACGAGCTGATCGTGCGCGGGTCGCCCATCATGTAGGTGAGGAGCTCGCGGAAGATGGAGTCGTAGTGCTCGTCGACCTCCTGGTCGCGCTGCCAGACCGCCTTGGCGCGGTCGAGGTCGCGGGCGGCGAAGGCGTCGAGCACATCCTTCAGGCGCGCCGCGACGAGCTCGCCCATCCGCTCGATCGAGCGGGTGAGGGGAGTGAGCGGGTCGCTCTCGGCGATCACGAGGGCGCGCTTGGCGATGTTCTTGGCAAGGTCGCCGCAGCGCTCGAGGTTCATGCTGATCTTGAGCGCCGCGACGGTGCGGCGCAGGTCGTCCGCGACCGGCTGGCGCAGCGCGATCAGGCGGATCGCGCGGCGCTCGATGTCGGCCTCGATCTCGTCGAGCCGGGCGTCGCGGCCGATCACGCCTTGCGCGATCGCGACGTCGCGCCGGGCGATCGCGCGGATCGCGTCGTTCACCTCGACCTCGGCGAGCCCGCCCATCCGCGAGAGCTCGGCGGTCAGGGCCTCCAGCTCCTCGTCGTAGGCGCGCAGCGTGTGTTCGACCATGGGAAATGGGCTCCTAGCCGAAGCGGCCGGTGATGTAGTCGCTGGCGCGCTTGGTCGCCGGCTTGGTGAACATCTCGTCGGTGGCGCCGAATTCGACCAGCTCGCCGAGGTACATGAAGCCCGTGTAGTTGCTGACGCGGGCCGCCTGCTGGAGATTGTGGGTGACGATCACGATCGTGTAGTCGGCCTTCAGCTGCGTGACCGTCTCTTCGAGCTTGGCCGACGAGATCGGGTCGAGCGCCGAGGTGGGCTCGTCGAGCAGCAGGATCTCCGGCTTCACGGCGATGCCGCGGGCGACGCAGAGCCGCTGCTGCTGGCCGCCCGAAAGGCTGAGGCCGGAAGCGCCGAGCTTGTCCTTCACCTCGTCCCAGAGCGCCGCGCGACGCAGCGATTCCTCGACGCGGGCGTCCATGTCGGCTTTCGAGAGGCTCTGATAGAGGCGCACGCCGAAGGCGACGTTGTCGTAGATCGACATCGGGAACGGCGTCGGCTTCTGGAACACCATGCCGACCCGCGCGCGCAGCAGATTGAGATCGAGCCGGGGATCGAGGATGTTGGTCTTATCGAGCAGCACCTGACCGGTGGCGCGCTGGCCCGGATAGAGGTCGTA
>DATKMZ010000143.1:0-14497 GCA_035541575.1 Caulobacteraceae bacterium | reverse complement strand
GCCGATCCAGCGCACCTGCGCGGCGGCGGACCGCACCGGGCACGCGATGCTGCACACGATGTACGGCCAGTCGCTGAACCACGACGTGGAGTTCTTCATCGAGTACTTCGCGCTCGACCTGATGATCGACCACGATGGCGGGGCGTGCCGAGGCGTCACCGCCTGGAAGCTCGACGACGGAACCCTCCACCGGTTCAGGGCGCAGACCACGGTGCTCGCCACCGGAGGCTACGGCCGCGCCTACTTCACCTGCACCGGCGCCCACACCCAGACCGGCGATGGCTGCGGCATGGCGCTCCGCGCCGGGCTGCCGCTGCAGGACATGGAGTTCGTCCAGTTCCACCCCACTGGAATCTATGGCGCTGGCTGCCTGATCACCGAAGGGGCGCGCGGCGAGGGCGGCTACCTCACCAACTCCGAGGGCGAGCGCTTCATGGAGCGCTATGCGCCGACGGTGAAGGACCTCGCGCCGCGCGACATGGTCAGTCGTGCGATGACGATCGAGATCCGCGAGGGGCGTGGCGTGGGTCCCAAGAAGGACCACATCTTCCTGCATCTCGACCATCTCGACCCGAAGGTGCTCCACGAGCGTCTGCCGGGCATTTCGGAGACCTCGCGGATCTTCGCTGGCGTGGACCTGACCAAGGAGCCGATCCCGGTCCTGCCGACCGTGCACTACAACATGGGCGGTCTGCAGACGAACTACCACGGCGAGGTGGTGACCAAGGTGGGCGACGATCCGGACACGGTCGTTCCCGGCCTCTTCGCGGTCGGCGAGGCGGCCTGCGTCTCGGTGCACGGCTCCAACCGGCTCGGCTCCAATTCGCTGATCGACATCGTGGTGTTCGGCCGCGCAGTCGGCCTGCGCTGCGCCGAGCAGTTGAAAGCCGGGGCCACCCAACCCGAACCGAAGGCCGAGTGGAGCGATCCGCACCTCGCCCGTTTCGACCGCCTGCGCCACGCCTCCGGCGGCACGCCGACCGCCAGGCTGCGGCTCGAGATGCAGACCGCGATGCAGGAGGACGCGGCGGTGTTCCGCACCGCAGAGTCACTGAAGTCGGGCGTCGAGCGGCTGCAGAAGGTGCACGACCAGCGCGCCGACCTCGCCGTCGTGGACCGCGGGCTGATCTGGAACACCGATCTGGTCGAGACGCTGGAATTCGAGAACCTGGCCGCCCAGGCGATCGTCACGGTGAACGGCGCGCTGAACCGCACCGAGAGCCGCGGCGCCCACGCCCGCGAGGACTTCCCCGATCGCGACGACGTGAACTGGATGAAGCACACGCTGGCGTGGCTCGACGACGCGACCGGCAAGGTGCGCATCGACTACCGCCCGGTGCACATGACGCCGATGAGCAACGACATCGCGACCATCCCGCCCAAGGCGCGGGTGTACTAGGAGCCCCATGGTCCAGCTGACGCTTCCGAAGAACTCCGTGGTCGGCAAGGGCAAGCGGCATCGCGCGCCCTCTGGCGCCGGACGGCTGAAGCTGTTCCGGATCTACCGCTACGACCCGGAGGGGACCGAGAACCCGCGCTGGGACGAGTACGAGGTGAAGGTCGACGAGTGCGGCCCGATGGTTCTCGACGCGCTGATCCACATCAAGAACACGATGGACTCGACGCTCGCCTTCCGCCGCTCATGCCGCGAGGGCGTCTGCGGCTCGTGCGCAATGAACATCGGCGGGCGCAACACGCTGGCCTGCACACACGGCTGGGAGGAGGTCCCTGGCGAGGCGGTGCTGGTGGCGCCGCTGCCGAACCAGCCGGTGGTCAAGGACCTGATCCCGGACCTGACCCTGTTCTACGCGCAGTACGCCTCGATCGAGCCCTGGCTGCACACCAAGACGCCCGAGCCGCAGGGCGAGTGGCGCCAGGCGCCGGAGGACCGCGAGAAGCTCGACGGCCTCTACGAGTGCATCCTCTGCGCCTGCTGCTCGACGTCGTGCCCGAGCTACTGGTGGAACGAGGATCGCTACCTCGGTCCCGCCACCCTGCTGCACGCCTACCGCTGGATCATCGACAGCCGCGACGAGGCGACCGGCGAACGGCTCGATGCGCTCGAGGATCCCTTCAAGCTCTACCGCTGCCACACCATCATGAACTGCGCGCAGGTATGCCCGAAGGGTCTCAATCCCGCCAAGGCCATCGCCGAGATCAAGAAGATGCTGGTCGAGCGGACGGTCTAGGCCTGCCGTCGGCCTGACCTTTCCGTAAGTTGACGGCGGCGTCATTTTTCTGCATCGGAACCGGCGATGAGCGAACCCGGCGCGGGCGTGGTGATCGTGGGCGGCGGCCACGCAGGCGGCGCTGCGGCGGCGCAGCTGCGCCAGGACGGCTATGAGGGCCGGATCACGGTGCTCGGCGAGGAGCCGATCGCGCCCTACCAGCGTCCCCCGCTTTCCAAGGCCTGGCTTAAGGGCGAGGCCGACGCCGAGGCGCTGGCGCTGCGGCCCGAGAGCTTCTACGCCGAGCAGGACATCGCGCTCAGGCTTTCCACCAAGGTCGCCGGCCTCGACCGCGCGGCCAAGACCGTGACACTCGAGAGCGGCGAGCGGGTTCCTTACGAGACGCTGATCATCGCCACCGGCGCGCGGGCGCGCTGGCTCGACCTGCCGGGCGCGCACCTTGCCGGCGTGCAGGTGCTGCGCAGCGCCGCCGACGCGGAAGTGCTGAAGCAGGCGCTCGGGCCCGGCAAGCGTCTCGCGGTCGTCGGCGGCGGCTATATCGGGCTCGAGGCGGCCGCCTCCGCGCGGGCGCTGGGCGCCGAGGCGGTGGTGATCGAGGCGATGCCGCGGATCCTGGCGCGCTCGTCGTGCCAGACGCTCTCCGATTTCTTCATGGCCTATCACCAGGCCCGCGGCGTCCGCTTTGAGCTGAACGCCGCCATCGTCGGCTTCGAAGGTGACGGCGGGCACGTCAGCGGCGTCCGGCTGGCCGATGGCCGCGTGATCGCCTGCGACGACGTGGTGGTCGGGATCGGCGTCGTTCCCAACGACGAGCTCGCCAAGGCCGCCGGACTCGAATGCTCGAACGGAATCGTGGTCGACGAGCATGCGCGCACCGCCGATCCGGCGATCTTCGCGATCGGCGACGTGACGCAGCGGCCGCTGCCGCTCTACGCCAGCTCACACCGCCTGGAGAGCGTCGCCAACGCGCTCGAGCAGGCGCGGCAAGCCGCCGCGGCGATCGCCGGCCGGCCCGCGCCGCCGCACGAGGTCACCTGGAACTGGTCGGACCAATACGACCTGAAGCTCCAGCTCGCGGGCCTCGCCTTCGACGCCGACGACATCCTCGTGCGCGGCGACCCGGCCTCCGGGCGGTTCGCCGTGTTCCACCTGAAAGGCCCGGTGATCCGGGCAGTCGAGGCGGTGAACGCGCCGGCCGAGTTCATGGCCGGGCGGATGTTGATCGGATCGCAGAAGCCCATCAGCCGCGCCAAGCTTGCGGACACGGGCGTTTCCATGAAAGAGGTCGCGGCCGGCTAGGCCGAGTTGGGGAAGAGATGGCCAAGATCACCTACATTGAGTTCAACGGCAAAGAGCACGTGGTCGACGTCAAGCCCGGCCTGTCAGTGATGGAAGGGGCTGTGAAGAACAACATCCCCGGCATCGACGCCGACTGCGGCGGCGCCTGCGCCTGCGCCACCTGCCACGTCTATGTGGACGCAGCCTGGCTCGACAAGACCGGCAGCCAGTCGGCGATGGAGGAGTCGATGCTGGACTTCGCCGAAAACGTCGAGGCGAACTCGCGTCTCTCCTGCCAGATCAAGGTCTCCGACGAGCTAGACGGTCTCGTCGTGCGGATGCCGCAGAGCCAGCACTAGCGTCGGCGTCCGCGAACGCCCTCGCGGGGAGCCGTTCATGAGCGGAGCGCGATTCACCGGCGGCTGCCTGTGCGGCCAGGTGCGCTACGTGGCCGAGGGTGAACCGACCTTCACCGGCCACTGCTATTGCCGCGACTGCCAGCGCGCGTCTGGCTCGGGCTTCATCCCCTTCATGGGCTTCCCCGCGAGCGCGCTGACCTTCAACGGCGAGACCAGGCGCTCCGTGGTTCCCACCGGACGCGGCGGCGATGCCGTGCGCAACCACTGCGCGGTCTGCGGCGGCCTGGTGTTCGGCGGAATCGTCGGCGTCGATACGGAGCACACGATCTACGCCGGCTCGCTCGACGAGCCGTCGCGGTTCAAGCCACAGATCGCGATCTTCGCCAGCCGCCGCCCGCCCTGGGCGCTGATCCCCGAGGGTCTCGCCGTATTCGACGAGATGCCCGGCTGATCAGAACAGCTCCGGCGCCGCCGCTGCGACGTGCGCGGCCTCGGGCAGGTGGCAGGTGAACGTCGCGCCGGCGCCGGGCTCGCTTTCGAGCGCCACCCAGCCGCCGTGCAGCTCGACCAGCGCCTTGACCAGCGCCAGCCCCAGACCCGGCCCGCCCTGATCGCGGCCGATGAAGCGGTCGAAGATGTGCGCCTGGACGTGGAACGGTATTCCGCGACCGGTGTCGGACACGATCAGGCGAACCTCGCCGCCGCCGCGCTCGGCGGCCAGCGTCACGTGGCCGTCGGCCGGCGTCTGGCGCAGCGCGTTCTCGATCAGGTGGTCGAGCATCTGGCCCAGGCGCCGCGCATCGCCGCGGATCAGACCGACGTCGGCGTCCCCCGCGACCGAGAGCTGCACGGCGCCGGCCTCGGCCGCCAGCGCCCATCGGCCCGCCGACGCCTCGAGCAGGCGCGCGACGTTCACGTCTTCCATGTCGAGGCCCATCTCGCCGGCGTCGATCTGGGCGATGTCGAGCACGTCGTCGATCGAGCGGCCGAGCTGGATCGCCGCCGCACGCACCGCGGCCACGTGGCCGCGGCCGCGCTCGGTGAGGCCCTCGCCCCCGCGCTCGAGCAGCTCGGAGTAGCCGATGATGGTCGTGAGCGGCGTGCGAAGCTCGTACGAGACGTTGCCGACGAATTCGCGCTTCAGCCGCTCGGCTTCGGCCAGCGCCGCCTCGCGCTCGCGCAGCGCCCCCTCGAGGTGGCGCGTGTCGGTGACGTCGACGAAGCCGATCAGCGTCGCCCCGTCGGGCAAGGGCCGCGATTGGAACGCGACGATGCGCGCGTCGGCTGTGGTGAGCTCCTCCGAGATCGGCGCGCGCGCCTTAGGGTCGGGGTCGGTGACGCGGGCCTTGAGGTCACGCCAGAACTGGCGGTCGTGCAGACGCCGCAGCGCCAGCTCCTCGACGCCTTCGAAGTCGGCCGCCGCGGCGAGCTCGGCGGCGGTAACGTTCCAGAACCGCTCGAACGCGTCGTTGTGCAGCCGAAGCCGCCCGTCGGACGAGAACACCGCGACCGCGTCGGTCAGCTTGTCGAGCGTCGCCTGCTGCACCTGGATCAGGGCGTTGAACTCGGCCTTGAGCTTGAGCTCGTCGGTGATGTCGGAGAACAGCAGCAGTAGGCCCCCCCAGGGGTGCGGCTGGCGCACGACACGCAGCGTGCGCGCGTCGGGCAGCCGCCAGAGATCCTCGGCCGGCGCCAGCGCCTCGTAGGCCGCGAGCTCGCCCGCCCTCCACTTGGCGTAGTCGGCGCTTTCGGGCAGCCGCCGGCGCTGGCGCAGCCGATCGAGCAGCTCGGCGTGGGTCGGACGCTCGGCCAGCCAAGCCGGCTCCAGGCCCCAGAGCTCGGCGAACGCGGCGTTGTTGTACTGCAGGCGACGGTCGCGGCCGAAGATGGCGACGCCCTCGCGGATCTGGTTGAGCGTCTGGTCCTGCGCCTCGGTGTTGCGCTTCAGGCTCTCGGCGGCCTCCTCGGCCTCGGTCACGTCCTCCGACCAGACCGCCGCCTGACCGCCTTCGAGGGGCTCGGCGGTGAGGCGAAACGCCCGGCGCTGGCCGCCCGCGGCGGCCCAACGCACCGCCTCGCGGCGCTCGCCCGATCGCGCCGCCTCGCGGGCGAACTCGTCGGCGCCCCGGTCGAACGTCAGGCCCTTCTCGCGCGCGACCTTCAAGGTCTCGGCGCCGGCCGCCTCGAGCCAGGCGCGGTTGGCGAACGCCGGCGCGCCGTCGGCGGCGGCGATCCAGGCGGGCGAGGATCGCGCGTCGATGAAAGCGGCGAGGCGCTGCGCCGTCGGCAGGCCGGCCTCGACTCCGGCCAGCGGCGCCAGCCTCAGGAACGCGAGCGCGCCAGTCGCCCGACCCTCGACCGAAACGCCGCCGGCCGCGGTCCAGACCTCGAAGGCGCAAGGCGCGCCCGTCTGGGCCAGGGCGTCGAGCTGCGCGGCGTGATGCGGATCGCCGACACGCAAGGCGGCCAGCACCGCCGCGGCGTCCCCGCCCTGGGCGCCCAGCCGCTCGGCGCAGAGTGCGAGGCTCTCCTCGCCGGCCAGCAGCCGCGCGCCGCCGGCGCTCAGGGTCACCAGCGCGCTCTCGAACGCCTCGGCCGCCGCCTCTCCGGCGCGCACGGCGCGCTCGGCCTCGGCCAGCTTCGCCTGCATGGCTTCGTCGCCGACGTCGCCCGCCCGGCGCGCCCAGAGCGCCGCGCCCACGGCCAGGATCGCCGCCCCGGCCGCGCCCGCCAGCAGCAGCGCCTCAGAGTCCATCCCGCCTCGTCCGAATCAGGTCTTCCGAGCATAGGCGTTCCGTCCGCCGGCCGCATGGCGCATGATGGCGCGCGATGAGCGCGATCCTCTATCCGGTGGCGGCAAGCGCCGAGGAGGCGCTGGCGAAGCCACGGGGCCGGGCGGCGCGCGAGCGCGAGGCCGGCGAGCTCGCCGCCGGGCCGGTGCGCTTCGTCACCGAGACCACCGGACCGGCGTTCGCCACGCGCGAGGCGGCGCTCGACGCCTACGCCGGGCGGCTCGACGATGCGCGCCCCGGCCGCACGGTCCAGGTCGCGCCGGAGGACCGCTACCTGGCGCTCGCGGAGCGGATCGAGGGCGCGACGCCCGCGCCACAGGAGCCGACGTTCGAGGGCGGGCGGCGCTGGCCGGCGCCCGGGACGGCCCAGGGCCGCACCGTGTTCCGTCTGGCCGTGTCGTACTGGAGGCTGGTCTCGGCGGACGCCGGCCCGCCGCCTGAGTCGCCCGCTGAGCAGGCGCGCTCCATGCGCCGCCGCACCGAAGCCGCCGGCCTCACCGCCGCCCAGCTGCGCGCGCTGCAGCGCCAGCCGCTGCGACCGGTCAAGCCGCAGCAGCCGCTCGACGTCGGCCTCTTCGAGATGCCCGCGCCCGAGGCGCCGCACATTCTGATCCCCGACGAATGAGCGACCATCGCTGGCAAGGCGCGGCCGCGCCGTCGCTAGACGACATCGCGGCGCTGGCCGAGGCGGCGTTCGCCGAGATGCCGGAGCGCTTCCGCCAGCTCGCCGGCGACGTCGTGTTCCGCGTGGACGACTTCCCGCCCGACGAGGTGCTGGACGACCTCGGGATCGAGAGCTCGTTCGATCTCACGGGACTCTACCAAGGCGTCGACCTGGCGCGACGATCGGTGCTCGACGCCTCACCGGAGCCGGCGCGGGTGTTCCTGTATCGGCGGCCGATCCTCGACGAGTGGGCCGAGCGCGGCGACGTGACGCTGGGCGAGCTCGTGGCGCACGTGCTGACGCACGAGATCGGCCACCACTTCGGCCTCTCCGACGACGACATCGACGCGATCGAGGCCCGCGCCGACTGAGCGCTGTTAGAAAAGCTTAGCCACGCGCGGTCGGCCATGGCAGGCTCGCCGCGGCGCCGGGCCGCGAAGAGTCCGGGTCGGGGAAGAGGAAACGCTCATGCAAACCCACCTGTTGGTGGCGACCGTCAGCCTGCTCGCGCTGCTGCTCTACTTCTACATGGGCCTGCGGGTCGGCCAGGGCCGCGTGAAGTACAACGTCACCGCGCCGGCCGTGACCGGCCATCCGGACTTCGAGCGCGCCTACCGCATCCAGATGAACACGCTGGAATGGCTGCCACTGTTCCTGGTCTCGCTGTGGCTCTTCGCCTTCGCCTGGGGCAGCGACCGGATCGCCGCGGCGATCGGCGCGGTCTGGATCGTCGGCCGCGTGCTCTACCTGACCGGATATTCGCGAGCGGCCGAGGCGCGGGGGCCGGGGTTCGGCATCCAGGCGCTCGCGACCGGTGTGCTGCTCTTCGGCGCCCTGGGGCGGATCATCTGGCAGGCGATCCAGCACGGGGTTTGACGCTTTTCCGCGCAGTTGTCAGCACTCGGACCGGATAGCTGATAAGTTGCGGAATTAATGGAACTTTTCCTATTGTGACGGCATTGATTCGCTCCCTAGCTTGGCTGATCCCGATTCGGAGGATGCAATGGCCGAGAGCGAATTGGCCCGTCAGATCCGCGGCCAGCGGCTGACCACCGCCGAGGTGATCTACTACCTGCCGGACCACCCCGCGCTGCTGCAGAGCTTCCTCTGGCAGACGCTGGACTTCCCACCCGAGTTCCCGCGGGTCTGCCAGTTCCTCGAGTTCTGGCGCAGCGAGATCGACGCGGTGATCCACTCGGTGACCTGCTCGGCGGTCGGCATCATCGCCCCGGCCCGGCTCGACGTCAGCCGCGAGATCGGCGTTTTGCACTAGCGCAATTACAGGCGCGCGCGCCGGCGCTAGTGTCCCTTTCCGAGGGAGCCGACCGGCTGCGTGCCAATGGCGTGGCCGGCTTTGAGGACAAGCTCGCGATGAAGCGCACCGCTATCGCCGCCGCCGCTCTCTTGGCGCTGGCGGCCTGCACGACCCCAACCCCCTACCAGCCGCTGGCCACCGGCACGCCAGTCTCGGGCGGTTACGCGGACCAGACGCTCGATGACACCCACTTCCGCGTCAGCTTCAGCGGCAACGACATGACCTCGCGCGAGCAGGTCGAGACCTACATGCTCTACCGCGCCGCCGAGCTGACCATCGCCAAGGGGTACGACTGGTTCGAGATGGTCGAGCGGCACACCCAGAACAACGGCGAGGCGTACATCGAGCCGTACGGACCCTGGGGCTACTGGCGCCCGACCTGGGGCTTCCATGGTCACCGCGGCTGGTACTACGGCGGGTTCTGGGGCGATCCCTGGTACGACGCCACGATCGAGCGGATCGACCGCTACGAGGCCACCGCCGACGTCGTCGTCGGGCGCGGACCCAAGACGCCGGGCGACGCCCGGGCGTTCGACGCCCGCCAGGTCATCGCGAACCTGGAGGCCAAGATCGTTCGTCCGGGGCAGGCCGCCGCGTCGGCGCACTAGGCTCTCAACGTCCTGGCCGCGCCAGCGGCCCCTCGCTCGTGAGGAGGATGTGCGTGAGCGCGCGGTCGGCGTGGCGCATGCGCCGCGAAAGCAGCTTCTGCGCATGGGCCAGCACCAGAGGCGCGTGGGCCGGATCGTCGGCGAGGTTGGTCGTCTCGCCGGGATCCCGCTCGAGATCGAAGAAGAGCGGCGGCAGCCCCGCGAAGTGGACGTACTTGTAGCGCGGCCCGCGCAGGACGTTCAGCGCGCATTCGTCCGCCGTCAGGCCGAGCGCGGCCTCGGCGTCGGCGTCGCGGAAGTCGAACTCCCAGACCGCCGCCGCGCGCCAGTCGCCGGGATCTTCGCCAGCCAGGAACGGCGCGAGGCTGCGGCCATCGCATTGGCGCGGAACCGGCGCGCCGATTGCGCCGAGCAGGGTCGGCATGATGTCGACGTTCTCGGTGAAGCGATCGATCCGCGCGCCGCGCGCCGCGCCGGGCCTCGGATCCCGCACGATCAGCGGGATGTGGTACGAACCCTCGAAGTAGCCGCCTTTGCCGATCAGCCAGTGGTCGCCGAGCTCCTCGCCGTGGTCGGAGGTGAAGATCACCAGGGTCGTCTCGGAAAGGCCGCTCTCGTCCAGGAACGCCATCAGCCGGCCGATTTCGGCGTCGACGCGCGCGATCAGGCCAAAGTAGACCGCCTTCAGCCGGCGTAGCCTCGGCTCGTTGTCGGTTGCGCGGTGCTGGCGGTGGCCGAGCCGCCAGGCGAGCCACGGATGCTGGCGCCCCTCGTCCTCGGCGCTGGCCGCGCGGCGAAAGCCGGGGATCGCGGCCGGATCGTGCAGCGCGTTGTAGGGCTCGGGCGCAACGAACGGCGGATGCGGGCGCAAGAGCGAGAGGTGGGCGACGAACGGCCGGTCCGCGGTCTTCAGGTAGTCGATCAGCGCCCCGGTCAGGAACGCGACGTCGTCGGCTTCGGCCGGGAAGGCGAGCGGCCGCGGCGCCGGCGCGCCTTCCTCCCAGTCCGGCCCGTCCGCGCGCCAGCCGTAGGCGTCGCGGGCGTCGGGGGGCGGCGCATGGCCCTTCTCGCGCAGCCAGTCGGTCCACGGGATCGGGTTGCCATCGAGGTGGACGATCGGGCGGATGCCCGGCAGCGGCCCCTCGTAGGTGCGCAGCCACGGGCTGTCGTCGGGCTCGCCTCGAGGATCGCGGCTGGTGTCGGTGTAACCGAACAGGACCGGATCGTAGCCGAGCCGGCCAGCCTCCAGCGCCCAGTTGGTGTGGCGCGCGTCGAGCGGCGTGCCGTTGGTCCCCGAACGGTGGTTCTGCAGGTAGAGCCCGGTGTGCAGCGACGCCCGGCTCGGCCCGCACGGCGCGGCGTTGGCGTAGTGGCGGGTAAAGAGCGCCCCTGCGGCCGCCAGCCGGTCGAGGTTCGGCGTCTTCACCACCGGGTGCCCGAGCGCCGACAGACAGTCCCCGCGCCACTGGTCGGCGGTGATGAAGAGCACGTTCAGCGGCGCGGCCATGGCGGCGAGGTTAGCCCAAATCCAGCCCTCGCTGTCACCTGATGGCGCGTGCTCCACGCGTTGCTTTTGACCGCCGAGGTCCCGGAGAAGGCGCGGAGCCGCGCCAGCGGCGCTCTGCGCCTCCGTGGTGAAAAGGCGAGTCTGCGCCGGCGCCGGCGCCGCAGGGCCCAGCTCGGTGAGCTACCGCGGCGCCATGCGGATCGCGCCGTCGAGGCGGACACACTCGCCGTTGAAGTAGCCGTTCTCGATCATCTCCACCGCCAGCGAGGCGTACTCGGGCGGGCTGCCGAGGCGGCGCGGGAACGGCACCTGGGCGCCCAGCGCATCGCGCACCTGCTGCGGCGCGCCGCCGAGCAGCGGGGTGTCGAAGATGCCGGGCAGGATGGTGTTGCAGCGGATGCTTTCCTGCGCGAGGTCGCGCGCCACCACCAGCGTCAGGCCGACAACCCCGGCCTTCGACGCCGAATAGGCGGCCTGGCCGATCTGCCCGTCCTGCGCCGCCACCGAAGCGGTATTGACGATCGCCCCGCGGTCGCCGTCCGGCAGCGGGTCCAGCGTCATCATGCCGGCCGCGCTCTTGGCGATGCAGCGGAACGTGCCGACGAGGTTGATCTGGATGATCAGGTTGAACTGGTCGGTGGGGAAGGTCTTGATCTCTCCGGTGTTGCGGTCGCGGCTGGCGGTGCGCGCGGCGTTGCCGGTGCCGGCGCAGTTGACCAGGATCCGCTCCTGGCCATTGGCCGCACGGGCCTTGGCGAAGGCGGCGTCCACCTCGGCCTCGTTGGTGACGTTGCAGGGGCAGAACA
Source organism: Caulobacteraceae bacterium (assembly GCA_035541575.1). GTDB lineage: Bacteria > Pseudomonadota > Alphaproteobacteria > Caulobacterales > Caulobacteraceae > Acaudatibacter. The sequence continues at coordinate 2,979 of DATKMZ010000143.1, read as the reverse complement.
CGCCGCCGCCGATTTCCTTCAGCAGCGCCTCGGCTTTGTCCTTCTGCCGCTCGAGGTCGAAGATCGCGATCTTCACGCCCTTCGCCGCGAGATTGCGCACGGTGGCCTCTCCGAGGCCGGACGCGCCGCCGGTGACGACGGCGGAGATGGAGGAGTCGAGCTTCATGTCTTGAGGCCTTTGCCGGGTGTTCTGACGTTGCGAGGCGTTTAACGCCTTGGCCGGTCGGCCAAAAGCGTCACGCCGCGTCAATGACGCGTCACGGCCGCCAAGCGCCGGCGGCGAGGGCGAGGAAGAGCAGGGCGCCGCTCAGGGTGTTGGACTTGAAGAGCGCCAGCGCGCCGGCCGGGTCGCGCAGCTTCAGCCGCACCGGCTGGCGCAGCAGGGTCAGCACGAAGAGCGCCGCGAACGGCCAGAACGCCCAGCCGAGCCCGCCGAACTCGGCCGCGCCGAACGCGAGCGCGGCGCTGGCGAAATAGAACGCAAGGACGGCCTGGGGCGCGGCGGCGCCCAGCCGCCGCGCGGAGGACTTGACGCCGACCAGCGCGTCGTCCTCGAGGTCCTGCACGGCGTAGATGGTGTCGTAGCCGAGGGTCCAGAACACGCCCGACGCATAGAGCAGCAGCGGCGGCGCCGGGTGGATCGCGATCACGTAGCCCGGCCGGGCGAGCGGGCGCACGAGCTCGAGCAGGGTCGGCAGGCGCAGCGCCGCAGCGAAGCCGAGCAGCGCGCCCCAGTTGAACGTCAGGCCTAGCCACGCCTGCGGCCACCAGGTGATCCGCTTCATGAACGGATAGGCCGCGACCAGCGCCAGCGACACGGCGCCAAGCGCGACCGCGGCCAGGTTCAGGCTCAGCAGGATGACGAGGCTCGCCAGCGCGCAGCCGACGACGAACGCCCAGGCGGCCTTCACGCTGATCTGGCCCGACGCCACCGGCCGCCCGGCCGTGCGGGCGACCTTGGCGTCGATGTCGCGGTCGACGATGTCGTTGTAGGCGCAGCCGGCCGCGCGCATCAGCACCGCGCCCAGGAAGAACAGCAGCAGAAGCCAGGGGTCGGGCGGGCGGCGCGCCATGGCGTCGGCGAGCGCGATCCCCTGCCAGCCGGGCAGCATCAGCAGCCAGATGCCGGTCGGGCGGTCGAGACGGCCGAGCTTGAGCCAGGGCCGCAACCTCGCTGGCGCATGCCGGTCGACCCAGTTGGCCGGCGCGGCGTCTGGCAGGACCTGGGTCATGACGTCTCTCTAGGACCCGCCCTGCGGCGCAAACGCAACCCCTGAAGGGCAAAGTTCCGGGCGCCCTTGACCCCGGGGCGCGACCGCGCCTAGGAAAACCGGTGTTCGGTCACAGCTTCAGATGGGAAAGGAGGGTCGCCGAGATGCGGACATCGCGTTTGAACGCCCTCCCACGGCCATGCGGCGCTCCGCCCGCCGCCGCCCGCCCCGCCGACCGGTTCTGACTCGCTGAGCCAAGTCCCGGTCGGGCCCCGCCCTCCGACCGAAGGACTTCCGCCTTGTTCTCCTCCCGACCTCCGAGCGTTTCGCACGCTCCCGCCGGCATTTTGCCGCCGGCGATGCGACGCTGCGATTCGCCGGCCGCGCCGAAAGCTTCGCCATGACCCTCGTGCTTGACGATGACGAGACCCGCCGCCGTCTTCCCGACGGCGAGACGCCTGCGGCCACCGCTCGGATGGACCAGTACGACGACGACGAGGCCGGCCGCGCCCGCGTGCTGAGCAACCTCGAGGTGCTGAGCTTCATCGCCGGCTACTGGAACAGGCGGCGCTGGCGCGTGGCCGCGACGATCGTCGTCGGCCTGATTGCGATCGCGTTCGAGACCTACATGCCGACCGCCGCGCGCCATCTGGTCGACATCACCAGCCGGGGCCCGACAGCGGGCGACGGCGCCTGGGCCGCCTGGGCGACGTTCGTGGTCGCCTACGCCTCGTTCGGCGTGATCCGCAACATCGGCTTCCGCCAGTTCTGGAACCCGCTGGCGGCGCAGAACATGGAGGAGATGACCAACGAGGCGTTCCGCCGCGTGCAGAGCTTCTCGGCGGACTGGCACGCCGACACCTTCGCCGGCGCGACGGTGCGGCGCATCTCGCGGGCGATGTGGGGCTACGACGTCGTCTCCGACGCGGTGATCGCCTGGATCGGCCCGGCCCTGATCGTGCTGACCGTGCTCTCGGTCAACATCCTGCTGCGCTGGCCGATGATCGGCGCCTTCTCGTTGGCGATGGTGGCTGTCTACATCGCCACCACCGTCAGCTTTTCGAACTTCTACGTGCGCAAGGCGAACCTCCGCTCGGTGGCGCTCGACTCGCGAATCGGGGGGGCGCTGGCCGACTCGATCTCGTCCAACCCGACCGTCAAGGGCTTCGGCGCGGAGGCGCGAGAGGAAGCAAGGATCGGCCTCGTCACCCGCGACTGGCGCAAGGCGACGCTGGAAACCTGGAATCGCTACACCACCGCCTGGATCGTGCAGAACCTGGTGATGGCGGCGCTCGCGGCGGGCCTCACGGCGCTGGTGCTGACGCAGTGGTACGCTCGCAAGGCCAGCTCCGGCGACGTCGCCTTCGTGATCACGACCTTCCTGATCATGGGCGGCTACCTGCGCAACATGGGCGACAACATCCGCATGCTGCAGCGCGGCCTGGCCGACGTGGAGGACGTGGCTCGCTACGCCCGGATGACGCCGGAGGTGCGCGACGCGCCGGCGGCGGCGCCGTTCCTGCCGGGCGTCGGCGAAGCGCGCTTCGATGCCGTCACCTTCCGCTACAAGTCGGTCGAGACCCCGCTCTATCGCGACTTCAGCCTTGTGATCCGCCCAGGCGAGCGTGTGGCGCTGGTGGGGCCGACGGGGTCTGGCAAGTCGACGTTCGTGAAGCTGCTGCAGCGTCTCTACGACGTGCAGGGCGGGCGGATCCTGATCGACGGGCAGGACATCGCCCAGGTGAAGCAGCAGGACCTGCGCAGAGCG
>DATKMZ010000142.1:0-13593 GCA_035541575.1 Caulobacteraceae bacterium | reverse complement strand
CGAGGCCTCGCCGCCGCAGATCTCCAGGATCAGCGCCGTCGCCAGCTCCAGACCCGGGACCACGAAGCCGGGATCGACGCCCCGCGCGAAGCGGTACTGTGCGTCGGAGATCAGCGCGAGGTCGCGGCCGGTCTGGGCGGTGCGGATCGGGTCGAACCAGGCGGCCTCGATGAAGACCTCGGTGGTGGCCTCGGTCGAGCCGGTGGCCTCGTCGCCCATCACCCCGCCGAGCCCGATCGGCCCAGAGCCGTCGGCGATCACGCACATCTCGGGCGTGACCTCGTAGGTCTTGCCGTTCAGCGCGGCGACCGTCTCACCCGCCTGGCCGAGCCGCGCCTCGATGAAGCCGCCTTCGAGCTTGGCCGCATCGTAGACGTGCAGCGGGCGGGCGCGGTCGTAGGTCAGGAAGTTGGTGACGTCGACGAGGGCGTTGATGGGCCGCAGCCCGATCGCCCGCAGCAGGTCCTGCATCCAGGCCGGCGAGGGTCCATTCTTCAGCCCACGGATCGTGCGGCCGGCGAATGCTCTGCAAGCGTCCGATCCGTCGACGCGAATTTCGATCGGGCAGGGGAAACCGCCCTTCACCCGCGCGACCGAGCGGTCCTTCAGCTTGCCGAGACCGACAGCGGCCAGGTCGCGAGCGATGCCGGCGACGCCGAGCCAATCCGGCCGGTTCGGCGTCACCTCGAAGTCGATCACGGCCTCCAGCCCCAGGGCCTCGGCCGCCGGCGCTCCCACGGGCGCCTCGGCCAGCTCCAGGATCCCGTCCGACTCCTCGGCGATCTCGAGCTCGGCGGCCGAGCAGAGCATGCCGTTGGAGACGACCCCTCGCACGGGGCGGGGCTCCAGCTTGATCCCGCTGCCGGGGATGTGGGCCCCGATCGGCGCGTAGACAGTATAGAGGCCGGCCCGCGCGTTCGGCGCGCCGCAGACGATCTCCTTCACGCCATCCTTCGTCTCCACCTGGCAGACGCGCAGGCGGTCGGCGTTCGGGTGCTGGACGGCCTCGATCACCTTGGCCACCGAGAACGCGCCCAGCTTCGCGCCGGGGTCCTCCACGTGCTCGACCTCAAGCCCCGCCATCGTCATCGCCTCGGCGATCTCGCCGATGGTCGCGGTGGTCTCGAGATGCCGTTTGAGCCACGACAGAGTGAATTTCATCGGATCAACCCTTTCCCCCTCGGGGGGAAACGTCACGCCGCCCGGGCGCAAGCCGGCGCCGGTGACAATGGGGGAGGTGTCCGCCGACTCCCCCCATCGGCGACGTGCGCTGCGCGCGACGCGCCGCTTTCCCCCTGAGGGGGAAGGGTTTCAAAGCTCCCGCCATCAGCTCAGGCCCGAGGCCGGGTTGGGGTCGGCGAAGGCGGAGAAGCCATAGTGCTCCAGCCACCGCCCGTCGGCGCTGAACGAGTCGCGCAGGTCGGGCAGGCCGTACTTCAGCATCCCCAGTCGGTCGACGCCGAGGCCGAAGGCGAAGCCCTGCCACTCGTCCGGATCGAGGCCGCAGATGCGCAGGATGTTGGGGTGCACCATCCCGCCGCCGAGAATCTCGAGCCAGTCCGATCCTTCGCCGATCTTCACCGTGTCGCCGGAGCGGTCGCACTGCACGTCCATCTCGGCCGAGGGCTCGGTGAACGGGAAGTGGTGCGGGCGGAAGCGGGTGACGACGTTCTCGATCTCGAAGAAGCGCCGCACGAACGCGTCCAGCGTCCACTTCAGGTGCCCCATGTGGATGTCGCGGTCGATCACCAGGCCCTCCATCTGGTGGAACATCGGCGTGTGGGTCGCGTCCGAGTCGCAGCGGTAGACGCGGCCGGGGCCGATGACCCGGATCGGCGGCGCCTGGTGGACGGCGAACTGCGGCGCGCCGACCGCGACGTTGGCCCGGCGCATCACCCGCACCTGGATCGGGCTCGTGTGGGTGCGCAGCAGCTTCCTCTCGCCGCTCTCATCGGGCTTCAGGAAGAAGGTGTCGTGCATCTCTCGCGCCGGGTGGCGGGGCGGGAAGTTGAGCGCCGAGAAGTTGTGGAAGTCGTCCTCGATGTCGGGACCTTCGGCGACGGTGAAGCCCATCTCGGCGAAGACGGCGACCATCTCGTCCATCACCTGCATCGTCGGGTGCACCGAGCCCTTGCGGCGCGGCGGCGCCGGCAGCGAGAGATCGATCGCGCCGGCGGCGAGTTCGGCCTCCAGCGCGGCATCCTCGAGCGAGAGCTTGCGCGCGGCGATGGCGGCCGTGATGCGGTCGCGCAGGCCGTTGATCGCGGGGCCCTGCGCCCGCCGCTCGTCGGGGCTCATCTGGCCCAGGGTCTTGAGCAGTCCCGAGATCGTCCCTGTCTTGCCGAGCGAGGCCACGCGCAGCTGGTCGAGCGCCTCCAGATCGGGCGCGGCCGCGATCCTGGCGGAGAGATCGGTTTCGAGGTCGGTGAGGTCGGTCATGGGCGTCCCAAGCGTCTAGCGTCCTTCGAGACGCCCGCCAGCGCGGGCTCCTCAGGATGACGAAGACTGTTGGGCTGCACCCCGTTCGTCATGGTGAGGAGCAGGCGCGCCAGCGCCCGCGTCTCGAACCACGCACCGCGGCCGGAGCCAATCAAGCCAGCGCGGCGCGAACCTTCTCGGCGATGGCCTTGAACGCGGCGGGATCGGATCCGGCGATGTCGGCAAGCACCTTGCGGTCCATCTCGATCCCGGCCTCGGCAAGGCCGTGAATAAATCGGGAGTAGGTGAAGCCCTCGAGCCGGGCCGCGGCGTTGATGCGCTGGATCCAGAGCGCCCGGAACGAGCGCTTGCGGACCTTGCGGTCGCGGTAGGCGTACTGGCCGGCCTTGTCGACCGCAGCCTTGGCCGCCCGGATGGTGTTCTTGCGCCGGCCCCAGAAGCCCTTGGCCTGCTCGAGCACCTTCTTGTGTCTGGCGTGGGCGACGACGCCCCTCTTCACGCGAGCCATCTGTCATCCGCTCCTTACGGCAGGCCGTTGGGCAGGTAGGTCTTGATGATCCTGGCGTCCTGCGCCGTCATCACCTTCGTGCCGCGGTTCTGGCGGATGTACTTGGAATTGTGGCTGATCAGCCGGTGGCGCTTGCCCGCGACGCCGGACTTGACCTTGCCGGTCGCGGTAAGCTTGAAGCGCTTCTTGGCGCCCGATTTCGTCTTCAACTTCGGCATTTCGCATCGGGCCGCTTGCGCCGGTCCCGTCCTCTCGGAAAGCAGAATGAGCCGCCATGGCATGCCTTGGGCCAGGCGGCTCGGAGCCGGCGCTCATACGGGAAAGCGCCTCCGAACGCAAGCGCTGGGTCAGCTGCGGGCGATACTCGAGAAGCGGTCGAGACGGAAAGCCGGGTCGGGGTCGTACGTGGGCTCCAGCGCGAGCCGGGCGAGGATCTCGCCGATCGCGCTGGCGAACTTGGCGCCGTGGCCCGAGCAGGGCGAGGCGACGATGATGCGCGGGTCGCGCGGCAGCCGATCGATGATGAACTCTTCGCCGGCGTCGGGGCGGACGTCGGCGGCGATGGTGTTGGCGTAGAGGCAGACGTCGGTCTCGGTCACCGGCCCGGCCGCGCCCGGGATCAGCGCCGCCAGCGTCTGCGCGACCGGCGCGAGCTCAGCCGCGCTCGCCGGCGGGTCCCAGGCGTCGGGTCCGACGATCGGGCCGTGGTCGTGCCGCGCCGCCTTGACGCCTCGGCCCTCGAAGTCGGGGAAGCCGTAGATGAAGCCCGCAGGGCCATCGATCATGAATACCGGGAACGCACCGAGGCGGACGCGCTCGCGCGCCGCCGGCCGGAACCAGCCGACGGTCTGGCGGGTGATCTTCAGCAGCGGCCCCAGCTCCGGGAGCAGCTCGCCGATCCAGGGTCCGGCGGCGACGATCACCTGTCGGGCGAGAACCTCGTCGTTCCTTGTGCGGACCCAGACGCCGTCCTCCGCCGGCGAGATCGCGGCCTCCGCGGCGACGATCCGGTCCGCGGCGCCGGCCAGGAACGCGCGCAGGGCCTCCTCGGCGAGCATTACGCCGCCTTGGTTGACGACGACGTCCCAGTCGGCCGGCAGGTTGAACGCCGGGAACGCGGCGTTGGCCTGCGCGCCCGTCGCGGGACCGGTCGGCGGCGCGCCGGCGGCGGCGGCGAACGCGCGGGACGCCCGCACCACTTCCGAGCCCGGTGGCCCCGCCTCCAGCACGGGTGCGTCGATCAGGACCCGTCGCCCGGTCTCGGCTTCCAGCGCCTTCCAGCCTTCGTAGGCCGCCGCGCCGAGCGCCGTGTAGGCCGGGCTCTCGAAGTTGAAGCGGCGGAAGACCCGGCAGGAGCCGTGCGAGGAGCCGCGCGCGCTTCCGACAGGCAGCGGATCGAACCCGAGCGCGTCGGCGCCTCGCGCCAGCAGCGCGTGCATGGCGGCGCCGCCCATCAGGCCGAGACCCACGACGGCGACCTCGCAGCGGCGCATGCTAGCTCCCGGCCCTCGCGGCGGCGCGCCGTTTGGCGACGACGTAGAAGACGACGCCCGAGAGGTTCAGCACCGCCGAGGCGAACACAAGCTTGAGCGCCGCGCCGAGCTGGTCTGGCGCGTCGGGGCTCGGAACCAGCGTGCAGAGCACGGCGACGACGGTCGCGCCCATCCCGACGGCGCCGATCGCCAGCGCGCCCGCCCGTCCGCCCGGCGCGCGCCAGATCCCGTCGGGCGGAGCGCGGAACTGGACCACGAGGAATACCGCGAACAGGAAGAGGAACGGCAGGGTGTAGGAGAGCGTGGCCATCGCGACCAGGAAGTCGTAGCCCGCCTTCAGCGTCGCGCCGGCCTGCGATATCAACACGATCGCCGCCACGATGATCGTCTGCGCCGCGATCGAGACCACCGGCGCGCCGGTCTTCGGATCGCGCCGGCCGAACGAAGCCGGCAGCACCGCGTCGATCCCCGCCGCGAACGGCAGCCGCGCGGCGACGCCGAACCAGGCGCTGTAGGAGCCCAGGGAGCAGAGAAAGGCGGCGATCAGCACCAGCGGCGCGAGCGGTCCGAGCCCCAGTTCCTTCAGCCCGCCGATCACCGCGTCGGGCAGGCCCGAGAGGCGGGTGGCGTCCGCCGGCGTCAGGATCGCCAGGATCGCGCCGGTGCCGGCGAGGTAGAAACCGATCTGCACCGCGGCCACGGTCGCGAGCACGGCCATGATCGTCCGCATGCCGCCGCGCACCTCGTTGCGCAGGAAGGCCAGCGCCTCAGGCCCTCCGACACCGAACACCATCGTCGCCCAGAGGATCGCGCCGTTGGCGCCGAGCGGCGGCGCGTAGCCGGCGTGGGCGAAGTCGGTGGCGGATCCGCGCCTGGCGAGCACGCCGAGCGCCACGAGAGCCACCAGAGCGACCAGCACGAAGTTCGAGACGCCGCCAATGTTCGAGAGCCACTTGCCGGTCCCGAGCCCGACGTAGTGCAGCGCGCCGACGACGATCGAGAGCGCCACGGCGAGCCCGGTGAAGAGCCAGGGGTGATCGAGCAACGGCCGCCCGGCCGGTCCCGCCGCCAGCGCCGCCAGGTTCAGCATGAAGACCAAGACGCCGGAGAAGAACGGCAGGTTGGACGCCCAGTAGAGCCAGCCGCAGAGGAAGCCCCAGAACGGGCCGAACGCCGCCGCGGTCCAGGCATAGACCCCGCCCTCGTGCGAGAACCATCCGGTCAGTTCCGCCGTCGCGACGATCAGCGGTCCGGAGAAGACCACAACGGCCACGACCCAGAGCGGCAGCGACGCCGGCCCGGCCGCCGCCGCGACGCTGATCCACCGGATCGAGAGCGCCACCGCCGCGGCGTAGAAGAACAGATCGCCGAACCCGAGCGCCCGCGGGGTGTCGGTCACGGGTGTTCGCTTCTGAGTTTGTACACGCCTATCTCGGCTCCCGATCCTTCCCCCTTAGGGCGAAGCGCCCCGAATGCGAAGCAGAGGGGCGTTGGGGGAGGAGGCGCCGCGGGACGAGTTGCGTCCTTCGAGACGCCCGCTCAGCGGGTTCCTCAGGATGACGAACGTTGGAGACGCTGCACCCTCTTCGTCATGGTGAGGAGCGCCCGCAACGGCGCGTCTCGAACCACGCACGACCCCGGCCGCTGACGGCCTAAGATGACTACCCGCAACCGCCGCCCGCGGGCCGCCAGTCGGCCTCGGTCGGCTTCAGCGGCGCGGGGCCGAGGTAGCGGACGCGGACCTTGACGACGCCTTTCTCGAAGAAGCCGAGCTTCTCGGCGGCGGCGTGGGTGAGGTCGATGAGCCGGCCCTTCACGAACGGCCCGCGGTCGTTGATGCGCACCTTCAGGCGACGGCCGTTCTCGAGGTTGGTCACCTCCACGTAGGACGGCAGTGGCAATGTCTTGTGCGCGCCGGTGATCGCCCTCGGGTCCAGCGCCTCGCCGTCGGCGGTGACCTGGCAGCCGTAGGCGTCGCCGTACCACGAGGCGTAGCCGGTCTCGTCGTAGCGCGGCTGTTCGGCCGGGTAGTACCACTGTCCGCCGATCCGGTAGGGCTGCATCGTCCCATGGACTGCGCCGGCGGACGGCGCGCGCTCCTCGATCGGAAACCTGGGCTGGGACATGCAGGCGCAGAGCGACACCGCGGACGCCACCAGCGTGGCGGCGCGCAGCGAGTCTTTCAGCGGAAACGACAAGGGAGCGCCCCGGATCAGCCGGACGGCAGCATTGGCGGATCCGCGTTTCCAAGCCGTTTACCGTAACAGATGAACGCGCCGCCCACGCTCCGCCCGCTCGGCGCGCCGCCGCCGAGGCTTTCGTCGCCGCCCGCGCCTCGCTAAGGCGGTGGCGAGGAGGCGCCAGCGTGCTCGAAGGATGGGAGAACTACTTCGTGCTGATGGGAACGGCGGCGGCAAGCCTGATCGGGCTGCTGTTCGTCGTCGTCACGCTGACCCACGGCCACGAGCGCTCGCACGTGTTGCGCGGTCAGGCCCTCTACATGACCCCGACCGCGATTCACTTCGGCGTGGTGCTGAGCGCCAGCGCGATCGTGCTGACCCCCAAGCTGACCGTCCACGTCGTCGCCGGGCTGATTGGGCTGGCGGCGCTCTGGGGCGAGTTCAAAGCGGTGCGAAGCACCCTGGGCATCCTGCAGCTGCGCAGGTCGGACGACCCGCCGCACTGGACCGACCTCTGGTGCTATGGCGTGGGGCCGGCGCTCGCCTATTTCGCCCTGCTCGGCATCGCCGCGGCGATCTGGGCGGCCGCGCCCTGGTCGATCGACGCGCTGGTGGCGCTGCTGCTGGCCCTGATGCTGACCGCGCTGCGCAACGCCTGGGACCTGATCACCTGGATCGCCCCGCGAAGGGATACGCCGCCGGCGTAGGCGCGGCCCGAGACGCGCTCTGCGAGCGCTCCTCGCCATGACGAAGATTTGGAAGCCGCGCCCTCTTTGTCATCCCGAGGAGGCGCGGAGCGGCGTCTCGGTGCTCCGTCAACTCACAGTCTCGGCGCTGTAGCGGGCGATGAGGCCGGTGCGGATGGCGTAGCGGTGAATGGCGGCGAAGCACGCGAAGGCCAGCAGCAAGTAGACGAGCGCAAGGCCCGCGCCGACCACGAGCGCGCCCCAGTCGGGCGGCTTGCCGGCGACCACGCCGCGCATCCCTTCGAACACGTAGGCCGGCGGCAGCGCCTTGGAGATGACCTGCATCCAGCCGGGCAGCACCGTGATCGGATAGAAGACGCCCGCGAACGGCGAGAGCAGCGACGGGATCGGCCAGATCAGCCACTCCGAGGCAGGCCCGAGCCGCAGCACGATCCCCGCGCCCAGGATCCCCAGCGCGATCCCGGTGATGAAGAGCACGCCGACGAACGGGACCAGCGCCAGGCCGAAGCCCAGGAACGAGAAGCCGAAGACCCCGGTCGCCAGCAGCAGCATCGCGGTCAGCGCGATGAAGCTCGAGCCGACGCCGGTGATCACCAGCCCCGTCAGGTACTCGGGCGTCCTGAGCGGCGAGGCGAAGTAGTTGAGGAAGTTGCGCGACCAGACGTCCTCGAAGAAGGCTGTCGTCACCCCCTGCATGATCCGGGTCAGGAAGTCCCAGAGCAGCACCGCGCCCAGGAGAGCCGGCACGAAGTTGAAGCCGGAATGCGAGACCGCGTTCAGGTAACGCGTGATGAAGCCCCAGAGCAGGATGTCGATCGCCACCCAGGCGAACATCGGCAGCACCCGCTGCGGGCTGCCGCGGTAGAGGTAGAGCTGACGCAGCACGATGGCGCCGACGCGAGTGAAGTTCATGGCGCCGCTCCCGCCGGGGTCGGCCCTGCTTCGTGTAGCGCCTCGTGCGCCACCTGCACGAAGAGATCATCGAGGCTCGCCGCGCCCTGCTCGCGCGTCAGCGCCCTCGGGTCGCCCTCGAGCAGCACCTTGCCCCGCGAGAGGAACATCACCCGGTCGCAGACCGCCTCGACCTCGTACATGTTGTGGCTGGTCCAGAGCACGCCGCAGTGGCCGGCTTCGACCAGGCTCGAGATGCCGGCGCGGATGTCGCGGGCGCTGGAGGGGTCGATCGAGGCGGTGGGCTCGTCGAGCAGCAAAAGGCGCGGGCGGTTCAGCATCGCTTTCGCCAGCGACAGCCGCGTCTGCTCGCCCGACGACAGCACGCCGGCCTTGGTGCGGCGGTAGCGCTTGAGGTCGAACTCCTCGAGCAGCGCCTCGATGCGGTCGCGAAGGTTCTCGACCGCGTAGACCATGCCGAAGATCCGCAGGTTCTGCTCGACCGTGAGGTTGCCGGGGAGCGGGGCGTAGACCGCCGCGAAGTTGGTCCGCTCGAGCGCCCGGCTGCGGTCGGCGGCGAGGTCCAGCCCGTCGATCTCGATCCGACCAGACGAAGGCGCAAGCACGCCCAGGATCATGTTGATCGTCGTCGTCTTGCCCGCGCCGTTCGGGCCTAGCAGGCCCACGATCTCGCCGGGCTGGATCTCGAAGCTGACGTCGTCGACCGCGACGAGGCCGCCGAACGACTTGCTGAGGTGCTCGACCTTGAGGATAGGCGGGCTCATCGGAGCCTTAGTAGCGGGCCGTCAGCGCGGCGGCGAGCGGTCGTAGCCGCGGAACCAGATCGCCAGCGCGAGCATCGAGCCGGGTGCGGTGACGGCCCAGGGCGAGCCGACGAACAGCACCCAGGTGGAAAAGTGCGGGTAGAGGTAGGCGAACGTTATCAGCGGCGTCACCGCGCCGTTCGCGAGCATCAGACGTCGCGCCCATCTGCCCAAACCCTCGATAGGCAGCGCGTAGGCGGCGAACAGGGTCGCCGCGCCCATCGAGACGTAGCCGAGACCGTCGAGCACCCAGAACATCGACTGCGGCCGCATGACGAGCACGCGCTCGGCCGCGACGCCCGCCGGGACCACGGTCACCAGCTGCACCGCGTACACGAGCACGACGTAGGTCGCGTACATGGTCGCGAACATGAGACCGATCTGGGCGCCGAGGCGGCGCCCGGGCGGCGTCAACGCGTGCAGCGCCGCCATCGCCACCAGGAACGGCGGCGCGATGCAGAATGAGAACGCATAGATCAGGATCGAGGCCAGGGGCTCTGTCAGAGCGCCCGCCACCTGCAGGATCTGCACGACGAGATACCCGACGGCCGCGACGAACGCCGCGGCGGCGGCCCAGAAGCCGAGGCGGGCGTCGGCGTTTTCCATCGCGACGCAACCTCCGGCGTCGCCGTTGCGCTCGCCTTGATCGGCGTCAAGGCTAGGCGGGCGGCCCCAAGATCGGCTAGGCGCTCGCCCATGACGCAACGCGTGATGCAGTCCGAGTACATGGACTTCGCCAAGTTCGGGGCCGACGCGCGCTTCAACCTGGCGACCAGCGGCGTCGAGCGAGCCGATCTGGCGGATCTCGGCCTGACCTGGAACGACCTGGCGCTGCACGGACCGAACGCCGGCGGCTACGCGCCGCTGAAAGAGCGCATCGCGGCACGGTTCGGCGTGAGCGCGGGCTGCGTGGTCACGCCGGGCGGCGGCTGCTCGTTCGCCAACCACCTGGCTCTGGCCGCTCTGGTCGCGCCGGGCGACGAGGTGCTGATCGAGACCCCGACCTACGAGCTGCTGACGGCGACACTCGCCCACTTGCAGGCCCAGGTCCGCACGTTCGAGCGCCGGCTGGACGAGGCCTGGCGGCTAGGCCCGGACCGCGTCATCACCGCGATCAGGGCCGGGACGCGGCTCGTTGTCCTGACCAACCTGCACAATCCCACGAGCGCGCCGGCGGACGACGCGGCGGTCCACGCTATCGCCGAGGCCGCGGCGAAGGTCGGGGCGTTCGTGCTCGTCGACGAGGTCTACCGCGAGCTGACGTTCGCGGACGGCGCGGCGGCGACCGCGTTCCGCGAGGATGCGAACGTCGTCGTCACCTCGAGCCTGACCAAGGCCTACGGCCTCTCGGGCCTGCGCTGCGGCTGGATCCTGGCGCCGCCGGCGCCGGCGCAGCGGATGTGGCGGCTCAACGACCTCTATAGCGTCCACGCGCCGCACGTCGCCGAGCGGATGGCCGTCGTGGCTTTCGACCGGCTGGCGCGCTTCCGCGCCCGCGCCGAGGCGATCGTCGACGCCAACCGCGCCGCTTACCGCGAGATCCTGGGCGGCCACCCTCGCCTGGAGCAGCAAGTGTTCGACGTCGGCGCGGCCGTCTTCCCGCGCCTTGTTGGCGGCGATGGCGACGCTCTCTTCGATCGGCTGAAAAACCGCTTCGAGACGAGCGTTGTCCCCGGCCGCTTCTTCGGCGCGCCGGACCATGTCCGCATCGGCCTCGGCGCCGACCCCGCGATGACCCGCGCGGGCCTCACGCGCATCGCCGAGGCGTTGGACCAACCGGCTCAGTAGGCCAGCGACGGGTTGAAGACATGGGCGGCCAGCTCGGTCGCGATCACGACCGCCATCGCGACGACGACGAGCGCCGCCAGCCCCTTCGACGCCCAGCCGGCCGAGCGGTCGCGCCAGACCCGCACGCCATCGGCCGCGGCGGCGACGGCGCCCAGCGCCCCGAGCGCCGCCACGAGTTGGAAGCCGCGGAACCAGAAGTCGAGCGCCGGATCGCCGCCCGCGGTGTCGCCGAACGCGCCGAGCAGCAGCGCGAGCCAGCCCAGCACCGCGACGATGTCGGCGAGCGCGGCGAGACGGGCGGCGCGGAACAGCATCGCGACCCGACCCGACAGTTCGAACTTCCCACCGTAACGCCGCCGCGCCAGCGCACCGATCGGCCAGAGCGCCGCGTAGAGCGCCAGCACCGCGAGCGACGCGCCCATCGCCGGGACCAGCCAGGCCTGGCTGAGCCAGAACGGCGCCGGCTGCAGCACCGCGCCGGCGGCGAAGTCGTCGGTCGTCATCGCGACCACGCGGCCGCCCCGGACCACCGCCGCCAGCCGCGACCTGCCGCCCGCCTCCTGCCAGACCATCGGCGCGACCTCGCGCCAGCGGCGGGGCGGTGAGCCTAGCAGGCTGTCGAGGATCGGCAGGCCGAGATCGCCGTTGGCGTCGGCCGTCAGCGGCGTCTGCACGAGCGCGCTGAGACCGGCGGTCACCGTCGTCGCGCTGCGGCGGCTGAGCACGTAGTCGCCGGTGACCCGCTTCGCGTCGGTGAGGGCGGTCGCGAGGCGTGGCGGGTCGGGCAGCGGCGCCGGGAAGTAGCGGTCGAGGAAGCCGCGAAATAGCTGCAGCCGGATCGCTTCGTTGGCGGCGCCCGCGCCGGCGCTGTTGATCGAGACGAAGACGCCGACGTGCTGATCGAGCACCAGGTCCAGCTCGCTGTGGAAGTAGTCGAGGTCGCCGTCGTGGCCGATCACGCGGTGGCCGTTGCGGTCGCCCTCGAAGAACCCGAGCGTCATGCCGTTGACCCCCGGGACCGAGCGGAACGCGGTCGCGTGCATCTGCTCGGCGCTCGCCGGCGCGAGGATCTGCGCCGCGCCGAACCGCCCGTCGTTCAGGTGCGCGATCATGAAGCGGGCCATGTCGGCGCCGCTGGTGGTGAGCGCGCCGGCCGGCGCGATGTTGTCCCACTCGAACGGCTTGGGCGGCCCCGAGCCCAGCGCGTATCCGTTGGCGAGATCGCCGGCGAGCGCCGCCGGCAGCGGCTCGCGGAAGGTCGAGTGGGCCATGCCGAGCGGCGCGAGGATGTGGCGCTCGACGTAGGCCTGGTAGGGCTCGCCGGACACTCGCTGGACGATCAGCCCCGCCAGCCCCGCGCCGTAGTTCGAGTAGGCCGCCACCTCGCCCGGCGGGAAGACGCGGCGCGGCAGGTGTGTGCGCTCGTACTGCGCCAGCGGCGTCAGGTGCGCCGCGTCGACGGCGTAGAGGTCTTTCGCCTGCTCCTCGAAGCCGGCGGTGTGGGTCATCAGCTCGCGCAGCGTGACCGGCTTGCCGTCCCTCGGCGGGATGCGGAAGTCGAGGTAACGGTTCACGTCGGCGTCGAGGTCGAGCTTGCCGGCTTCCACGAGCTGCATCACCGCGGTCCAGGTGAATAGCTTCGAGATCGACGCAGGCCGGAAGAGCGTCGTCTGCGGATCGACCGGCCGGCGGCGGGCCACGTCGGCCCAGCCGTAGCCTTTGAGGGCCAGGATCTTGTCGTCCTTGACCACGACGACGACCGCGCCGGCGATGTCGCCGGCGTGCAGCGCGTAGGGCACGAACCCGTCGAGCCAGGCGCCGACGTCGTCGGCGGTCAGCGGCGCCGCGGCGGGCGCGGGTTGAGCGGCGCCCGGCCGAGCGGCGCCGATGAGGCCCGTCAGAAGGGCGATGACGATCGCCGCGGCCTTGGCGCCCCGGCGCAGACAGAAACGCGGCATCGCTCCTCCCCTGACGCGCGCAAGTCCAAGCCTTGCTGGCACAGAGCGCCGCGCGACGTCTTGGACGCAACGGCACTCGACTGCGGCATGAACGATTTGAAACTTGGCCGCGGCCGGCGATCCGGCATGGTTCGGGCATGTCCAGCCGGCTCGGCCAGATCCACGACGTCGCCGAGGTGCTCGCCGAAGGCGCGGGCGCGATCTCGAACTTGGCCGCCCTCCGTGGCGGGCGCGAAGTCGGCGCGCATACCCACGCCAACGCCTATCTCCAGCTCTACGTCCTCGGCGGTTACCGCGAGTGCGGGGAGGGCGGCGAGGCGGTGATCGACGGCCCGGCGGCCAGCTTCTTCCCCGCCGGCTCCGCGCACGAGATGCGCGTCGCGCCGGATGGCCTGGCGACCGTGATCGTCGAGTTCGATCCGGCGAGGCTGCGCTGCATCGTCGGAGAAGAGCGCCGACTTGCCCGCGTTCGTCACTGGATCGGCGGCGACGTCGGCGCCCGGGCGTCGGCGCTCGGGCGGCTCTGGCTCAGCGGCGGACCTTGCGCGTTCGCCGCGACCGCCGCCTTTCTGCGCTCGGCGCTCGAGGACGCGCCCGAGCCGCGCGTCGCGCCGCGCTGGATCGGCGGCCTGGAGGCGGACATGGCCGAGGGCGCGCCTCGCCTCGACCGTCTGGCGACGCGTTTCGGCGTCTCGCGGCCCTGGCTCGCCCGCGCCTACCGCGCCTGGCGCGGCGAGGGTCTGGGCCAGACGCTGCGCCGCCGCCGCGTCGCCGCGGCCGCCCAGATGATGGAGCGCGCCGAGCT
>DATKMZ010000141.1:0-10448 GCA_035541575.1 Caulobacteraceae bacterium | reverse complement strand
GGGTTGAGATGCGCCGACTCCTTGAGCGCCGTCACCGCCTCGGCGAAGCGCTTCTGCGCGAACAGCGCCGCACCCAGCATACCCACCTGCGTCGCCCGCATCGCCGAGAGCGGGTCGAGCCGCATCGCGGTCTCGATGTGGGTCTGCCCCCGCACCGGATCGCCGAACGTCAGCTCGTAGTTGGCGGCGATGACGTGAGCGATCGCCGAGGCCGGGTTCAGCGCCAGCGCGCGCTGGAAGAGCGCGGTCACGTCGTCGTCGGCGTCCTGGGAGAGCACGCTGGCGCACCGGATCAGCACTTCCGGGTCGTCGGCCGCCAGCCGCAGCGCCCGGCGGGCGAGCTCGACCGCGCGGCGGCGGTCATCCTGGGCCGTGTCGCTCCAGGCGAACGAGAAGCTGCGCGAGTAGGCGCTGGCCGCCAGGCTGACCGCCGAGCCGTAGTTCGGATCGAGCTCCATCGCGCGCTCGAGCAGCTCCAGCGCCCGGCTGTTCGCCTCGCGGCCTTGCTCGCGGTAGTGCGGCAGGGCGCGCAGGTAGAGGTCGTAGGCGTCCTCGGTCGGACGCTGGCTGGCGCGGCGGATCTCGCTCTCGCGCACCGCCGGCTCGATCGCGCCGGCGACGTGGAGCGCGACGCGGTCCTGCAGGTCGAACAAGTCCTCGACCTCGTCCTCGAACCGCTCGGCCCAGACCTGCGCGCCGGTGGCGCCCTCCAGCAGCTTGACCGCGATCCTGACCCGGCCGCCGGCGCGCCGGACGCTGCCATCGAGGAGGAACCGCACGCCGAGGCTGCGCGCCGCCTCCTGCGGGCTCAGCTGCCGGTTCTTCAGCGCCAGGCTCGAGCCCGAAGCGACGACGAAGATCGAGCGAAAGCGGCCGAGCGCGGTGGCGATCTCTTCGACCATCCCGTCGGCGAAGTATTCCTGGCCCGGATCGCCCGAGAGGTTGGCGAACGGCAGGATGGCGATCGACGGCTTGCCGCTCGGAGGCTGGCCGCCGTGTCCTCTGACGATCGGCTCGGGACGGGGCGCGGCGCCCGCTTCGCCGCGGACCAGGTGGGCGATCGCGGCCTCCACCTTGCGCCAGGGCGGCGCAGTCGGATCGCCGCTCCAGCCAGAGAGGTCGTCGCACTGGATCTGGTTGAACGGCAGGGGCGGGATCGAGCCGTCGACCGAGAGCTGCACCAGCTTGCCGGCGGCGCGCGCGACGTCGGCCTCTGCCCGCACCCAGTCGGACTTCACCGCATCGGCCGACCAGATCACCAGCACGGCCCTGGCGTCCTTCAGCCGCTCCTCGATGACGTCGGCGTAGAGCCGGTGCGGCGGCAGCTCGTCGTCGCGCCACACGGCGTAGCCCTGCGCCCGCAGCGCGTCGGCGAACCGCAGCGCGGCCGCCTCCGCCTGGCGCGCATAGGAGATGAAGACCTCGGACATCGCCGCTCCCACCTCGCGCCAGAGTAGCGAGCGCGGCCGAGGCGGGGAAGCAGGCCGGCGACGCCGCCGGCCACCGCGTTCAGCCCACCGGGCCGCGACGGCCGACGGCCCGGCTGGCCGGATCGATCAGCACGCCCGGGTTCATCACCCCTTTCGGATCCAAGGCGCCTTTCGCCGCGGCGAGGGCGGCGCGGAACAGTGGCGGGCTCTGCGCCTCGTAGCCGGAGCGGTGGTCGCGCCCGACCGCGTGGTGGTGCGTTACCGTGCCGCCGAGCGCCACGACGATCTCGTTGGTCGCGGCCTTGATCTCGCGCCAGCGGGCGAGCGAGTCCGCGAGCCGGCCCTCGCGCGTCCCCACCGCAGAATAGGAGAAGTAGGGCGCCGGGCCGTCCGGATAGACGTGCGTGAAGCGGCACGAGACCTGCGCTTCGTGTCCGCAGATCTCGGCGATCGCACGGCGCGTCCGCTCGCGGGCGCCTTCGTAGAGCGCCTCGAACCGGTCCCAGGTGATGGCGGTCTCGAACGTGTCGCCGATCATGCCGAGCGCCACGGACAGGTTGCGGCTGTAGGGCATGCGGATGAACGCATTGCGCCACTGCCCGGCTGCGCCTTCGCGGCGCGTCGCCGTGGCGGCGTTCGGCGCGAGCGAGGCGGCGACGGCCTCGCGGTCGTAGGTCCCGCCGTGGTCGGAGGCGAGCTCGAGCGCTCGGTCCATCCAGGCGCCCAGCGGATGGTCGGCGGACTCGAACCCGAGCACCAGGATCGCCGCGACGCCGTCGCCGACGCCGTTGGCTTGCGCTTCGGCCGGGTCGAGCAGGCGGCAGTTGCTGGGGTGGAGGCCCGACTGCGAGAGGGCGCGAACGGCGCCGACCGCCTTGGCCATCGAGCCGAACGCCACGCTGGCCGACGCCTGATGACGCGGCCGGTCCTGCAGCCGCATCCAGGCCTCGACGATCACGCCGAGCACGCCTTCGGAGCCGATGATCATCCGGTCGGGCGAGGGGCCGGCGCCAGACCCCGGCAGGCGGCGCGTCTCGAGCACGCCGGCCGGCGTGACCGTCGTGGTCGATTCCACGAAGTCGTCGATGTGCGTGTAGAGCGAGGCGAAGTGGCCACCGCTGCGCGTGGCGATCCAGCCGCCGAGGGTCGAGAGCTGGAAGCTCTGCGGGAAGTGGCGGAGCGTCAGCCCGTGCGGGCGCAGCTGGTCCTCGATCTCGGGCCCGAGGGCGCCGGCCTCAATCCGCGCCGCGCGGCTCGCGCGGTCGACCTCGAGCACGCGGTTGAGGTGCTGGATGTCGATGACGAGGCTTGCGGCGTAGGAGTCGCCCACGTCCGGCTCGATGCCGCCCGCGACGCTCGACCCGCCGCCGAACGGGATCGCCGCGATATTGGCCGACGAAGCCCAGTCCAGCAGGTCGGCCACGTCCTGCGCCGTCTTGGGGAAGGCCACGAGGTCCGGCGGATAGGGGACCTGGCGCATTCGCATGCGCACCACGTCGGCGAACGACTTGCCGAGCGCATGGGTGAGCCGGTCGTAGGGCGTCGCCGAGATGATCCCGCTCAGGGCCTGGGGCGGACTGACCCGCGGCGCGGGAAGGCTGAAATCGGCCAGGACCGGCTCGGCGTCTTCGACCGGCGCGTGGCCGATGGCGCGGGCGGCGCCGGCGCGGACCCGCGCCTCTTCGTCGGGGGTCAGCCCCTCGTCGGCGTAGCCCCAGCCCCAGAACCTCAGGCGGCGGCGGTGGGAGAGAGTGGCGGACTCGCTCATGGGCGCTCCTCGGCTCCTGTCACATCTAGCACAGCGGATCGCCGGCGTTGCGCGATCGCGGCGGGGTGGCTATCTCCCCGCGACTTCCCGACCGCCCAGCAAGACCCGGAGCCCCTATGGCCGCGCAGTACATTTTCCAGATGCAGGGACTGACCAAAGCCTGGCCGGGCGGCAAGAAGGTGTTCGAGAACATCTGGCTCAGCTTCTACCCCGACGCCAAGATCGGCGTCGTCGGCGTCAACGGCTCGGGCAAGTCGACCCTGCTCAAGATCATGGCGGGGATCGACACCGAGTTCGCCGGCGAGGCGCGCGCGGCCGAGGGGACCAAGATGGGCTACCTCGAGCAGGAGCCCCACCTCGACGATGCGCTCAACGTGTGGGGCAACGTGATCGCCTGGTGCGAGGAGAAGAAGCTCGTCGACCGCTACAACGAAGTCGCCGCGAAGCTGGGCGAGGACTACTCCGACACGCTGATGGAGGAGATGACCGAGCTGCAGGAGAAGATCGACGCGGGCGATCTCTGGGACATCGACAGCCGCATCGAGATGGCGATGGACGCCCTGCGCTGCCCGCCGGACGACTGGCCGGTCGACAACCTCTCCGGCGGCGAGCGGCGGCGCGTGGCGCTGGCGCGCCTGCTGCTCTCAAAGCCCGACATGCTGCTGCTCGACGAACCGACCAACCACCTCGACGCCGAGAGCGTCGCCTGGCTGCAGCATCACCTCGAGGCGTTCCCCGGCTGCGTGATCCTGGTCACCCACGATCGCTATTTCCTCGACCAGGTCACCAAGTGGACGCTCGAGCTCGATCGCGGGCGGGGCATCCCCTACGAGGGCAACTACTCCGGCTGGCTCGAGCAGAAGACCAAGCGGATCGTCCAGGAGCAGTCCGAGAGCGAGGCGCGCCAGCGGGCGATGACCCGCGAGCTCGAGTGGGTGCGCTCGAACGCGAGGGCCCGGCAGGCGAAGTCCAAGGCCCGCCTCGCGGCCTACGAGCGCATGGTGCAGGAGCAGGAGACCGCGCGCGGGGCCCAGACCTACGCGACCATCCAGATCCCGCCGGGCCCGCGGCTAGGCAATGTGGTGCTCGAGGTCGACGGCCTGGAGAAGGAGTTCGGCGACAAGATCCTGTTCAAGGGCCTCTCGTTCAAGCTGCCGCCCAACGGGATCGTCGGCGTGATCGGTCCCAACGGCGCCGGCAAGTCGACGCTCTTCAAGCTGATCACCGGCCAGCTGAAGCCCGACGCGGGCTCGATCCGGCTCGGCGAGACGGTCAAGCTCGCCTACGTCGACCAGAGCCGCGATGCGCTCGATCCCAACAAGACCATCTGGCAGGAGATCTCCGGCGGCCTTGACGTGCTGAAGGTGGGCAACCGCGAGATCAACACCCGCTCGTACGTCAGCTCGTTCAACTTCAAGGGCGGCGACCAGCAGCGGAAGGTCGGCATCCTCTCCGGCGGCGAGCGCAACCGCGTGCACCTGGCCAAGACCCTGACCGAGGGCGGCAACGTGATCCTGCTCGACGAGCCGACCAACGACCTCGACATCGAGACGTTGCAGAACCTCGAAGAGGCGCTCGAGGACTTCGCCGGCTGCGCCGTGGTGATCAGCCACGACCGCTGGTTCCTCGACCGGCTGGCGACCCACATCCTCGCCTTCGAGGGCGACAGCCACGTCGAGTGGTTCGAGGGCAACTTCGAGGCCTACGAGGAAGACAAGAAGCGCCGCCTGGGCGCCGACAGCCTGATCCCCCACCGGATCAAGTTCCAGAAGTTCGGCCGGTAAGCCCCCTCCCTTTCACGGACCGCGCCATTCGTGCGTGGTTCGAGACGCGCCCTGGCGGACGCTCCTCACCATGACGAATATCTCTGCAATCCGATAACTTCGTCATCCTGAGGAGCCCGCGCAGCGGGCGTCTCGAAGGACGCAGGGTCGTTCTCGGGACGCGGCTACGCCTTCGCCTTACCAGCCGTCGGCGCATCCGCAGCGGCCTGGCGGCTGGCCAGCGGGGCGTGCGGGGCCGGGAGTGGGGCCTGGCGGAAGCGGTCCTTCATCTTCGCGACCCAGCCTTCGAACGCCTGGTTGTCGGCGGCGATGCGGCTGAAGTCGGCCGGCGAGACCCGGCCGTCGCTGAGCCCCGAGAGCGCCACGCGCAGCGCCTCCGGGTTGCGGGCGCCGGCCACGAACGGCTCCCAGCGCCCCCGCAGGCGGCCGAGCGAGGCGTCGTCGTCGGCCAGCGAATAGGCGACGGCCGCGCGCAGCAACTGGCCTTCCTGCTCGGAGGCGAGCGGACCCGCGGTCTTGTAGCGCTCGCCCAGCATCCGCTCGAAGATCGCGCCGGCGGCCGCCCAGTTCTTCTGCCGCCAGAGGATCTCGGCGCGCGCGTCGGCGCCGTCGGGGGTGTTGTCGTTCCCCAGCATCTCCAGCGCGGTGTCGTATTGGCCGAGGCCCGTCAGCGCGCGGGCGGCGACGATGCGGCGCTGGGCGTTGAGCGCGGCGGGCAGGATCGTGGTGCGCGAGGCGTTGATCGCATCGAGCGCGTCCTCGGGCTTGCGGTCCATCAGGTCGATCACCGCCAGGTCCGTCGCGACCTGCGCCTTCGAGACGCCGTCGAGGCGGTTGTCGACCTGGTACTTGAGCAGTTCCTCGGCCTGCGGCAGCAGGTCGACGTCGACGAGCCGGCGGGTCAGGCGACGAACCATGGCGTCGCCGTCGGCGCCGACTGGGGTCAGCTCCTTGAAGTCGTAGAACAGCGCCAGCGCCTGGATCGGCTGCAGCCCGTCGGCCTGGCCGTCGAGGAACAGGCTCTTGAACGCGGCGGTGAGGTCGGCCTGTAGCTGGGTCGCCTCGGGTAGGTCGGGCAGGTTCTTGCCGGCCGAGCGGAACGCTTCGAGCGCCTCGCGGTAGCGGCCCTGGCTCAGGTAAAGCTGCCCGAGCGTCCGGATCGTCTCGAGTTCGAACGAGCCGCCGCGCCAGCGAAAGCGCAGGCCGTCGTAGGTGTCGATCGCCTGGTCGGGCGAGATGGTGGCCTGCGTCAGCTGGATCTGGGTCGCGTGCAGCAGCGCGGGACCGGCGATATCGTCGCGCGGGCTCTGCGCCAGCGCCTGGAACTTCGGCAGGGCGTCGGCGATGTTCCCGGCGCGCTGCGACACCTCGGCGTCGACCAGCCGGGTCTGCGGGTCCTCGTCGGGGTCGCCCAGGCTCGCGAGCGCGAAGTTGATCCAGCTGCGCGCGCCGCCCGCGTCGCCGAGCGCCAGAGCCGTCTCGGCCGCGGCTCTGGCGAAGCGCTGCTTCCAGGCCGCCGGGAACTGCGACAGCGCCGACGTGCCGGCCGTGAACGCCTTCTTGGCGTCGTTCCACTGGCTCGTCTTGGCCAAGACGTAGCCGCGCCAGAGGCCGGCGGCCGGGTTGTCCTCGAGCACCGGGACGGAAAGGTCGGTCTCGGCCTCCTTGTAGCGGCCGGCCATCGCCCGGGCCATGCCGCGCAGCGCCCGGAACTCGGCCTCGCCGCCGAGGTTCGGGTGGGTGCGGAGGGCGTCGTCAAGCACGCCGATGGCCTCGAAACTGAGCCCCTCGCCGATCAGGAACCGCGCGAGCGCCATGTGGCCGGCCACGGGCGCATCGACGGTCTGCCCGTCCTCGGTCGCAACCGGGTCGATCAGGGCGTCGTAGCGAGCCATGAAACCGCCTTCGCCCGTATTGCCCCAGTCGTCGCCGAAGAGTCCGGGCAGCGGCGCGGGCTTGGGCGCATCGAGCGCGGCCGCGCCCTGCCGGGCTATCCCCGACGAGAGCGCCAGGCCCTTCGGTCGGCTCAGCGTGACGATGTCGCCGTTGTAGGCCACGGAGAGGTCGTCGACCTTGGAGTCGACCGCCAGGCCCTGCGCCGACTGGAGCAGGCTGAACTGCACGAAGTCGCGCTGGATCGGCAGGCCCTTGGCCGGCGCGAGCGCGGTGACGACGGCGACCTTGTCGCCGACCGCGGGGTCGTCGACCCAGAACACGCCCGTGGCGCCCGCCATGGCCGTAGTCAGCGCCGCAGGCCCGTCGCTGTCATCGCGGCTGAGCTTCACAGGGTTGAACGGCGGCTGCGAGAACGGCTCCAAGATCACCGCCCAGTCGGAGCCGTCGGCGGTGGCGGCGAACGCGACCGGCGCGCGCGTGGCGATCCGCACCGCCGAATAGCCGGGACCGCTGTAGGTCTGCATCGAGGCGTACTGGACGACGTTCTTCGGCGCGGACGAAATGTCGAGCTTCGCCGCGGCGTCGAACACGATCCAGATCGCGTCGCCGCGCCGGAACACGGCCGCGCCGCAGGGGTTGCGCCAGGGAAAGTCGAAGCGCAGCTGCGAGCCGGCCAGCGCCGACTTCATCACCACCGCGCCGCCGAACGGGACCGGGTCGGGACGCGATGGCGACGGCGCCTGGGCCACGGCGCCCTGGTCGGCCGGAGGGGTCTCCTTGGCGAAGACGTTGACGAATTCCGCGCCATCGGCCTCGCCGGTCAGCGCGTCGGCGCCGTCGTCCAGCGTGAGCACGATGGCGAGCCCGCCCTTCTGGTGCTTCACGTCGACCGACTTCACCCACTTCAGGGCGACGCTCTTCAGCGTCGAGACGTCCGGATGGGCGTCGCGGCCGAACGTCAGCGTCAGGGTCTGGCCCTGGCGATGCGCGCCCATCGGCGCCGGCGCGCCGGCCCAGCGGAACTCGATGCGCGAGAACTGCTCGGCCTGGCCGACGCGGATCGTCAGACCCGGCTGGCCGGCGATCGGCGCCTCGGCCGCGACTGGCGCAGCGGCGATCGCGGCGCTCGCGATCGCGGCGACGCCGGCGCGCAGGACCCGAGCGAGGCGCACCGTCCGGCCCTAGCCCGACTTGGCGGGCGCGGGCGCGGCCGGGCCGGCCGCGGCCGCCTTGGCCGGCGCGGGCGGGGTCACGGACGCCGGCTTCGACGCCGACGGCGATGTGCTGGCCGACTTGGCGGGCGCGGGCGCAGCCGTGGCGGCGGCAGGCTTGGTCGCGGCCCCTGCTGCGCCCGACGCGGCAGGCTTGGCGGCCGCGAGCGCCGCCGGTTTCGGCCTTGGCTTCGGCTTGCGGTGGACGACCGGCTTGGCCGGCTTGGGCGTCGCCGGCGCCGCAGCCGACGCATCGGCCGGCGCCGCGGCCTGCGCGGTCTGGGTCGGCGCGGGGGTCGGCGCCGCGGCGGCGCCTTTGGCGGGCGGAGCCTGGGCGCTCATCGCGGCGCGCGCGGCGCTGGCCTGCGCGGCGTAACGGGCCGCGAGGGACTCGGTGAGACGCTTGGCCTCCGGCGGCGACATCTTGGCGATCATCGCCGATAGCAGCCGCTCCTTCATCTTCGCGGCGATCGGCAGCCGCACCTCATCGGACAGCAGCACGAAGCGGTCGGCGGCGTCCTGCGGCTTGTTGTTGATCATCACCTCGAAGACCTTCACCAGGCGATCGACCTCGGCCTGCTGCTTGTCGTCGAGCTGGCCGAGCATGCCCTGCATGTCGGCCTTGAGCTGGTTCATCGCGGCGATCTTGGCGTCGACCTTGACCTCGGCCGCCTGGATCAGGGCGAGCTGGGTGTCGAGGCCCTGCTCGCGCTGGTCGAGCTCGCCGCGGCGGGCGCCGAGGCTCTGGATCACCTGCAACTCGGCCGGCGACAGGCCGGCGTCCTTGGCCAGCTGCGCCGGGCTCTCGGCGCAGATCGGCGCGGGCTTGGCCGCCACGACCTGGGCGTTGGCGTCGACGGCGGTCGCGTTGGAGTCCGCCGGCAGGGCGCTTGCGGCCTTCGGGTCGGGCTTGCCGTGCTTGGCCCCCACGCCCTCTGCGAAACTGCGCGCGGCCCCGACGATGCCGGGGCCGTTCTCGACCGCGTTGATGGCGAGGACGCCGGCGGCGGCCACCGCCGCCAGCGGCAACAGACGCGGCATGGGCATCAGCGATAGCCTCCGGCGGCGCGGCGCGGCGCCTCGAAGAGCTCGTCATCGGCCGCCCGCCGGGGCGCGGCGGCGGCGCGCAGCGCCGGCTTCGGCGCCGCCAGCGCGCGCAGCCGCTCGATCCGCGCCTGGGCGTCCGGCGTCAGCCGGCTAGCCGGCGCCCCCGGCCTGAGCTCGGCGGGCGTCGGCGGGGCGCTGGCCGCCGCCTCGTCCTCGAGGATCAGGTCGTTGCGGGCGGCGGCCTCGGCGAGGGCGGCCGGCGCGGGCCTGGCCGCGAAGCGCTCGGAGAATCGGGCCAGGACCTCTTCGCGGCTCTGCGCCGGCCTGGGTTGTTCGGGCGCGCGAACCGGGGCCGGACGGAGCTCGGCAGGCGGCGCGGCGAGCCGCGGCGCGGCGGCGAGGCGGGCGCGCGCGCTCTCGGCATCGGCCGTCAGCTTCTCCAGCTGCCCCGCGAGATGGGTGGCGCGCTCGATCCTGGCGGCGAGACTGTCGGCCGCCTCGTCGGTCGCCGCGCGCAGGTCCGCGAGACCCTGCTCGGCGCGGCCGGCGGCGCGGTCGAGATCCTCGACGGCGCGCGTGAAGCTCTGGTGCGAGGCGCGCAGCGCCTTCAGCCGAGCCTCGAGTCGCCAGCCCATGAAGAGCGCGCCGACCAGCAGCAGGCCCAGCACGGCGTTCAAGATCAGTCCGATGTCGCTCATGCCATCCTCTGCACGGCTTGCTTGGCGGCGGGGGTCAGCGGCGCTTCGACCCGCACGGCGATGTGGTGGTTGCGCCGGCCCATGCGCCCGATGGTCAGCGGCACCTGGCCAGCGCGCAGCTGGATCAGCGTGTCGGGCGTCGCGTTCAGCATCAGGGTGTCGCCGACCTTCAGCTCGAGCACCTGCGAGAGCGACACCTGCTGCTCGTCGAGCACTGCGCGCACGTCGAGCTGGGTGGTCCAGAGCTCGGTCGCGAGGTGGCCTTCCCAGATGTTGTCGCGGCCGAACTTCTCGCCCATGAACTGCTGCAACAGCATCTTCCGGATTGGCTCGAGCGTGGCGTAGGGCAGCAGCAGTTCGATCCGCCCGCCGCGGTCTTCCATGTCGATCCGCAGCTTCACCAGGATCGCGGCGTTGGCGGGCCGGGCGATGGCCGCGAATCTGGGGTTGGTTTCCAGCCGATCGAGCGTGAAGTTGACCGGCGTCAGCGGCTCGAACGCCACCTTGCAGTCGTGCAGCACCACCTCGACCATGCGCTCGACCAGCACGCGCTCGATCGTCGTGTAGGGCCGCCCTTCGATCCGCATCGCCGCGGTGCCGCGCCGGCCGCCGAG
>DATKMZ010000140.1:0-20443 GCA_035541575.1 Caulobacteraceae bacterium | reverse complement strand
CGCCGGCGGTCAGGTGCACACCCCGCCGACGAGCGCGGCCACGCTCTCGGACCTGACGTCCGCGCCCTCGATCGCGAGCCTCTTCCACAACGACCAGCGGCAGATCTCGACCCAGATCGACGCCAACACGACGATCAGCACGGGCTTCCTGGCCGACCAGGTGGGCACGCCGCTCTTCACCGCGCTGCAGGCGATCGAGGCCTACGACCAGGGCCCGAACGGCCCCTTCAACGGGCCGCTGACCACCGCGCAGCAGGCCTTCCTGACCCAGCAGCTCGCCGGGCTGAAGACGGTGCAGTCCAACCTGAATGTCGTCGTCGGCCAGAACGGCCTCGCCCAGAACGAGGTCACCAACGCCCAGAACGACCTCGGCCAGCGGCAGACCATGCTGCAGGGCCTGATTGGCAATCAGACGCAGGCCGACCTCGCCAAGGCCAGCACCGATCTGCAGCAGGCGCAGCTCGCGATCGCCGCCTCGGGCAAGGTGTTCCAGGCGCTGAACCAGTCGTCGCTGCTCAACACGCTGCAGTCGTCGCCGCAGATCGCCTGACGCTGCGCGAGCCGCCCGCGCCTCGCAATTGAGCCGGCGCGGCGCTACATGCGGCTGCCATGGACGCGCTCGCCGCCCTTGCCGACCTCGACGCCGCCGCCGCGGCGAAGGCGACACGCGAAGCCGTCGGCCTGCCCCCAGGCGCGCGCGTCCTCGCGGCGATGTCGGGCGGCGTGGACTCGACCGTCACCGCCGCTCTGCTCGCCAGGGCCGGCTACGATGTCGTCGGCGTGACGCTGCAGCTCTACGACCATGGCGCCGCCATCAGCCGCAAGGGCGCCTGCTGCGCTGGGCAGGACATCCATGACGCGCGCACCGCCGCAGAGGCGCTCGGCGTGCCGCATTATGTTCTCGACTACGAGAGCCGCTTTCGCGCCGCCGTGATGGAGGACTTCGCCGACGCCTATCTGCGCGGCGAGACGCCGGTGCCGTGCATCCGCTGCAACCAGACAGTCAAGTTCCGTGATCTCGTCGACGTCGCCCGTGAGCTCGGCGCGGCGGCCATGGCGACCGGCCACTACGTGCGGCGCAGCCCCGGGCCGGCCGGGCCGCAGCTTCACCGGGCGGTCGACCCGGCCCGCGACCAGAGCTACTTCCTGTTCGCCACGACACGCGAGCAGCTCGACTTCCTGCGCTTCCCGCTCGGCGGGCTGGAAAAGCCCGTGGTGCGGCGCCTCGCGGCCGAGCTCGGCCTCGCCGCGGCCGCCAAGCCCGACAGCCAGGACATCTGCTTTGTCCCGGAAGGCCGCTACACCACCGTCGTCGACCGGCTGCGGCCGCACGGCGCGCTCGCGGGCGACATCGTGCATCTCGATGGCCGGGTGCTCGGTCGCCATGAAGGCGTCACCCGCTATACCGTCGGCCAGCGGCGCGGGCTCAATGTCGCCGTCGGCGAGCCGCTGTTCGTCGTGCGCGTCGACGCCGAGCGGCGCGAGGTGATCGTGGGGCCCCGCGAGGCGCTGCTCACGCGTTCTCTAACGCTCAAGGAGACCAATTGGCTGGGCGATGCGGTCTCGATCGAGGCTGCGGCGGCGGCGGGAGCTGCAGTGTTGGCGCGCGTGCGCTCGACGCGCGAGCCGGTCGCGGCTCACCTGGCGATGACGCACGGCGTTCCGGGCGTGGCGTTCGATCGGCCGGAGGAGGGCGTGGCGCCCGGTCAGGCCTGCGTGCTCTACGACGCGGCCGACGCGAGCCGCGTTCTCGGCGGCGGCTTCATCGCCAGTGTCGAGCGCGGTTGACGTACGGGACCAGTCCGGGCTTTCTACAACCGCTGCGGCGCATGAGCGTCGCCAAACGAGAGAGCTGGGGGGCTCGCCGAGATGAGAAGCGTATGGGCGGCGATCATCGCCGCTGGGGCCGTTGCGTGCGGCGCCGTGACCTTTGCCGACCCGCAGACGCAGCCGGCTAGCGGTGCGACAGCGCCGTTAGCATCGCCAACCAACACCGCGGGCGCCGATGGGCCGGCGGCGACCAATGCGCCCACGGACGCCGTCGGCGCGACCGCATCGGCGCCACCGTCCACGCCGGCCGTCGACGCGACCAATGCGACGAACCCGGCGGCGCCGGTCGCGACGACCGCTGAGGCGCAGGCCGCCACTCCGGCGCAAGCCGGCGACGCCGTCGGCTTCCTGCAGCTCAGCAAGCCGGCGCCGTTCCTGGCGGACACCGCCGGCAAGCAGGCTGTGGCCGGCGCGTTCGGCATGATCGGCGCGATCGCCGCCTACGAAATGCAGGTGAAGGCAGGCGCCAAGATCGTCGCCGAAAACGGTGTCCAGGATCCCTCGACCGAGATCGCCCAGCGGCTCGCTGCGGCTTACGCCGCCGCGCACGGCGGTCACGTCGCCGCTGCGCCGATCGTGGTCGACCATCGGATGGAGGCAGGCCAGCTATCCTCCATCGCGAACGGCGCGCGCTACGTCGTCGACGTCGAGACGCGCTGGTGGGGCTTCATCTACTACTCGCTCGACTGGTCCCACTACCACGTGACCTACATCGGCTACCTGCGGGTCTTCGACCTTTCGACGAACAGGATCGTGGCCAAGGGCGCCTGCACCCACAAGTACGTCGCGGCGAACGAGAAGTTCAGTTACGACGAACTGACGGGCAACGGCGCCCAGGTGCTGAAGTCGCAGCTAGGAGCGGTGGCCGACGAGTGCGTTGCGAAGTTCAAGACCGACGTCCTGAAGATCTAGCTTCCCCCGCCCGGGTCGGGCGCTCGTGACCGCCGAGGCCGCCGCCGCGATGGTGACGGTGCTCTGCATGAAGTGGGGCTCGAAGTACGGCCCTGAGTACGTCGATAGGCTCTATGGGATGGTGGCGCGCAACCTCTCGCGCCCGTTCCGTTTCGTCTGCCTGACCGACCGACCGGAGGGGATCCGGGCCGAGGTGACGTGCGCCCCGATCCCGCGGCTGCCGCCGATCGCGCAGCCGAAGGAGCGCGGCTGGCTCAAGATCGCCTCATTCTCCCCCGAGCTCGCGGGACTTCTGGACGAGACGGTGCTGTTCCTCGATCTCGACGTGATCGTGACGGGGTCGCTGGATCCCCTGTTCGACCACCCCGGCGCCTTCCCGATGATCCGCGACTGGTACCACCCGGTGCGGCTGGTCGGGAATTCGTCGGTCTACCGCTACCGGCCGGCCGAGCGGCGCGCGCTGTTCGAGGCGTTCCGCCAGGACGCCGACGCGATCGTGACGCGCATCCGCAACGAGCAGGAGTTCGTCAGCGAGTACCTCGAGGCGCGCGGCGAGCTTTCGTTCTGGCCCAGGGCCTGGTGCCAGAGCTTTCGCGTCAGCTGCCTCGCGCCCTGGCCGATGCGGGCGTGGGAGACCCCGCGCCGGCCCGATGACTGCCGCGTGCTGGTCTTCCACGGCGAGCCGAAACCGCCCGAGGCGCTGGTCGGCCGGCGCGGGCTGCTGCAGACGTTCCGGCCGGCGGCCTGGATCGAGGACGACTGGCGACCGTGAGCCTGGCTAGAGCCTGACGGGTTCGGATCGAACCCTGAATCGGACTCTACGCTTTTGATTCTAGAGCACGATTCAGCGTGGTCAGGTGATTCCGCCTGACCCCATCGTGCCCTAGGGCTCGGGTCGCACGGCGGCCAGGCGGCGCGGCCCGCGAGACTTCTTCTGCAGGATGACGGGGCTGGCGATCAGGGCGCGGCGGCCGACGCGCGGCCGGCGCTTCATCCAGAGCGCCTGAGCCTCGGCGAGGTGGGGCGGCGCCGGACGGCGAAGGTCGCGGCTGGAGGCGAATTGCACGCCCACTTCGAGTCCGCGCCGCCAGCGCACGTGCGCATCGAAGGCGAAGCCGCTCGACCAGACCACGACGATCATGGACCCGCCTTTCGGCGGCGGTTCGTCGAAGCGCAGCCGCGCGCCTTTCTTGCTGAAGTCGGTGATGACGCAATCCAACGCGCCAGGAAATGCCTTGCCGCGAAGGGACGTGGCGATGCGCTCGGCGGCTCTGCGATCCCGTGACGAGGGGGCGATACGAACAGCTGACTGGCCCATGTCCGGCGAGCCTACCCGCCAATGGTTAAGGGCTGGCGAAAAGCTATCCGGTCCCGGAGCGACCCTGCGCCGCGCCAAGGACTTCGCCGACGCTCGGCGCGTCGCGCCGCTGCGCCACGATATCGCGGCCCTGGACAGCCTCTCCGCAAGCGGCGCAGACGAGTTTGGGCTCGAGCGGCGCGCCGCAGCTGTGGGTGAACGCCACCGGCCGTGCGCCGTCGCCGTAGACATGCCGGTCGCCCCAGGCCTGCAGCGCCATCAGCACGGGACGCAGGT
This sequence comes from Caulobacteraceae bacterium, assembly GCA_035541575.1. Taxonomy (GTDB): domain Bacteria; phylum Pseudomonadota; class Alphaproteobacteria; order Caulobacterales; family Caulobacteraceae; genus Acaudatibacter. The sequence continues at coordinate 16,107 of DATKMZ010000140.1, read as the reverse complement.
CCCGGCCCTTGGCCGTCAGCACGTAATCCTTGCGCGGCGGGTGGTCGCTATAGAGGCGCGTCTCGAGCACCCCTTGCTCGACAAGGCTCTTCAGCCGTGCGGCGAGCACGTTGCGCGCCACGCCGAGGCTCGCCTGCCAGTCGTCGAAGCGCCGGACGCCAAAGAACGCGTCGCGCAGGATCAGCAGCGTCCAGGGGTCGCCGACGACCGACAAGGCGGCGGCGACCGAGCAGTGTTCTTTAGAATAGTTCGCGGTGCGGCCCATCTGTGAAAGTTGCTGTCATATGGCCGCCAGCGCAAGGGTTGCCTTTCAGAACCGTCCGAAGCGGCGGCTGGGCGGCTCGAGGATGCGCCCCTCAAGCCAGGTGTCGCGGTCGCTCGCGGTGCTGCCGTAGCCGTCGTTCATCTTGTGCGACAGGTGGAACCAGCTGATGAACTTCGGCCCGGCCGCTGCATCGTAGAGGGCCTGCGTCTTGGCCTTGGTGACGTAGACGTCCTGGTCGGTCACCTGGAACAGCACGCCGTCCGGCGCCTTCAGCGCCCTCGCGTAGGGGGCCATCTGGTACGGCGCAAGCCTCGCTAGATATGCGTCGCGGTCGGCGAGGGTCTTCTGCCAGAGATACCAGTCGCCCAGCGAGTCGTTCGGGGTGATGAACACGAAGGCGCGCGGGCGATGGTCGACCGCGCCCATCATCATCGCGAACATCGCTCCGAAGTCGTGCCCGACGACGGCGATCCGGTCGGGGTCGACGTCCGGCAGACGCGCGAGCAGGTCGAGGCTGCGGCGCAGGTCGACCACCTCGTTCTCGGTCATGCGGATGTCGGCGTCGGCCGACCGGCCCAGCGGCGGGAACCAGGCGGGGTCGGACCAGGGCGCGTCGACGAGCAGCGAGGTGACGCCAACCTGCGCCAGCGAGACCGCGTCCTCCTCGAACTCGGTATGGTTGCTCGTGGCCGGATCGCCCAGCCAGTGCGCGAAGAGCACGCCGCCGTGCCAGTGGTCGCCGACGCCTTCGACTACTTCGCCGGTGACGACGCGGCCCTCCGAGCGGAACGTGATCGGGACGGCGCGAACGCCGCCCGCCAGAGTGTGCGGCGCGCCGAAGCTCGGCGCGAGCGGCCGCGCCGCGTCGTAGGCGAAGCTCGGAAGCGACGCCGGCTGGGCGAGCGCAGGCGAGGCGAGCGAGACGGTCACGAGCGCGGCGAGTAGTCGGATCACGAGCGTCCCCCCGGCGCAGCGGTCGAAATCTGCCGTTGCGCCCGCCCGATCCTATCTACAGAAGCAGCGCAAGCGAACCTTCGAGGACCTCATGCCCGCAGACCCTGTCGTCATCGTCTCCTACGCCCGCACCCCGATGGGCGGGTTTCAAGGCGCGCTCGCCGGGGCGTCGGCGACCGAGCTCGGGTCGGTCGCGGTCAAGAGCGCGGTCGAGCGGGCGGGCGTCGCGCCGGAAAAGGTCGAGCAGATCCTGATGGGCTGCGTCCTGCCGGCCGGCCTCGGCCAGGCGCCGGCGCGCCAGGCGGCGCTGAAGGCCGGCCTGCCGAAGTCGGTCGAGGCGACGACCGTCAACAAGATGTGCGGCTCTGGCATGCAGGCGGCGATCCTGGCGCACGACATGCTGGCGGCCGGCAGCGCCGAGATCGTCATCGCCGGTGGCATGGAGAGCATGACGAACGCGCCGTATCTCTTGGCCAAGCACCGCGGCGGAGCGCGCATCGGCCACGACCGGGTGATGGACTCGATGTACCTCGACGGCCTTGAGGACGCCTACGATCCCGGCAAGCTGATGGGCGCCTTCGCCGAGGAGACCGCCGCGGCCTACCAGATCGGGCGCGCCGAGATGGACGCCTACGCGATCGAGAGCCTGTCGCGGGCCAGGAAGGCGGTCGAGAGCGGCGCCTTCAGGCGCGAGATCGCGCCGGTCGAGATCGCCGGGAGGGGCGGGCCGACCCTGGTCAGCGACGACGAGCAGCCGCTGAAGGCTGATCCGGCGCGGATTCCCTCGCTGAAGCCGGCGTTCGCCAAGGACGGCGCGATCACCGCCGCAAACGCCTCATCCATCTCCGATGGCGCCGCGGCGCTCGTGATGATGCGCGCCTCGACCGCCGAGGCGCTGGGGCTGAAGCCGGTCGCGCGGATCGCCGGTCACGGCGCCCATGCTCACGAGCCTGGCCTCTTCACCACCGCCCCCGTCCCGGCGATGAAGAAGGCGCTCGCCCGGGCCGGCTGGAGCACGGCCGACGTCGACCTTTTCGAGGTCAACGAGGCCTTCGCCGTGGTCGCCATGATCGCCCAGCGCGAGCTCGGCATCGACCACGACAGACTGAACGTCAACGGCGGCGCGTGCGCGCTGGGTCACCCGATCGGCGCCTCCGGCGCGCGTATCCTGGCGACGCTGCTCGCGGCGCTCGAGGCTCGCGGAGAAAAGCGCGGCCTCGCCTCGCTCTGCATCGGCGGCGGTGAGGCTGTCGCGATGGCGGTGGAGCGGGTTTGAGCGGGGTCTATCGGCCGCCGCCGGCCGTCGCGTTCCCGCCACCCGCCGCGTTCGTCTCGCCGCCAGTCGCGTTGCCGCCGCCGCGTCCGCCGCCGCCGCCCAGGCGGCCGCGCAGCTGCGCCATGTCGACGACGTCGCCGCTCGGCAGCTTCACCTGGCCGGGCTGCAGGCCGGCCGGATCGCAGCTCTCGCCCTTGTAGACCGCGGTCATCGTCGTCTTGTGCGTGCCGTCGCGCGCCGGATCGGGCGAGCCCTGCACCGTGATGGTGCTCGCCAGCGTGTAGTGCGACGTGAAATCACCGGTCAGCTCTGCGTGGTTGGTCAGCTTCACGCCGCCGAAACCGCAGTCGGAATCGATCACGTAGGTGTCGCCGTTTTTGGAAACCTGCCACTTCTGGCAGGCGCCCTCGCGCCGCGGCTTGCGCGGCAGCACCGGCAGGCGCCGGTCAGACGCAGCGTCGAAGCAGAGCTGGGTCACGATGGGGGTCGGGCTGCGCTCGGTCGTGACGGTCTGCTCCCAGAGGCCGGGCTTGCGTTGCGGCGAGGCCGGCGTGCCAAAGCCGGGGATCATGTCGCAGCCGCCAAGGCTGACGGCCGCCAGCACGAGCAGCACGGGTCGCTTCATCGAGGGTCGCTCCAAATTCCTGATTGAAATGGACAAAGCCGGGATCGGTTCTAGGCGTGACCGGCCAGCGTCTCCAGTCGCGACCGGCTGCCATCAGGAAGCACGACGTCGCCGGGCCTCATGTCGGCAGGGCACGCGCCCAGACGGCTGACGTCGGCCGCCGCGCGGCCCGCTCCGTCGATCGCGGGATCGGCCGCCGCGATGGTCTGGCTGCGCGTCTCGACCACGTAGTGGGTCGCGAAGTCGCCGCGGATCACCCCCTCGGTCGCCACCTTGCCGCCTGCGCCCATGTCGCAGTCGGTCGAGAAGCGCCAGGTCCCGTCGGCGGCTTGGGCCATATCGTGGCGGCTGCACCGCCCGCCGAGCTGGCGGTCGAAAGCGGCCAGCGCCGCCCCGGCGGAGTCGTCCAGGCAATAGCGGGTGACGCTTACGCCGGCGCGGTCGGACACCTTCTGCTCCCAGAGCCCAGCCGCCTGCTGCGCGCCGCCTGCTAGCGCGATCGCCGCCATCGGGGCCGCAGGCGCGTGGGCGGGCCGGTGGCAACCGACGAGGGCGGCGAGCGCCGTCAATACCAAGAGCCGATGCAATACGCGCATTGGCGGCGATCTCCCTAAGCCTCTATCTTGAAGGTTAAGGATAGTCGCGATCGCCGGTGAGCGCGAGAAGGATCGGATTTCATGGCTGAAGTACATGACAACCCTGAGCTTCGGCGCTTCGAGATGATCGAGCAGGGCCAGACGGTGTTCGCCGATTACCGTAGGCAAGGCTCGCGTCTGATCATTGATCATGTGGAAGCACCCGTCACCCTGCGTGGGACCGGCGCGGCTGGCCGATTCATGGAAGGGCTCGTCGCCGCGGCGAAGGCGGAAGGCGCGACGCTCGTGCCGCTCTGCAGCTACGCGTCGCTATGGCTGCAGCGCCATCGGGAGCTAGCGGCCGGTGTGGTCGAATGACTTGACCGACAATCTGAGGGTGAGACGTCGCGGCGACCTCGGCCGTAGTTAAGCTCTCGCTAAGTCGCGAGGGCCATAGTCGCCGCGAGCCGCCGGACATTTGGGATTCGTCTGGGCGCAACCTGCGGGGATGTTGCGTTGACAGACCGGACCGTCCGCAACCTGGCGCACCTCGAAGAGAGCGCTTCGACCGCTCGCGTGCTCAATCTGCTGCGAGTCTACCGTCGTCGCCGCAACGACCCGGCCTACGCCGAGAAGCCGTTCTTCAAGAACCAGACGCTGAACCGCTCGATCGTCCTGAAGCACCGCCTGCGCCGCAACGAGCGCGAGCTGTTCTTCGACGGCCGGCGCACGGCCACCAAGGTGATCATCCCGATCGACGGCGCCGATCTGAAGCTGGGCGGGCGCTTCGTCTTCGTCGGGCAGATCAACTACGACGGCATGATGGCCGACTTCCTGGGCGACAACTGGCTCACCGACCGCGACGATCACGACCTGCTGGAAGTCATCGACGGCCTGCCCTCGCTGGACCCGTTCCTGCTGCGCGAGCAGCTGAAGCGCCACGGGCGCGACCCCGCCCGCTGCTACTTCGAGATCTCCGACGCCGATATGACGCGGATGTTCAACTTCGTTGGCCGCGAGGTGCAGAAGCTGATCGACCTCTGCTATCGCGGCGCGGGTGAGACGGACGAGGCGGCGCCCCAGGACGCCGCCCGCGGCTCGCGCCTGGTGCAGAAGATCCTATCCAACGCCGTCGACGCCGAGACCGAGCCGCTGCGGCTGACGCTGCGCCTGGAGAAGCGCGAGTACCAGGAGGGCGTCTTCTGCTGGAAGGGCTTCCTCTACTACAAGTGGACGCTGGCCGAGGCGCTGCCGGACGTCACGCGGGTGGCCGACGCGATCGCGGCGGTGAAGCCGCGCGGCGGCTGCGACGCCGAGACCCTGGCCCATATCGACAAGGCGCGCGCGGCGCTGCGGCAGTCGATCCTGACCGCCCTCGAGGCGGCGCGGAAGTCGCTGCGCTTCTACGACGCCGCCTTCGAGAGCCTGATCGACGGCAAGCCCCAGGCGTTCCGCGAGTTCTTGCTGGGCGCGCCGGCGATGTTCTGCGACCTCGGCGAGCGTCTGGGCGCGGTCAGCCACATTGTCAGCTTCTGGAAGTTCCGCTTCCCGCAGGGCAAGCTGCCTGTCGTGAGCGGCCCCGAGCTCGTCGACATCCTCGCCGACTTCGAAGAGAGCCTCGCGTTCACCGAAGTCGCCCAGCGCCGGCTCGCCAGCTAGCTTCGTCTCCCTGAACATCCGCGACCGGCCCGCCCTGCGATTCCGGCGTTGACATGTCGTAAGTGAAAACTTACGGTAAGTCATGACTTACATCAGCGATCCGCTTCGGCCGTCGCCGCACGCATCGCGGACGGCCGGCGGCGCGCTCGACGGCGTGGGAGGAGGCCGGTCCCGTGAGCGACCGCCCGAAGCAACCGCCGCGCGTCCATGCCATCGACCCGTGGGGGCTCGGGGCCCGGCGCGCACAGCTGGACCGGTTCTGGGACGCCGCGCTGACGGCGTTCGCCGCCGAGGCTGAGCGCGTCTCGGCGAACGATGACGACAGCAACGAAGGAGCCGATCGATGAGCATCACTGTCAAGCCCGCGCCGGTGCGCAAGAGCATCGTCGTCGCCGCAAGCCCAGAGCGGGCGTTCGAGGTCTTCACCGCTGGCTTCGACCGATGGTGGCCGCGCAGCCACTCGATCGGCGCCTCACCCCTGGCCGAGGCGGTGCTCGAGCCGGGCCAGGGCGGGCGCTGGTACGGCCGCCTCGAGGACGGAACGGAGGCGCTCTGGGGCGACGTACTGGCGTGGGATCCGCCCCGGCGACTCGTGCTCGCCTGGCGCATCGCCCCCGACTGGAGCTTTGACGCGAACCTCCTCACCGAGGTCGAGGTCACCTTCGCCAAGGAGGGCGAGGGGACCCGCGTCGACCTCGAGCACCGCAAGCTCGAGAACATGGGCGCCGGCGGCGAACAGATCCGGGCGCAGTTCGAGAGCGAAGGCGGCTGGGGCATGCTGCTGCAGCTTCTCGCCGCCGAAGCCGCCAAAGCCGCGTGATACGAGCATCGAAGAGGGAGAGAACCCGATGATCAACGTCCACAGCATTCCCGGCAGCCCCTACGGCCGCGCCGTCTTCGTCGCCTGCATCGAGAAGAACGCGCCTTACCGGCTGCAGCGCATCGGGCCTGGCCAGCACAAGGCCCCCGAGCACCTCGCGCGCCACCCGTTCGGCCGCGTCCCGGCGATCGATGACGACGGCTTCGTCGTGTACGAGACCCAGGCGATCATCCGCTACATCGACGCCGCCTATCCAGGCCCGTCGCTGGTCCCCGCAGACGCGAAGGCCAAGGCGCGCATGGACGAGGCGATCGGCGTCGTCGACTGCTACTTCTTCGCCGACAACGCGGCCAAGACGCTCGGGTTCAACCGCGTCGTCGCACCCAAGCTCGGCTTCCCGGTCAACGAGGCGGCGGCGCAGGCGGCGATCCCGGCCACCCGCCATGTGCTGGACGTGCTCGGCGGCTTCGTGAAGGACCAGCCTTACATGGCGGGCGACGCCTTCTCGCTCGCCGACATCCACGCCGGCACGCAGATCGACCTGCTCTCGACCGCGCCGGAGGCGGCCGAGATGATCGCCGGTTCGCCGCTCGAGCCCTGGCTCGAGCGGCTGCGCGCGCGGCCGAGCTTCGCCGCCACCACCTGGGAGCAGGTCGCCGCGATGGCGGCCTGACGCGCGACCCTAGGCCTGGGCGTCGAACTCGGTGTCGATGTCGAGCTCGATCGGCGCGCCGAACAGTTGCGCGGGCAAGCCCAGGCCCTTCGGGTCGAGCATGGTCTTCGCGGTGACGCCGATGACCGGGCCCTTGAAGCCCTTGCCGGCGCCCACGAGGTCGACGTCGAAGGTCACGTGCTTGGTCACGCCCATGATGGTCAGGTCGCCCTCGACCGTCCCGTGCGTTGCGCTGGCCGGATGGAACGCCGTCGAAGCGAAGGTGAACTGCGGGAACTTGGCCGCGTTGAGGAACTTGTCGTTCGTCAGCTCGCCCGGGAAGTCGAAGCCCGGAGTGGGGGCGGTGGCGATCGACTTCGGGTCCACCGTGACGTCGAGCTTGTCAGCGGCCGGATTGGCCGGATCCCAGGCCAGCGTCCCGGCCACGCCGGTGAAGCGGAACACCGAGTAGGAGAAGCCCAGGTGCGGCACGCGGGCGACGAGGCCGGTGTGCTTGGGGTCGACCGCGTACTTGCCGGCTGGGGCCGCCTTGTAGTCGTGCGACGGCGTCGGCATCCCCTGCGCAGCCGCCGCCCCGGCCGTCGCCAGCGCCAGCCCCGCGCCGAGCGCCACTGTTCGCAACATCTTCAAATCCATGGGCTTTTCCTCATCGACCGGCACGGCGCATTGACCCTGCGCCCATTGTGACGCCGCCTTCGTACTTTGCGGCTGAGCCGCGGGGAAGCGAGGAATTCTCCGCCTTGCGCTCCCGCCGGTGCTAGGCATGCGACCCATGTCCGACGCCGAGACCGTGCGCCGCCTCGCGCTGGCCCAACCCGAGGCGACCGACGCCTCGAGCGGCGCACGCCTGGCGTTCGAGGTCGAGGGGCGCGGGTTCGCCTGGACCTTCATGCGGCGCGTCCATCCGAAGAAGCCGCGCGTCCCCGACCCTGAGGTGCTGGCGATCCGCTGCGAGCTGCCGCGCAAGGAGATGCTGATCGAAGCCGCGCCGGAGGTGTTCTTCGACGACGACCACTACCGCGGCTTCCCCGCCGTGCTCACGCGTCTGGCGGCGATCGACGAGGCCGAGCTCGCCGCGCTGCTGGCGGCCGCCTGGCGCCTGCAGGCGCCCAAGCGCCTCGGCGGCCTCGCCGGGAAGCGGCGCTAGCGCCTCCGCCAAAGGTCACTTCGAGCAGGTGGGCCCCGCGTAGGTGTAGACCGAGTGGTTCTTGGTGGTCATGTCGCCACCCGGGCCGCCGCTCATCACCATGGTCGAGTCGGTGATGAAGCTCTTCTTGAAGTCGCCTTCGCCGGCCAGCGTCAGCTTGGCGTCGATGCCGTTGTTGGGGCAGTCGCCGTTGACCACGAAGCCGCCGGTCGCCGTGCGCTGCGCGGTCATCGACGCGCACTTCGACGGCATGCCTTCGGCAGGATCGATCGGCTTGCCGTCGAGGCACTTGGTCGACGTATCCGGCGCGCCGCCGTCCTGGGTCGAGACCCGGGTCCAAGCGCCGGCCGTCGGAGCCGGGAGGTCGGTCAACGCGATCGCGCCCGCCGTCGCCGGGGCCGCCGCAGCGGGCGTGGCTTCGGGCGTCGCCGCCGCCGAGTTCGTCGCTGTGTTCGCCGCCTCGTTCGCCGCGTTCGTCGCCGGCTTCGCGCAGGCCGCCAGCGCCAGCACCGCCACTGATACAAGCACGCCACGCATACGCCGCCTCCTCCCTGCAATGTTGTATCCGCGCCGTAACACGGTTGCGCGAGCCGGTGAAGCTTCCGACGGGCCAACGTTCTACGGCGGAGCGCGTGGCAGCCTCACCATTTCACCACGGTGGCGCGGAACGCCGCTTGCGCGGCGAACACGGAGGACACCGAGGCGCGCGAAGCGCGCCGGCTAACCTGAAGCTCGGCGCCAAGGGATTGGCCTGCGCGCCTTAAGGCGCGCCTCCAGCCTTCGGGGCTACGCGACGCCCCGCCGCCTGGCCCTGCCGGCCGGGGGCGCGAGCGCGGCCTGCAGCGCTTCGAACAGGCGGTCGATTTCGATCGGCTTGGCGACGAAGCCGTCCATGCCGGAGGCGAGGTATTCGCTCACCTGGTGGGTCATCGCGTTGGCGGTCAGCGCCACGATCGGCGTCCGCCGCCGGCCGAGCGTCCGCTCGCGCTCGCGGATGAAGCGAACCGCGGTGGGGCCGTCCATGCGCGGCATCTGCACGTCCATCAGGATCACGTCCCAGTCGCCGCCCTCCCAGGCCGCGACCGCGTCGACCCCGTCGGCCACGATCACCGGCTCGACGCCGCTGTGCGACAGCAGCGCCTTCAGCACCAGCTGGTTGACCGGATTGTCCTCCGCCGCCAGCACCCGCAGGGGCGCGGCGTCGAGCGGGCGGGCCTCGGCGCGCCGTCGCCTGGGCGATGCGGCCGCCTTGCGCGCCGGCCTCTCGCGCCGTGGCAGGGGCAGGGTGGCCACGAAGGTCGAGCCCTCGCCCTCGGCGCTGGTCGCCGCGATCGTCCCGCCCATCAGCTCCACCAGCTCGCGGCAGATCGCCAGGCCCAGCCCCGTGCCGCCGAACCGGCGCGTGGTCGAGGCGTCGGCCTGGGCGAACTTCTGGAACAGCGCCGCCCGTTGCTCGACCGACATGCCGATGCCGGTGTCACGCACGGTCAACGTCAGCGCGCCGCGCCGGCGCCCGACGCTCACCGCCACCGCGCCAGCCTCGGTGAACTTCAGCGCGTTGGAGATCAGGTTGCTGAGCACCTGGCGCACGCGGGTGGCGTCGCCGAGATAGAGGCCCGCCGCGGCCCGCGTCACGGTCAAGTCGAAAGCGACGCCCTTCTGCGCCGCGACGGCCGAGAACGCGGCGTGGGCGCCCAGCGCCACGCCGCCGATATCGAACTCGGCCTCCTCCAGCTCCAGCCGCCCGGCCTCGATCTTCGATAGGTCGAGCACGTCGTTCAGCACCGCCAGCAGCGTCTCGCCCGACTGACGGATCACGTCGAGCCGTTCGCGCTGCTCGGGCGCCAGCGGCGCGGCGCTCATCGCCTGCGCCATGCCGAGCACGCCGTTCAGCGGCGTGCGGATCTCGTGGCTCATCGTGGCCAGGAACGCGCTCTTGGCCCGCGTCGCCGCCTCGGCGTCGTCCTTGGCCTGGATCAGCGCCCGCTCGGCCTGCTTGCGCGCGGTGATGTCCTGCATCGCGCCGATCACCCGGCGCACCTGGCCGTCGTCGCCGCGCATCGCCTGCATCACCTCGGCGATCCAGAACTCCTCGCCGCTGTCGCGCAGCACGCGGTACTCGATCTCGTAGGGCGCGCCCTTGCTGAAGCGGCGCGAAGCCTCCGCCACCCGCTGGCGATCGCGCGGGTCGACGAAGCGTCCGGTCTCGCCGGCGAACACCGCCTCGACCACCTGCTTGTTCTCCGCCTCGTCCAGCGGAAACAGCGCCTTGCCGGAAGTGATGATCCGCTTGCGGCGATAGTCGATGTCGTAGACCTGCAGGTTGGCCATCTCGGTCGCCAACTGCAGCCGTTGCTGGGTGAGCTCCAGGTTGCGCATGGCGCGGACCGTTTCGGTCACCTCGTGCGCAGCGCTGACCACGCCGGCGATCTCGCCGGTCTCGTCGCGCCAGGGCGTGAGCTCCAGGTTCATCCACTTCAGCGCGCCATCGGGCGCGAGCACCGGCACGCGCGGGTCCTTCACCACCTCGCCGGCCAGGCACCGCTCGAAGTAGGCGCGGAAGAAGGCGTAGGCGTCGGCCGAGATCTCCGGCAGAGTCTTGCCGACGGCCTCGCCCTCGGTCACCCCCAACGCTTCGAACCAGCGCGGCGTCGCGGTCAGCACGCGCAGGTCCTTGTCGGTCATCACCGACTCGATCGGCACCGAGCCGACGAACGCCGCCATGCCCTTGCGCGCCGCGCGCAACTCCTGGTCGCGCCGTTCGGCCAGTTCCGCCGCCCGGGCGCGCTCGCACTCGTCGGCGATCCCGTCGGCCAGGTCCTGCAGCCGCCCGGCCAGCGTCTTGTCGTAGGGGTGGGGCGCGGCGCTCATCACCACCAGCACGCCCACGGTCACGCCGTCGGCCAGGCGCACCGGGGCCCCGGCCCAGAACCGCACGGGCTCGCGGCCGCGGTCGTGCGTGGGATGCGGCTCGGGATCGGTGAGCCACAGCGCGCGGCCGCGGTCGATCACGCGCCGCACCCCGATCGCCGGGGTGTTGGTCCCGACCAGGCTGCCGCCGCTGCGCCAGATGCGATCGCCGTCCACCAGCACGACGCTGGCCTCGGCGCCGCCGAACAGAGCCTCGGCGATCCGCGTCGCGCGATGGAACGCCGGCATCACCGGATCCATCCCGAACGGCGGGCTGCTCGCCTCCACGTCCATCAAACGCCCCTTCACCACCCAGGGGCGTTTAGCCACACGGCCTGAAGTCCGGGTTAAGGCCCCGGCGTTGCGTCAATCCGAGGGGGCTGGCGCGCGCCACAGGCGAAGCCCCCGCAGAGGCGCGGAGGCGGCGCGGAGTTCGCAGAGGAGCGCAGCCTCGCGCCCCGCGCCTCTGGCATCCTCTGCGCCTCTGCGTCGAGACCTTCGGGCGGCTTGCCCTCGCCGCCCGGTCCGGCGCACCTTCGGCCGATGAAGCCGTGGGTGATGGTGGGGGCGGGGACGGGGTCGCTGCCCCGGATCGTGGCGGAGGCGGCCGCGCTCGGCGGCGCACCGCTGGCCGGCTACCTCGACGCCGGCGACGATCCGCAGCTCCCCGCCACCCCGATCCCGCGCCTCGGCGATACGAGCCGCCTCGCCGACGCCGCCTTCGTCGCCGCGCACCGCTTCGTGGTGGCGCTCCAGGGCCCCGGCCGGCGGCGCCTGTTCGAGGCCATCCTCGCCGCGGGCGGCGAGCTGCCGCCGCTCGTCCACCCGGCCGCCACGGTCTCCCCGTCGGCCCAGATCGGCGCGGGCGTCATCCTCTCGGCCGGCGTGGTGGTGCAGCAGGACGCCCGCATCGGCCGCTTCTCGATCCTCAACACCGCCTGCAGCATCGACCACGACAACGTGGTCGGCGAGGGCGTCTCCATCGCCCCCGGCGCCCACACCGCCGGCGGCGTCACCATCGGCGACGACGCCTTCATCGGCCTGGGCGCCGTGATCATCGGCCGCGTCACCGTCGGCCGAAGGGCCACGGTCGGCGCCGGCGCCGTCGTCGTCCGCGACGTCCCGGACGGCGTGACGGTCGTCGGCAACCCGGCGCGGGTGCTGGAGCGCACCCCGCTCGGCTAGTCCAAACCCGCGCTCGTCCCGCCCCGGACTTGATCCGCGGCGGGATAAGCGGGCGGGGAGCCTGGCCCGCAAGCCGTCAGCCGATCATGCGCAGGGTGGTCGGCTGGTCGTCGCTACTCGTCGTAAGTATAGGTGCCGACCTTGCAGACGTTGATCTTCCTGCGGATCAGCACGTCGCCGTCGTCGAATACGGCCTTGAAGTCGTAGATGCAGTGGCCCGTGCCGTCGTCGATGTTGATCCGCACCCGTTCACCCGGGTCCAGCGTATCCTCCCCGAGGATGTCCTCCTGCCAGCTGTCGACGTCTTGGTTCGAGGCGTAGAACTGCACCAGCGCGTGGTGAGTGTGATTGACGATGACGACATGCCGATCGACGGCGGTCGCGGCGTTGGCTGGAACGGCGAGGAGCAGGGCCAGCGCGAGGGCCGCGAGGCTGCGAACCGCCGCCTGAGGCGTCAGCAGGGACATGGGCGATCCTTCCTGAGTCGAGAATGAGGCGACTGTGTCGCTGGCGTAACATGGGTCGGCCAAACGGTGAAGCTGGCCGCCGCGCGCCGAGGGCGCGACCGTTCAACGCAACGACCGCGCGCCCCGCACCACCCTCGAACCCCGCTCGTCCCGGCGCCGGCCGGGAGGAAGCGGTTGCAGGGACCGGGTCTCGCAAGACTGGTCCGCTCCGCAGGCGCTCCGTCGAACCACGGAACACACGGAAGCGGGTGCGGGGGCTGGGCTCCGCCAGACCGGCCCACGCCGCAGGCGGCTACTGAGACGCCCGCTCGGAAACGGCCTATGGGAAGTCCGCAGCACACTCACCGACAAGCGAGAGGCACGGCTGATCTTCTATCAGGACGGCCGCGCCCAGGCGCTGGTGGTGCTGCACGGCTTCATCAAGAAAACCCAGCGAACCCCGCAGCGCGAGATCGACCTCGCCCTGAAGCGCAAGCGGGAGTTCAGCCCTTAGCTGAGGTCGCATGACCGATCCAAAAGACCTGCGCAGTCTCACCGAACTGAAGTCACTGGACGACTTCCTTGACGAGGAGGGCATCCGCGAAGAGGTGACGGTCCGCGCCGTCAAGCGTGTGATCGCGCTTCAGCTGCGCGAGGCGATGAAGCAACGCAACCTGACGCGCGCGGCGATGGCCGAGTTGATGGACACAAGCCGCGCTCAGCTCAACCGCGTCCTCAACCCCGAGGAGTTCAACGTCACCCTGGACACCCTCGCCAAAGCCGCCCGCATCGTCGGCCGCAAGCTCAAGGTCGAGTTGGCGTAGTCCGGCGCGTTGGCTCAGCTTCCCTTCATGAACAGCTGCCGGAACAACGCCTCGGAACGCGCCTGCCCCTCCTCGGTGAGGATGACCGACTTGGCCTTGCCCCGGGGGTCAGAGATCAGACCCTTGGCGTGGAGACGGTCGAGGGCGTCCCAGTCGAAGCCTTTCCAGGTGCGGGACTCGTCCCATCGCCCCAGCTGCATCAGGGCAAGCACCGCCTCGTCGATCCGATCGTAGTCGATGTCCATGGTTCTCGTCGGGTCCTGACTGCCATCGGGTCGCGCGAACGCAAGGGATTCCGCGCGTAAGTGGACGGTGCAAGTCTTTCACGCCCCGCCAGCCGAGGTCACTCCGCTTGGGGGCGAGCCTTCGCGGCGTCACTCGCTTCGCCGCACGACCGTTGCTCCGCGGGCCCTCAGCAGCGCCCGCACCCGCTCCGCCAGTCGCGTCCGCAGCGCGGGCGACAGCGAACCGAGCCGCCAGGGGGCGCCGACGGGCGTGGCCGCGCGGCCGATATCCGGCCCGGGCCACCGGAAGAGGTTGAGTTCCCAGGGGACGATCCAGCTGGCGCGCGACAGGCCGATGACGCCGAGACTGAGCGCGATCGCGTCGCCACGCCCCGGATCGCGCGACGTGATCGGCGCGACGAGAACGGTCGGTTTGTCGCCTTCGCCGACCGCCAGCACGACGACGCAGGGCCGCTCCTTGGCGGCGTCTTCGCGCCCCGCGTCCGCCTCGTGGGACCACAGGTAGCTGTAGACGAGGATGTCGCCCGGTGCGGGTCGCCGCCTAGCCGATAACGAGGTCGCCATCTTCCGGGCGACCGTTGCTCAGCTCGTCGAGGCCGGCCTCCAGCAGTTCGGCGAGGTCGTCGGGCAGGTCTTCGATACGATAGGCCCGGCGGTCGCGGGCCTTCAGGCGCTGATACTCGTCATAGGCCATCAGCACGTGGCGCGGGCGGCCCTTGGACGTGATCACCAACGGGTCGCGCAAAGCCCGGTCCGCCACCTCGCCCCAGTGGCGCTGGACCTCGTGCGCGGCGACGGTCGGGTCGGGCTTCGGGGCCGGAGGCATGATCCTAGGTATGTCAGATACGTATCTGATGCAAGGCCGCCAGTGCGTGATCCACCCGCTCATCCCGGCGACCAAGAAGCGGAGGCGCGATGCGCGGGATGGAGGACATGGCGTTCGCGCTGTTCGCGGTCAGACGACCGCCGCCCGCACCCGATACCGCCCACGGCCCAGGAACTCGAGCCAGCCGCGGTCGCGCAGCACCTGCAGTTGCTGGCGTATCTTCGGGCGGACGTTGTTGTTGCCGGGGTAGAGCGCCGCGAGCCGGGGCTCGAAGGCGTAGGCGTCGGCCAGGGTGAAGACGCCGGGCCCCAGGGTCTCGACGCACCGCATCACCTCGATCAGCCATCCCCGCGTCGCGACCCCGGCCTCGCGGAGGAAGAGCGTCGAGCGCCACTGCGCCAGCACCGCCGCCCGCTCCAGCGCCGAGCCACCCTTCACAAACCACACCTTGCCGGCCTCAGGCACGTCGCGAAGCACGATCTTGGAGCCGACCCATCCGGCCCGCCGCGCCGTCGCCGCCAGCGGCGGCCGCGCCTCGATGATCGCCGGGGTGAAGAACTGCTTGGGAACGAAGAACAGGTCGGTCACCGCGAACCGCGCCAGGTCATAGTTCATCAGCATGAGGTTCGGACTCGTATCCGACGCCAGACGCTGCAGCTTCGCCCCGTAAGCGCCGTCCGCCACCTTCGGCCCGAACCGCCCGCGCTGCGACTTCAGCTCGAACTGCTCGCGGCACGCCAAGCAGTGGAAGTCCGCCGCCGGGCTGTTGTTCGGATACCGCGCGATCCGCCGCTCGCCGCAGCTCGGACAGAACAGGTGCGCCGCCACCCAGCTCTCGGTGAACACCCGCGCCCGCTGCGAGCCGCTGACATACCCCGCCCCTGGCTCCTCGAACCCGAGGCTGAACGGCGGGCCGTCGTCAGTCACCCGAGACCGCTGCTCGGCTAGATGAAGTCGCCGACGCGTGTCGACTCGATCTCGTCGCCGTCAGCGTCGAGCGTGACGTAGAACCGATCGTCGAACTCTGCCGTGTGTGCATACTCCCACTTGTAGTCGTCGTGGTTGTCTTGCGCCAACTCCGCGGCGTCCTCGGCAGAGTCGGCCTCCACCTCCGCCACGTAGTCGGCGTAGGCGTCGATGCGGCAGAGAACGATGAATGTGGCCATGGCGGTATCCGATCAAGCCGACGAGAGGCCGATTATCAGATCTTTTTCAAAGCCTTAGCAAGCTCCCGACGGCGACATTTCCAGCCATCACGTACTCTAAGCCGCCGCTGCCGCCGCCGCTGCGCTCGCCTCGCGCGCCGCCCGCTCCGCCGCGCCGAGCCGGCGCTGCAGCCGCGCGTACCAGAAGGTCCAGAGGGCGAGCGCGCCCATGGAGGCGTAGCCGAGGACAGGGTGGAGCAGCAGGTAGGTCGGGATGCTGACGCTGAACACCAGCGCGCAGGCCGCGGCCGTGCGGGCGGTAAGGCCCAGGCCCCAGACCAGGGTCATGATCATCATCGTGCGCTTGAAGCGGTCGCTGTCCTTCATCTGCTCGAACGAGGCCGCCTCGTCCGCCGAGTTCCGCAGCATGGTGGCGCGGGCCAGGTAGAAGATCAGCGGCCGGCGGATCGCGGCCGAGACCAGGAACACGAGGCCGATGGCGCCGGTGACCAGGTTCTCGCGCAGCTGCAGG
>DATKMZ010000139.1:0-2115 GCA_035541575.1 Caulobacteraceae bacterium | reverse complement strand
GAGCACGACCACTTCAACTTCCTGGCTGGTGGAGACGATCTTGCCGGGATGGACGTTCTTTTTGGTCCAGCTCATCTCGGAGACGTGCACCAGGCCCTCGACGCCGGCTTCCAGCTCCACGAAGGCGCCGTAGTCGGTGATGTTGGTGATGCGGCCCTTGAACTTGGCGCCCACCGGATACTTCGCCTCGACGCCGTCCCACGGGTCGGACTGCAGCTGCTTCATGCCGAGGCTGATGCGCTGGGTCTCCGGATTGATCTTGACGATCTGCACCTTCACCGTGTCGCCCACCGCCAGCACCTGGCTCGGGTGCGAGACGCGCTTCCAGCTCATGTCGGTGACGTGCAGCAGGCCGTCGATCCCGCCGAGGTCCACGAACGCGCCGTAGTCGGTGATGTTCTTGACCACGCCTTCGCGCACTTCGCCCTCGTGCAGCTGGCTGACCAGCTCGGTGCGCTGCTCGGCGCGGGCTTCCTCGAGGATCGCACGGCGCGAAACGACGATGTTGCCGCGCGGGCGGTCCATCTTGAGGATCGCGAACGGCTGCTCGCGGCCCATCAGCGGCCCGACGTCGCGCACCGGACGGATGTCGACCTGGCTGCCGGGCAGGAACGCCGAGGCGCCGCCGAGGTCGACGGTGAAGCCGCCCTTCACGCGGCCGACGATCGAGCCCATCACCGGCTCGTTCTTGGCGTAGACGCCTTCGAGGCGGGTCCAGGCCTCCTCGCGGCGAGCCTTCTCGCGGCTGATCACCGCCTCGCCCATGGCGTTCTCGACCCGCTCGAGGAACACCTCCACGTCGTCGCCCACCTTCAGCGTCGGCTTGCCGTCGCCGTCGACGCCGAACTCCTTCACCGGGATGCGGCCTTCGGTCTTGAGGCCGACGTCGATGATCGCGAAGTCCTTCTCGATCGCCGCGACGCGGCCGGTCACGACCGTGCCTTCGGCAAAGTCGCCGCGACCCAGGCTCTCTTCGAGGAGAGCCGCGAAGTCGTCGCGGGTGGGGTTCATGCTGAGGTCGTCTGCCATTGTGTGTCTGTTCGTGTCCCGTATGCGTGGGGGCGGCGGGTCAGGCGCGGCGACGCGCCCGGGCTCGCGGCCCGAAGGGTGTGTTGCGTTCTGTCTCGATGGACGCCCCTCAGGTCGGGCGTCGGTTGGCTCCCGCGGCGGTCGAGGGCTCTGCGCGGTTGGATTTGCCGTGGGATCGCTCCCACCTGGCGCGCGCCGCCTCGACGATGCGGCGGGCCGCATCGGCGGCCGCGGATATAGTCATTTCGGTCGTGTCGAGCAAGACGGCGTCGGGGGCGGGCTTCATCGGCGCGTCGGCGCGGCCGGCGTCGCGGTCGTCGCGACGCCCGATGTCGTCCAGCACGTCTTCGAAGCTCGGGCCGCCGCCGTCCGCGGCGAGCTGGCGCCAGCGCCGCCGCGCCCGTTCCTCGGCGCTGGCGGTGACGTAGAGCTTGGCCGGCGCCTCGGGGACGATCACCGTGCCGATGTCGCGGCCGTCGATCACGGCGCCCGCGGGCTGGGCGGCGAAGGCGCGCTGCAGGTCGAGCAGCGCCTCGCGCACCGCCGGATGGGCCGCCACGCGGCTCGCCGCCTCGCCCGAACCCAGCGCCCGGAAATCGGGATCGTTCAGCGTCCGGATGTCCAGCCGCCGGGCGACGGCGGCCGCCGCGGCTTCGTCGTCGAGGTCGCCGCCCTCGCGCAGCAGGCTCACGCCGACGGCGCGATAGAGCAGACCGGTGTCGAGCACCGGCAGGCCGAAGTGTTCGCCGAGCAGGGTCGCGATCGTGCCCTTGCCCGAGGCTGCGGGGCCATCGACCGCGATCACGAAGCCGCTCACCCGATCTCGGCCCCCAGCCCAGCCATCAGAGCGCCAAAGCCCGGGAAGCTGGTAGCGATCATGCCCGGCTCGTCAACTGCGACCGCCTGTTCGGCGCCGAGGCCAAGCACGAGGTGGCTCATCGCGATGCGGTGGTCGCCGTGCGTGCGCACCAGGCCGCCGCCCCTGACCCGGTGGTTGGCCCGCGCCGTGCCGGCGACGATCAGGCCTTCCGGCTCCTCCTCGACGCCGACGCCGCACGCGGCCAGGCCCTCGGCCATCATCGCGAT
>DATKMZ010000138.1:0-18126 GCA_035541575.1 Caulobacteraceae bacterium | reverse complement strand
CGACCTGTTCGCGGGCGTGGGCGACCCAGCCGCTCACCCGGCCGATCGCGAAGACGCAGGTGAAGGCCGAAGGCGGGAACGCCAGCGCCTCCAGGAGGAGCGCGGTGTAGAACTCGACGTTGGTCTGCAGCGAGCGGTTCGGCTTGCGGTCCTTCAGGATCGCCAGGGCCGCCTCCTCGACCGCTTCGGCGAAGGCGAGCCGCCCCGGCAGCACGTTCGAGCGTTCGCCGAGCTCGCGCACCGCCTTCTTCAGCGCATCGGCCCGGGGATCGCGCACTTTGTAGACGCGGTGACCGAAGCCCATCAGCCGGTCGCCGCGATCGAGCGCCTGCTCGATCCAGGCGCGCGCCCGCCCAGGAGTTCCGATGCCGTCCAGCATCTCGATCACCGGCCCCGGCGCGCCGCCATGCAAAGGCCCTTTCAGCGCGCTGATCCCGCCGAGCACCGCGCTCGCGAGCCCCGCATGCGTCGAGGCGATGACGCGGGCGGTGAAGGTCGAGGCGTTGAGGCCGTGGTCGATGACGGTCACGAGATAGGTTTCGAACGCCTTGGCCTCGGCCGCGCTCGCCGGCTTGCCGCGCAGCATCCTCAGGATGTCGGCGGCGTGGCCGAGCGCCGGCTCGGGCGCCAGCGGCGCTTCGCCGGCCTGGCGGCGCACCACCGCCGCGGTGAACACCGCCGGGGCCGCGATCAGGCGCAGCGCCGTCGCCAGGTCGTCGCCGTCCGGCAGGCGGGCGGTCAGCGCCCGCATCGCCTCCATCGGCGTCAGCGCCAGGATCTGCGCATCGATCGCCGCGACGTGGCCGAACACCTCGGCGCGGGCCGCGCCCAGCGCCGGCGCCAGGTCATCCGGCAGGCCCTCGAACCAGCCGCTCAGCAGCAGGTGCGCGGCGGCCTCGTAGCTCACGCGGCCAGCCAGCTCCTCGAGCGCGAAGCCGCGGATCACCAGCCGCCCGGCCTGGCCGTCGACTTCGCTGAGCACGGTCTCGGCGGCGACGATGTTCTCCAGGCCGTCAATGCCATCGATCAATGTATTTCTCCTTGATCTGCCGAGCGACGCATGAAACGCTGGAAGTTGATCGTCAATCTTGATCAATTGAATCAATATGCCTGACTGGATCAGCGCCGAGGAGGCGATGTCGCGGCTTCGGGTCCGGCCGCAGACGCTCTACGCCTACGTGAGCCGCGGCCGCGTGCGGGCCGAGCCGGATCCGGCCGAGCCGCGCCGCAGCCGCTATCGGGCGAGCGACGTCGCCGCGCTCGCCCAGCGCAAAGCGCGCGGACGTCGGGCGGCCGACGTCGCCCTCGGCGCGATCGACTGGGGCGAGCCGGTGCTCGCCTCGGCGATCACCACGGCGCAGGGCGGGCGGCTTTGCTATCGCGGACAGGACGCGACCCGCTTGGCCGACACCGCCACGCTCGAGGAAGTCGCCCGGCTGCTGCGCGGCGGGCTCGGCCTGCCGCCGGACGAGGAGCAGGTCGCCCCGCCGGGCCCGACCGCGACGGCGCGCGCGTTCGCGGCCTTCGCCGCCCGCGCGGCCCGCGATCCGCCCGCTCAGGGCCGCTCCGCCGACGACCTCGCCGGCGAGGCCGCGCGCCTGCTCGACCTGATGGCCGCCGCTGTCGCCGGCCGAGAAGGCGCCGCGCCGCGCGAGGAGGAGCAGGGCGCGATCCACGAGCGCCTCGCCCGGGCCTGGCGCGCGCCTCGCCACGGCTGGGATGCGATCCGCCGCGCCCTGGTGCTGCTGGCCGACCACGAGCTCAACGCCTCGACCTTCGCCGCGCGGGTCACGGCCTCGACCGGCGCCTCGCTCGCCGCGGCCGTGCTCGCGGGGCTCTGCGCGCTCTCCGGTCCGCGCCATGGCGGCATGGCCGCGCGGGTCGAAGCGTTCGCGGCGGCGGCGGCCCGCGGCGGCTGGCGCAAGGCGATGAAGGGCTCGGCCGCGCCGCCCGGTTTCGGGCACGCGCTCTATCCGGACGGCGACCCGCGCGCCGCCGCGCTGCTGGCCGCGATCGAGACGCCGGCGCCGCTGCTGGCGCTGCAGGCCGCCGTCCAGGCCGAGACGGGGCTTGCCGCCAACATGGACTTCGCCCTCGTCGCCCTGCGCCAATCGCTCGGCCTTCCGGCCGAGGCGCCGTTCGCGCTCTTCGCCGTCGCCCGCACCGCCGGCTGGCTTGCCCATGCGATCGAGCAGGTCGAGACCGGCGGGCTGATCCGGCCGCGGGCGCGGTATGTCGGACCGCTCGTCGGCGCCTGACGGGCTTCAACAAACGCCGGTTGCGTGGTCAGCTTGGCCGCGATGACCCTGTTCGTGCGCGAGATCGCCGTCGCCAACTACCGCTCGCTGCGCGGCGTGCGCATGCCGGTCGAGCGGCTTGGGGTCTTCGTCGGCGCCAACGGCGTCGGCAAGACCAACCTCTACCGCGCGATGCAGCTGATCCAGGGCGCGGCGCTGGGCACGCTGGCGGCGGACCTCGCGGCCGAGGGCGGCATGGAATCGGCATCCTGGGCCGGCGAGCGACGCCGCCACGAGACGCCGCGGATCCAGCTCTCCGTCGGGCTTGGGACGGCGCCGGCGAGCGTCCCGGGCGCGACCGACTACGTCTACGCCGTCGAGGTCGGCTTTCCGACGCCGACCAGCCCGGCCTTCCCGCTCGAGCCGAACGTGAAGGAGGAGCGGCTCACCTACCGCCATCGCGGCCGCGACGTCGTGCTGCTCGACCGGCGCGGGCCGACCCTGATGGCGCGCGACGAGGAGGGGCGGCGGGTCGAGATCGGCGCCGAGCTGCTGGCCTCGGAGACCGCGCTGGGCTCGCTCGCCGATCCCTCGCGCTATCCTGACCTGCAGCTCGTCCGCCAGACGCTCGCCGACTGGCGCTTCTACCACGACCTCAGGACCGACCCCGGCTCGCCGCTGCGCAAGGCCTCGCTGGCGGTCACCAGCCCGACGCTGGCGTCCGACGGCGCCAACCTCGCGGCGGTGTTCGCGACGCTGGCGCACATCCGCGAGGACACCGTCGCGCTCGACGCGGCGATCGACGACGCCTTCGAGGGGGCGCGGCTCGAGATCCCGATCCCGGAGCGCACGGCGACGTTCGGACTGACGCAGCCGGACCTGCCGAAGCGCATCTTCGAGCCGCACGAGCTCTCCGACGGCACGCTGCGCTACCTTGGCCTCGTCGGCGCGCTGATGGCCTACCGGCTGCCGGCGTTCGTGGCCCTTAACGAGCCTGAGGCCAGCCTGCATCCGGAGCTGCTCGACCCGCTCGGGCGGATGATCGCGACGGCCTCCGAGCGGACCCAGATCTGGGTCGTCACCCACTCCGAGCGCCTCGCCGCGGCGATCGAGCGCCACGGCGGCGCGAAGCCGCGCACCGTGGTCAAGCGCGCCGGGGCGACCGAGATCGAGGGCCTGAGGTTCGGCGCCTTCAGGGACGACGTGGAGGAGGAGGGCGACTAGCGCCCCGCAGGCGTTTTCCAACGCAGAGACGCAAAGAAGGCGAGGAGCGCAGAGGCGCCGCCTCTGCGCACCCCCTGCGGATCTGCGTCAAGCCTTTCGCCCGGCTCCGCCGGGGTCAGGGAGTCCCGCGGATCGGCTCGGGCGGCGCGAGGTCGGCGTACTGGCCGCCGGGGCGGTAGGTGTAGAGATACGTCGGGATGATCGGCTCCAGCGCCTGCGGCGTGACGCCCAGGTCGGCGAGCCCGGCCGCTCCCGGCGAGACGACGTTGTCCGCCTTCAGCATCGCGATCTGGTCTGTCGTGATCGGCGGCTTCAGCAGCATCGGCAGCGGGCCGTGCAGGAAGGCCAGGACGTCGCCGCCGAGGCCGATCAGCGCCGCCAGGCCGTCCGGCAGCGGCAGAATCGGCCGCGGGCGGGCGATCTCGGCCAGCGTGATCTCGACCAGCTCGCGCATCGTGTAGACGCCGGGCCCGCCCAGCTCGTAGGTCCGCCCGTCAGTCGCCGGGTCGTGCAGCGCCGCGGCGACCGCGCGCGCCACGTCGGCCACGAACACCGGCTGCAGCCGCGTCGCCTGCGAGAACACCGGCATCACCGGCGAGGCGACCGCCATCGCGGCCAGCTGGTTGAAGAACCGGTCCTCCGGGCCGAACACCACCGAGGGCCGCAGGATCGTCGCCGTCGGGATGGCCTGCCGCACCGCGGTCTCCGCCTCGGCCACCGCCCGGCCGGCGCGCGAAGCCGACCTCGCGTCCGCGCCGATGCCGGAGACGAACGCGAAGTTCGCGATCCCGCGCCCCGCGGCGGCCTCGGCGACGGTGCGCGAACCCTCGGCGCGGACCGCTTGGAAGGACTGTGCGCCGTATTCGAACGGCGTGCCCACCGCCAGCACCGCCGCCTCGGCGCCGTCGAGCGCACGCTCGACGGTTTCGGCGAAGCGCACGTTGGCCTGCACGATCTCGATCTGGCCGACGTCGCCCAGGAGGCGCTGGCGGTAGGCCTGCCAGGGGCGACGCACGGCGACGCGGATGCGCCAACCCTGCTTGGCGAGCGCCCGGACGGTCTGGGAGCCGATGAAGCCGGAGCCGCCGAAGACGGTGACGAGGCCGCGCATGCCGATCCTTTGCGGCGGGAATCCCCCGCTTTCGCGTCTGCGATAGACGACGCCCGCGCCCGGCGCAACGCCGCGCCGGCGCTTGACGCCGAGGCGGCCGAAGCGTAAATGACTCACCGGTAAGTTACTGGAAGGTCATTTACACGCTCGATGCCGGACGACGCTCCCAAGTGGCGCAGGCGGAAAGAGGCCAGGCCCGCCGAGATCCTCGCGGCGGCGCTCGAGGTCTTCGCGGAAAGCGGCTTCGCGGGCGCCAAGCTGACCGAGATCGCCCGGCGGGCGGGCGTCTCGAAGGCCTCGGTCTATCTCTACTTCGAGACCAAGGAAGACCTGTTCCGCGCCGCCGCGCGCACGCTGGTCGCGCCGAACCTGGCCCTGATCGCCGAGGCGCTGGAGCGGGCCGACCTGCCGTTCGCGCAGTTCGCGCCGGCGATCCTCGCCCGCGCCGCGGGTCTGCTCGGCGCCCCGCAGATCGGCGGCGTGCTGCGGATGGTGGTGTCCGAGTCGCGCAACTTCCCGGACCTGGCGCGGATCTGGAAGGACGACGTGGTCGAGCGGATGCTGGAACTGATGACCCGCCTGATCGCCCGCGCCCAGGCCAGGGGCGAGGTTGTCGCCGGCGATCCGCGCCTGCACGCCTTCACCCTGATGGGGCCGCTCGTGATGGGCGGCTTCTACCGCGCGGTGTTCGGCGGCGAGAGCGCGCCCGACCTCGAGGCGCTCGCCCGCCAGCACGGTGACGCGGCGCTGCGCGCGCTGCTCACCGATCCGTCCCAGGTCCAGAAGGAGACCAGGCCATGAGCCGCTGTCAGGTGTTGATCGTCGGCGCAGGCCCGACTGGGCTCGTCCTCGCGCTGTGGCTCTCCAAGCTGGGCGTCAAGGCGCGCATCGTCGACAAGACCGAGCGGCCGGGCGCGACCTCGCGCGCGCTCGCCGTGCAGGCCCGGACGCTCGAGCTCTACCGGCAGCTCGATCTGGCCGAGCCGGTGATCGCCCGCGGCCACAAGACCCCGGCCGCGAACCTCTGGGTCAAGGGGCGCCGCGCCGCGCGTGTGACGTTCGCGACGATCGGCGAGGACCTGACGCCCTATCCGTTCCTGAACATCTTCCCGCAGGACGAGCACGAGCAGCTGCTGATCGAGCGGCTCGCCGACTTCGGCCTCGCTGTCGAGCGGCGGACCGAGCTCGTCAGCTTCGCCGACAACGGCGACCGCGTCGCCGCCCGCCTCAAAGGCCCGGACGGCGGCGAGGAGGCCTGCGAGGCCGACTACATCGTCGGCTGCGACGGCGCCCGCTCGACGGTGCGCGGGGCGATCGGCACGGGCTTTCCGGGCGGCACGTACCAGCAGGTGTTCTACGTCGCCGACGTCGAGGCGGCCGGCCCGTCGGTCGACGGCGAGCTGCACGTCGACCTCGACGAGGCCGACTTCCTGGCCGTCTTCCCGCTCGCCGGCGAGGGGCGCGCCCGGCTGATCGGCACGGTCCGCGACGAACGCGCCGAGCACGCCGAGAGCCTCAGGTTCGAAGACGTCAGCGACCGGGCGATCCGCAACATGAAGGTCGAGGTCCGGCGCGTGAACTGGTTCTCGACCTACCGCGTGCACCACCGCGTGACCGCCCACTTCCGCAAGGGCCGCGCCTTCCTCGCCGGCGACGCTGCGCATATCCACAGCCCCGCCGGCGGCCAGGGCATGAACACCGGCATCGGCGATGCGATCAACCTCGCCTGGAAGCTCGCCGAGGTGCTGGCCGGCCGAGCGCCCGACGCCCTGCTCGACAGCTACGAGCCGGAGCGCCTCGCCTTCGCCCGCCGGCTGGTGTCGTCCACCGACCGGATCTTCAGCTTCGCGACCGCCGAAGGTCCCGCGGCCGACTTCCTGCGCACCCGGCTGGCGCCGATCGCGATCCCGGCGGCGCTCTCGCAGGACGCGGTGCGCGACTACTTCTTCCGAACCATCTCGCAGATCACGCTCAACTATCGCGACGGCCCGCTCAGCGCCGGCAAGGTCGGGCGCGTCCACGGCGGCGACCGGTTGCCCTGGGCGCCGACGGCGGGGTCCTGCGAGACCGCCACGCTCTCGGCCATGACCTGGCAGGTGGTCGTCTACGGCGTGGCCGCCCGGGACGTCGGGTCCTGGTGCGACCGCCATCGCATCCCGCTGCGCGAGCTCGCCTTCACGCCGGCGCACGGCGCGGCGGGGATCGTCAAGGACGCGACCTACCTCCTGCGGCCCGACACCTACGTCGCGCTCGCGGTCCAGGACGGCGCGGCCGAGGCGCTGGATCGCTACTTCGCAGAGCGGGAGCTGCGGCCCGGCCCACGCGAGCTCGCCGACGCGATCGGCCGCGGCGGCTCTGATTGACGTTGCGGGGGCGGCGCCCTATGCGTCCCCGCCTCGCGCTGCAAGGCGCGCCCAGGTGGCGGAATTGGTAGACGCGCTGGCTTCAGGTGCCAGTGGTGTAACAGCCGTGGAGGTTCGAGTCCTCTCCTGGGCACCAGCCTCTTCGCGCTGCGCGGGCCCCGAGGCTTTCCCGCGCAAAGGCTACAGCTGCGACATCGACTCGCCACGCCAATGGTCTAGCCTGAGCCGCAAACGGATTCGACGCGCCTGAAGGAGCTTCCGCCCGCCTTGGCCAACCATCTGCACGAGGGCGACCTGCCGGACGGCGTGTTCGCCGGCGCGGCGTCCGTCGCGGTCGACTCCGAGACGATGGGCCTGGTGCTGGGGCGCGATCCGCTCTGCGTCGTGCAGCTGAGCGCCGGCGACGGTGACGCGCATGTCGTGAGGCTCTCGCGACCCGGCTACCACGCGCCGAACCTGAAGCGCCTGCTCACCGATCCGACGGTGCTGAAGATCTTCCACTTCGGCCGCTTCGACATCGCCATGTTCCTGCTGCATCTCGGCGTTCTGACGGCGCCGGTCTACTGCACCAAGATCGCCTCGCGGCTGACACGCACCTACACCGATCGCCATGGCCTGAAGGACCTCGCCAAGGAGGTGATCAACGTTGATCTCTCGAAGGCGCAGCAGATGTCGGACTGGGGCTCAGCCCAGCTCACGCCCGACCAGGTCAGCTACGCCGCCTCCGACGTCCTGCATCTGCATGCGCTGAAGCAACGGCTCGACGAAATGCTTGTGCGCGAGGGCCGAGCCGCCCTTGCCAAGGCCTGCTTCGACTTCCTACCTCACAGGGCGGCGCTCGACGTGGCCGGTTGGCCCGAGGTCGACATCTTCGCCCACAGCTGAAGGCGCGTCCTTGACCTTCACCACAGCCGAAGGCGTCTCCAGACGCTCCGCCGCCGCCCTGATCCGGCGGCGGGCGCGCACCCACAGCCGCCTCGTGTTCGTGGTGCGCTGGCTGCTGCCGACGATCATCCTCGCGCTGCTCAGCCTTCTCGGTGTCTTCGTGGTCAGTCAGGCTCTGCGGGCGGCCGCCTCCAAGCCGCGGGAGATCCCCACCGAGATCCGCATGGTGAGCCCGCACTTCATTGGCCGCGACGACCAGGGCCGGGCGTTCGACCTCGCCGCGCGGCTCGCCGTGCGCGACGACGCCAACATGCAGCACGTGGTGCTTGGCTCGCCGGTGCTGGTGCTGGACGTCGAGAGCGCGCACCCGAAGACGCTCACCGCCGACCGCGGCGTCTACGATGAGAAGACGCGGCTCCTGCGCCTCACCGGCCACGTGCGGGTCGACGATTCCACCGCCTCTACCGTCGCCACGGACGAGGCGCTGGTCGACACCAAGGCAGGCGTGGTCACCGGGGTCTCGTCGCTGAACGGCAGCGGGCCGATGGGGATGATCAGCGCCGGCAGCTACTCGGCCTCCGAGAAGGGTCAGACGCTCGAACTGCACGGCGGCGTTCACGCCGAGCTGAAAGGGAAGTAAGTGTCCGGCCGTGTGGTTCTGGAAAACGCTGCGCGGAGCGGGCGGTCGATGAAGTCTCTTCTGGCGGCGGCGGTCGCGGCGGCGCTGGCGGCGGGCGCCGCCCAGGCCCAGATCGCCCCCCACGGGAACGGCCCGATCGATATCACCGCCGACAACGGCACGCTGGTGAACGCCACCTGCGAGGCCACCTGGAGCGGTTCGGCCGAGGCGCTTCAGGGCAGCTCCCGGCTCCGCGCCAACGTCATCCGCGCGTTTCTGAAGAAGAAGCCGCCTGCGCCTGGCGGCGCGGCCCCGTCCGCCGGCTCGGTGCAGACCGACTGTGGCGCGACGCAGCGGATCGAGGCCGACGGCGACGTCTTCTACGTCACGCCCGACGAGACCGCCCGCGGCGACCACGCTGTCTACGACGCCGACAGCGATCAGATCGTCATGACCGGCAACGTCATCGTCGTGCAGGGCAAGAATGTCGTCCACGGCGACAAGATGACGATCTGGGTGCAGACCCGGCAGGTGCAGATCGACTCCGCCGCCAAGGGGCGCGGAGCGCCTGGGCGGGTGCGCGGCGTATTCTATTCCAACCAGCCGGGCGCGCCGGGATCGGCGCCGCAGGCGGCCCACTGAGGAGCGGAATGGCGGACTCGGCGCCCCTCGGCCGCACGATGCAGAAGGGTCCGCTCTCGGGTGGGTTCCTGACGTTCGGCCGTCGCGAGCCGCGAGCCCGCGCGGCGTCGGCCGTGGCTGAGCCTGAGGACCTATCGGGTCTCGTGGTCGACCGCATCGGCAAGTCGTTCGGCGGCCGCCAAGTGGTCAAGGACGTCAGCCTGACCCTGCGCCGCGGCCAGGTGGCGGGGCTGCTCGGCCCCAACGGCGCCGGCAAGACCACCTGCTTCTACATGATCACCGGCCTGATCGCCGCTGACTACGGCGCGATCTACCTCGACGGCGAGGACATCACGACGCTGCCGATGTACCAGCGCGCCCGAGCCGGCCTCGGCTATCTGCCGCAGGAGACCTCGATCTTCCGCGGCATGACGGTCGAACAGAACGTGCTGGCGGTGGTGGAGCTGCGCGAGAAGAACGGCCGGCGTGCGCGGGAGATCGCGACCGCGCTCCTGGAAGAGCTGCACATCGCCCACCTGCGCGGCGCGCCGGCGGTCTCGCTCTCCGGCGGCGAGCGGCGGCGGGTCGAGATCGCCCGCGCGCTCGCCAGCGAGCCGGCGTTCATGCTGCTCGACGAACCGTTCGCCGGCATCGACCCGCTCGCCATCGCCGACATCCGCGAGGTGATCGCCTACCTCAAGGGGCGCGGCATCGGCATCCTGATCACCGACCACAATGTGCGCGAGACGCTCGACATCATCGATAGCGCCGCGATCATCCACGCCGGTCAGGTGCTTTTCGAAGGCGCCCCGCAGGCGATCCTGAGCGACCCCGAAGTCCGCCGCGTCTACCTCGGCGACCGGTTCGACTGAGTTCCGAGCGTCGTTCGAGACGCCTGCTTCGCAGGCGCCTCGGGATGACGAGACGGATGGAACCCCAACAGTCCTCGTCACGGTGATGAGCGCCCGCCATGGCGCGTCTCGAACCACGCAGCATTGATGCCGCGTGGCGGCGGGCCTAGCGTTCACTCCGACATCGCGGAGGACGCGCCATGGCCGAGACCCTCACCCTCGATCCGCCGCTGACCGGGACCCGCACGGTCACCGCACAGCTCGCCGACCTCGTGGCCGGGATGAGCTTCGCCGACCTGTCGTCCGAGGCCATCGCCGTCGCCAAGCAGTGCCTGCTCGACTGGATCGGCGTTGGCCTCGCCGGCCGCAACGAGCCGCTGGTCGGCATCCTCGTGGACGAGCTCGCGCCGGCGAACGATCCAGCCGGCGTCACCGTTCTGGGGCGCGGCCGCAGGGCGCGCGTCGACGACGCCGTGCTGATCAACGGCGCGATGGGTCACGCGCTCGACTTCGACGATGTGATCATGCCGATGGGCCACCCGACCGTGCCGGTCGCGCCGGTGGTCTTTGCGCTCGCCGAGCAGCGGGGCGCGTCTGGGGCCGAGGCGCTGACCGCCTTCATCGCCGGCGTCGAGGCCGAGTGTCGGATCGCCCGCCTGCTCGGCCCCTCGCACTACGCCAGGGGCTGGCACACTACGGCGACGACCGGGACGTTCGGCGCAGCGACCGCCGCGGCGCGGCTGCTCGGCGTGACGGGCGCGGCGCTGACCCATGCGTTCGGCCTCGCCGGCACCCAGGCCGCGGGGCTGAAGAGCTGCTTCGGCACGATGTCGAAGCCGCTGCATCCCGGCAAGGCGGCGCAGAACGGCCTGCTCGCGGCCCGGCTCGCCGCGCGCGGCTTCACCAGCGACGTCGACATCCTGGCCTCGGCGCAGGGCTTCACGGACACCCAGTCGACCACGGCCGACCCGGCCGCCGCGCTCGCCGCGCGCCCGGCGCCCTGGGTGGTCGAGGCGCTCTTCAAGTACCACGCGGCCTGCTACCTCACGCACGACTCCATCGAGGCGGCCAACCGGCTGCGCGCCGAGGACGGCGTGACGCCGGCGGCGATCGAGCACGTCAGCGTGAAGGTTCCGGCCGGCCACCTCGGCGTCTGCAACATTCAGGCGCCGGCGACCGGGCTGGAGTGCAAGTTCTCGCTCAGGATGACGACCGCGCTCGCGCTCTCGGGCGAGGACACCTTCCAGGAGGCGCTCTTCTGCGACGCGACCGCTCGCAGGGCCGACCTCAACGCGCTGCGCGAGAAGGTCGAGATCGATCCCACCCAGGCCGGCCGCGGGTGCGTCGTCACGGTGCGCCTGAGCGACGGGCGGACGCTGTTCCGAACCGGCGACGTCTCGCAGCCGATGCGCGACCTCGCCGCCCAGCAGGCCAAGCTCGAGCGCAAGTTCCGCGCCGTCGCCGGCCCGGCGCTTGGCGCCAGGACCGACGAAGCCATCGGCCTCGTCCGCGACCTCGATCGCTTGCCGAACCTCTCGGGCTTAATGGCGCTTCTCGCCTGACTGACCTCACCCCTCCGGGTGCGGGGGGCCGCGCATGAGCTGCACGTCGACGCCGCTCGATCGGCGCGAGACGAAGAGGCTGTTGCTCCAGCGGTCGAAGGGCGCCAGCACCTGGCCGTCTCCGCTCGTCAGCGCCATTCCGTCCGAGGTCGCGGCCCAGTTCGTGACGCCCGACGGCAACGCTTCGCCGCAGCCAGCGCCGACGCGGGCGTCGTGGCGAGCTGTCAGGCGCAGCATGCAGATCGCGTGGCCGCCGCTCTCGACCGTCCAGGCGCCGGCGGCCTCGGCCGGGGAAAGCGGCACGCCTGCTTCGTGGTCGGCCGCGAAGGCGGCCCGCGCGAGGGCGAACAGGGCGGCGGCGAGGGGGAGGGCGAGGTTGAGGTTCATGGCGGGTCTCCGCGCCATCAACGCGCCGGCCGCGCCGGGGTTGCGACGCGCGGCTCCTCGCGGCGATGCGCGAATTCGGCTATGGCGCGGCGATGATCTGGCTTTGGATGGCCGCGGCCCTGGTGTCGGCGGGGCTGGCGGCCCTCATCGTGCATCGCGCCGCCCGCGCGGCGAGGGCCGACCGCGCCGCAAATCCGGCGCTGGCGGTCTACCGCCGCCAGATGGCCGAGCTCGACGACCTCGCGACGCGCGGGCTGATCGCCGAGGGCGAGCGTCGCAGCGTCCGCGCCGAGACCGGCCGGCGCCTGCTGGCCGCCGCCGAGCGCTCCGAGGCGCCGCTCAAGGTCTCCGGGCCGCTCGTGGTCCTCGCCGCGGCCGCCGCCGTCCCGCTGATCGCGCTCACGGCCTACGTCGTGATCGGCTCGCCGCGGTTCCCCGACCAGCCGTTCGCGACGCGGCTCGCCGATTGGCGCGCGGCCGATCCGCAGACCCTGACGGCGCCGCAGATGGCCGCCGTGCTGCGCCAGATCGCCGCGGAGAAGCCGACCGACGCCGAGCCGCTGATGCAGCTCGCCGTCGCCGAGCTCGCCTCCAACCAGCTGACGGAGGCGACCCAGGCGCTGCAGCGGGCGATCGCTCTGGCGCCGGCGCGGTCCGACCTCTGGCAGATGCAGGGCGAGATCGCCGTGATCCAGTCCGGCGGAGACGTCCCGCCCGACGCGCAGGACGCGTTCCGGCGCGCGCTGGCGATCGATCCGAACCTGCCGATCGCCCGCTACTACCTGGCGCGGGCGCGGATCGCCGGCGGCGACGTAGCGGGCGGCCTCGCCGACTGGCGCGCGCTCGAGGCCTCGCTCGATCCGCGCGAACCGCGGCGCGCCGAGCTCGACGCCGAGATCCAGCAGGTCGCGGCGACCGGCCGGCTCGCGCCCGCCGCCCTGCCGCCCAGCCGCTCGCCGAACGCGACGCCGCAGATCCAGCAGATGGTCGACGGCCTCGCCGCCCGCCTCGAAGCCAGCCCGGATGATCCGCAAGGCTGGGTGCGATTGGTGCGCGCCTATACGGTGCTCGGCGAGACCGACCGGCGCGACAAGGCCCTGGGCGCAGCGCGCAAGCGCTACGCCGATCGCCCCGACGTCCTGGGCGCACTCGATGCGGCGGCGCGACCGCCCTCTTAAGCACTTGCGCGTAGTTTGGCGGACCTGCGGTTCGCTCTAGGATGGCCGCCCGATGTCGCTTCTCCCCCGCTCCCGCACCGCCCGCCGCCGGCTGATGACGCTCTCCATCGCCGCGCCTGTGCTGATCCTCGCCGTGGCCGTGGCGCTCTACGCCATGCGCGGCGCGATCTCGTTCTTCTACACCCCGTCGCAGGCGGTGGCCGCGCACGTGCCGACCGGCCAGACGATCGAGCTCGGCGGCCTCGTGCGCACCGGCAGCGTGGTCAAGAAGCCCGACGGCGAAGTCGACTTCGTCGTCGCCGACAAGATCGGCGCCTCGCCGGTGCAGTACCGCGGCCAGCTGCCCGACCTGTTCCGCGAGGGCCAGGGCGTCGTCGCCAAGGGCGCCTACCAGCCCTCGGGCGTCTTCGTCGCCACCGAGATCCTCGCCAAGCACGACGAGAAGTACATGCCGCCGGAAGTGGCCGCCGCGCTGAAGAAGCAGGGCGAGTGGCGGGGCGGCGGCGCGGCGCCATCGTACGAGGCTGCGCGGTGATCGACGAGCTCGGCCAGTTCGCGCTCGTCCTGGCGCTGGCGCTCAGCCTTGCGCAGGCCGGTCTCTCGATCGCGGCGAGGGTTCGGCGCGACGCGGCGCTGGCCGGCGCAGGCGAGGGTGCGGCGATGGGCGCGTTCGCGGCCATCGTGCTGGGCTTCGCGGCGCTGATCCACGCGTTCGTGACGTCCGACTTCTCGGTGCTGAACGTCGCGGCCAACTCGCACACCGCCAAGCCGCTGATCTACAAGATCGCCGGCGCCTGGGGCAGCCACGAGGGCTCGATGCTGCTGTGGTGTCTGATGCTGACCGGCTACGGCGCCGTGATGGCCGCGAGCGGGCGCCTGCCGTTCGGACTCAAGGCTTCGGCGGTGGCGACGCAAGGCCTGCTGGGCGCGCTCTTCATCGGCTACATGGTGTTCGCCTCGAACCCGCTGGCGCGCATCGCCGACGTCCCGGTGCAGGGCGACTCGCTCAATCCGCTGCTGCAGGACCCCGCGCTCGCCGGCCACCCGCCGTTCCTCTACGCCGGCTACGTCGGCTTCTCGGTGGTGTTCTCGCTCTCCGCGGCGGCGCTGGTGGAGGGCCGCGTCGATCCGGCCTGGGCGCGCTGGATCCGGCCCTGGACGCTGGCCGCCTGGAGCTTCCTCACCGTCGGCATCACGCTCGGATCCTACTGGGCCTACTACGAGCTCGGATGGGGCGGCTGGTGGGCCTGGGACCCGGTCGAGAACGCCAGCTTCATGCCTTGGCTGATGGGGACCGCGCTGCTGCACTCGGCCGCCGTGACCGAGAAGCGCGGGGCGCTGGCGAGCTGGACGGTGCTGCTCGGCATTGGCGCCTTCACGCTCTCGATGATGGGCGCCTTCCTGGTCCGCTCCGGCGTCCTCACCTCCGTCCACGCCTTCGCGATCGACCCCAAGCGGGGCGTGCTGCTGCTCGGCATCCTGGGGCTCGCAGCGGGCTCGGGGCTCGCGCTCTACGCCTGGCGCGCGCCGACGCTGAAAGACGAGGCCGCGTTCACGCCGATCAGCCGCGAGGGCTCGCTCTTCCTCAACAACGTGCTCCTGGCCGGCGCGACCGCGGTGGTGCTGATCGGCACGCTCTTGCCGCTGATCCGCTCGGCGATCGACGGCACGCCGATCTCGGTCGGCGCGCCCTACTTCAACCTCACCTTCACCGCACTCGTCGCGCCGGCGCTGATCGCGCTGCCGGCCGGCCCGCTGCTCGCCTGGAAGCGCGGCGACCTGGCCGGGGCGCTCACGCGCCTTCGGATCGCGGCGGCGCTCGCCCTCGCCGCCGGCCTCGCGACGCTTGCATTCGTCTCGCCGCGCAGCCTGCTCGCCGCCTGCGGGATCGCGCTCGGCGCCTGGGTGATCTGGGGGGCGCTCGCGGAGGCGTCGGACCGGGTGAAGCTCTTCCGCGCGCCCTGGGCCGAGGTCGGCCGCCGCGCCGGCGGCCTGCCGCGCGGCGCCTGGGGCATGACGCTGGCGCACGTCGGCATCGGCGTCTTCGCCCTCGGCGCGGCCTTCGAGACGGCCTGGCGCACGGAGGCCACCGAGGCCGTCACGCTCGGCCACACGATGCGGCTCGGCGCCTACACGCTGCGGCTCGACAGCGTCGGCCAGTACTTCGGGCCCAACTTCGCCGCCGACCGTGCGATCGTCCGCATCACCGACGGCGCCGGCGGCGTCTTCTGCATCGCCGCGCCCGAGCGGCGGCTCTACGCGGCCGGCGGCCAGACCGTCTCGGGGGTCGCGATCTGCCCGACGCTGCTCGACGACGTCTACGTCGTGTTCGGCGACCGGCGCGTCCAGCCGGGCGGCCAGGCGGCGTTCCTTTTGCGCGCCTACTGGAACCCCTGGGTGCGTTTCGTCTTCGCCGGGCCGCTGCTGATGGCGCTGGGCGGGGTCGTCTCGCTCAGCGACCGGCGGCTGAGGTTCGCCCTGACCTCACGCCTGCGCGCCGCCGCTCAGCCGGCGCCGGCGGAGTGACGCGGCGATGACCGGCCCTCGCCGCGTGCTGCTGGCCCTGTTCGCCGTCGCGACGCTGACGGCCGCGGCGGCCGATCCGGCCGACCGGCTCTCGGACCCGGCGCAGGAGGCGAGAGCCCGGACGATCTTCCGCGATGTGCGCTGCCTCGTCTGCCAGAGCCAGTCGATCGACGAATCGGACGCGGCGCTGGCGCGCGACCTGCGCCAGCTGGTCCGCCAGGAGGTGGCCGCCGGCAAGAGCGACGCCGAGATCCGCGCCTATCTCGTCAGCCGCTACGGCCAGTTCGTGCTGCTCGCGCCGAAGCCCTCTCTGGGCAACGCGGTGCTCTGGATCGGCCCCCTGCTGGTGGTGGCGCTGGGCGCCGCCGCGCTGCTCATGCGTCGCGGGCCGGCGCAGGACGGCGAAGCTCTGACCGAGCAAGAAGAAGCCGTGCTGGCTAAGCTATCGAGCGAAGAAACGCGATGACATCCTGGCGCCGCACAATTGCGCCAATGCGTCGCGATGACGGAAAGGTAACTTGAGGACCGTGGCGCTCTTTGGCATCCGGCCTTAAATGATTGGCATCCTGGCGCCTTCACGCGAGTCCAGGACGAGGAAATCTACGCATGGCAGTCAATAAGACCGCATTCCTGGTGGGCGCCCTCGGCGGCGCCAGCGTCGCCGTCGCTGCGATGGCCGGCGCCGGGATGAAGCTCCCCGCCGCGTTCGCCGGCGGCCCCCACGGCGGCAGTCTGATCCCCGCCTCCACAGCCCCCGTCTTCGCCCCGCCGCCGGGCGCGCCGGAGTCGTTCGCCGACATCTTCGAGCGCGTCTCGCCTGCCGTGGTCTCGATCCACGTGACGTCGAAGATGGACATCTCGGCGCTGCGCCGTTCGATCCCCGGCTTCGAGAACTTCCCGTTCGAGATCGTGCCCAAGGGCGGCCAGGGCGGCGACGACGATCGCCCGCCGCCGAAGCAGGAGTCGTCCGGCTCGGGCTTCTTCATCTCGCCGGACGGCTACATCGTCACCAACAACCACGTCGTCGACGGCGCGGAGGACATCAAGGTCGTCACCAAGGACGGCACGGAGCTGAAGGCCACCGTCGTCGGGCGTGACGAAGGCACCGACCTCGCCGTGCTGAAGGTGCAGGGCGCCAACTTCCCGTTCGTGACCTTCGAGACGTCCGTGAAGCCGCGCGTCGGCGACTGGGTGGTCGCGGTCGGCAACCCGTTCGACCTCAACAGCACCGCCACCGCCGGCATCATCTCGGCCTACAACCGCGACATCGGCGAGAACTTCGTCGACTTCATTCAGATCGACGCGCCGATCAACAAGGGCAACTCCGGCGGCCCGACCTTCGACATCTACGGCCGCGTCATAGGCGTGAACGCGGCGATCTATTCGCCCACCGGCGGCTCGGTCGGGATCGGCTTCGCGATCCCCGCCAACATCGCCCAGCAGGTGACGCAAGAGCTGATCGCCAAGGGCAAGATCACCCGCGGCTACATCGGCGCGACGATCGAGTCGCTGTCGGACGACCTCGCCAACTCGTGGGGTCTTGGCGGCCATAAGGGCGCACAGGTCACCGACGTCGTGGCCGGCGGCCCGGCGCAGAAGGCCGGCCTGCAGTCCGGCGACGTGGTCGTCGCGGTCAACGGCGTGCCGGTGAAGTCGAACGTCGAAATGACCCGCGAGGTCGCCAAGGCCCAGGCCGGCGAGGTGATCCACCTCGACGTCTTCCGCGACGGCAAAGAGCGCACCATCGACGTCCGCTCGGGCACGCGGCCCTCGAACGCCGAGCTGGCTCAGAACGGCGGCGCGCCACAGGGCGACGACAGCGGCGCGCAAGGCCAGGCCCATCCGGCGGCGCTCGGCGCCCCGGTGCTGGGCATGCAGGTGGCCCCGCTCAACGCCGACACCCGCGGCCAGTACAACATCCCCTCGACCGTCAAGGGCGGCGTCGTCGTGCAGAGCGTCAAGGGCACGTCCGACGCGGGCGACAAGGGTCTGCAGCGCGGCGACGTGATCGTGCAGGCCGGCGACCGCGAAGTGGCCAGCGCCAGCGAGCTCGCCGCCGCCGTGGCCGACTGGAAGAAGTCGGGCCGCACGTCGATCCCGCTCTCGGTGCGCCGCAACGGCGTCATGCTCGGCTTCGTGCCGATCAAGATCGACGGGTGAGGGCGCAGCGCAGGCGAAGGGGGCGCGCATGCGGCTGCTGATCGTCGAGGACGACGCGGAAGCCTCGGAGGCGATGGCGCGCGGCCTCACCGAGGCCGGCCATGAGTGCGTCGTCGCGCCGGACGGCGAGAAGGGCTTGCTGGCCGCGCATGGCGGCGGCTTCGACGTCATGATCGTCGACCGCATGATGCCCCGGATCGACGGCGTGGCGATGGTCGAGCTCTTGCGCAAGGACGGCGACCAGACGCCGGTGCTGTTCCTCTCCGCGCTCGGCGAGATCAACCACCGTGTCGAAGGGCTGAGGGCCGGCGGCGACGACTATCTGGTGAAGCCCTACGCCTTCGCCGAGCTGATCGCCCGCGTGGAGGCGCTGGCGCGGCGGCGCGAGACCGGCTCGGTGCA
>DATKMZ010000137.1:0-5509 GCA_035541575.1 Caulobacteraceae bacterium | reverse complement strand
GGCGTCTGCTCGATGGCGCGCACCAGCTATCCGCACTCGGCCAACAGCCAGTTCTTCATCTGCTTCGACGACGCACGCTTCCTCGACGGCCAGTACACCGTGTGGGGCGAGGTGACCGAAGGCATGGAGCATGTCGACGCGCTGCCAAAGGGCGAGCCGCCGCGCGCGCCGGGCAAGATCGTCTCGATGCGCGTCGCCGCAGACGCCTGAAGACACCGGGCGGAGCGAGCTTGAAGCTCGCACGTATCTGACGAATTTCATGACGTTTTTCGTCTGAACGAGGGCGCGCGTCGTCGCCGCCTCGGCGCAGGGGCCTTGCAACCCGCACCGCGCAGGTCTGTTAATCGTGCTGACGTGGGACAGCGTTAAGTCGGAGACGACAATGAAAAGCGTTCTTGCGGCTGCCGCTACGGCAGTCGCGCTCATAGGCGCCGGGGCTGGCTCAAGCAGCGCCCAGGCGCAGATTTCCGCCCACGACCCGAACCTGATCAAGGCCCAGTTCTCGGTCTATTTCTGGGGCGGGCACAGGTACTGCTGGTACGACGACGCCTGGCGGGGGCCCGGCTGGTACTGGTGCGGCTATCCCTGGCACTACGGCTGGGGCTGGGGCGGACCGTGGGGCTGGCGCGGCTGGGCCGGTGGCCACCCCTACGGGTGGTACCATCACGGCGGCGGCTACTACGGCGGCTACCATGGCGGCTACCACGGCGGCTACCACGGCGGCTATGGCGGCTGGCACGGCGGACATGGCGGCTACCACGGTGGCTATGGCGGCTACCACGGCGGCCACGGCGGCTATGGCGGCGGACACCACCACTAGGGGCGGCTAGCGCTGACGGGCGCCGGCGCGGCGACGCGCCGGTGTTCGCGCGGCGCGGTGATTGCCCTATGAGGCGGGCGTATGCGGCTCGCCGACTTCGATTTCGAGCTTCCCGAGGCGCGGATCGCGCTGCGGCCCGCCGCGCCGCGGGACGCCGCGCGCCTGCTGGTGGTGACGCCTCGCGAGCCGCTCGCGGACCGGGTCGTCCGCGATCTGCCCGAGCTGCTGCGCCCCGGCGACGCGCTCGTCTTCAACGACACGCGGGTGATCCCGGCGCGGCTAAGGGGCCTGCGCCTGCGTGACGACCACGCCGTCACGGTGGAGGCGACGCTGCATCGGCGGCTGTCGCCCTCGCGTTGGACCGCGTTCGCCAAGCCCGGCCGACGGCTGGCCTGCGGAGACCGGATCCGCTTCGGCGAGCCGACCGACCGCGCCTGCCTGCTGGCCGCCCTGGACGCGACCGTGGCCGAGAAGGGCGAGGGCGGCGAGGTGACGCTGGCGTTCGACCTCTCAGGCCCGGATCTCGATCTGGCGATCGCCGAGCGCGGCGCCATGCCGCTGCCGCCCTACATCGCCAGTCGCCGGGTCGAGGACGAACAGGATCTGACCGACTACCAGACCATCTACGCGCGCGAGGACGGCTCGGTCGCCGCGCCGACCGCCGGGCTGCACTTCACGCCCGAGCTGATGGAGGCGCTCGATCGGCGCGGCGTCGAGCGCTTCTTCGTCACGCTGCACGTCGGCGCCGGGACCTTCCTGCCGGTGAAGACCGAGGACGTGGCGCAGCACCGCATGCACGCCGAGGCCGGCGAGGTCTCGGCCGAGGCAGCCGCGGCGCTGAACTCCGTCCGCGCGCGGGGCGGGCGGATCGTCGCGGTCGGCACGACGGCGCTGCGGCTGCTCGAGAGCGCCGCGGACGCAGGCGGGGAGATCAAGGCGTTCGCCGGCGAGACCTCGATCTTCATCACGCCGGGCTATCGTTTCCGGACGGCGGAGGGCCTCGTCTCCAACTTCCACCTGCCGAAGTCGACGCTGTTCATGCTGGTCTGCGCGTTCGCCGGTCTGGAGACAATGCGCGCGGCCTACGCCCACGCCATCGAGACGGGCTACCGGTTCTATTCCTACGGCGATGCGAGCCTGATCTGGCGGGCGCAAGCTTGAGCGCGCTCGACTTCCGCATCGACGCGACCGACGGGGCGGCGCGGACCGGCGTGATCCGGATGGCGCGCGGCGAGGTCCGCACGCCGGCGTTCATGCCGCTCGGCACGTCGGGCACGGTCAAGGCGCTGACCGTGGACCAGGTGCAGGCCACGGGCGCCGACATCATCCTCGGCAACACCTACCACCTGATGCTGCGGCCGACCGCCGAGCGGGTGGCGCGGCTGGGCGGACTGCACGCGTTCATGCGCTGGCAAGGGCCGATCCTCACCGACTCGGGCGGGTTCCAGGTGATGAGCCTCTCCAAGATCTCGCAGGTGCGCGAGGAGGCGGTGACGTTCCAGAGCCACCTCGACGGGTCGCGCCACGTGCTCTCGCCGGAGCGGTCGATCCAGGTCCAGGCCGACCTCCTCGGCTCGGACATCGCGATGCAGCTCGACGAATGTGTCGCCTGGCCGGCGGAAGAGGCGAGGGCGGCCGAGGCGATGCGGCTCTCCGCCCGCTGGGCCGCGCGATCGAAGGCGGCGTTCGGAACGCGCGAGCGGCAGGCGCTGTTCGGCATCCAGCAGGGCTCGGTGTTCGAGCCGCTGCGCCGCGAGTCGGCCGAGCGGCTCGCTGAGATCGGCTTCGACGGCTACGCGATCGGGGGCCTGGCGGTCGGCGAGGGGCATTCGGCGATGTGCGAGGTGCTCGACTTCGCGCCCGCGCTGCTGCCGGCCGACCGGCCGCGCTACCTGATGGGCGTCGGCAAGCCGATCGACCTCGTCGAGGCGGTCTGGCGCGGCGTCGACATGTTCGACTGCGTGCTGCCGACCCGGTCGGGCCGTCACGGCCAGGCCTGGACCTGGACGGGTCCGATGAACCTGAAGAACGCGCGGTTCGCCGAGGACCCTGACCCGCTCGATGAAGAGAGCGACTGCCCGGCCAGCCGTGACTACGCGAAGGCCTACCTGCATCACCTGGTGAAGTCGGACGAGATCCTCGGCCAGGTGCTGCTCTCCTGGCACAACGTCGCCTTCTTCGAGGCGCTGATGGCCAAGTTGCGCGCGGCGATCGTCGAACGCCGGCTGGGCGCCTTCCGCCAGGCGTTCAAGGCCGCGCAGGCGTAGGGTCTGCGACGGCGCGGGCGGCGGGGTCCTTCTAGTGCGAGGGTTTGGCGGCCTCGCTAGCGGCGACGCTGACCGGATGGGCGAGGTGGCGGGGAACGGACGGCGGCATGCAGCCGCGCACCTCGCCGAGGCCCTTGAGGTAGCCGCGGCGGATCGCGCCGGCCTGGATCGCCGCCATGACGTAGTGGTCGTGGCGGTCGGCGCCGGAGAGCACGCGGATGAAGCCGTCGAAGGGGATGTAGCTCTGCTCCTCCGAGCGCATCGCATCGAGGGCGCCATTGCCGGCCAATTTCTCCCCGCGGGTCAGCACGCCCGGATGCTCGGTGGAGACAGGCTCGTCGAGATCGGGACCAAGCGCCATGTTGAGGCGCTTCATCTGGGCGGCGATGCCGTCACAAGTGCCCGGCTCGGGCCGCGCGTATGGGTCGGCGATGGCCTCGATCAGCACCGGCGGAATCTTGCTGCGGACCATGTTGAAGTCGCGGAAAGGCTGCGCGAGCACCCCCTTGGCCACGCCCTGGCGGCCCTCCTGCTCTGGCGTCAGCAGTCGCTGATCGTCGGGGTCCTGCGCTGTCGTCTTGGCGGGCCCCGTGGTCGTTGCGGGGCCGGCCGCGACCGCGGTAGGGCTGATCAGAAGGGCGGCCGCGATGGCCAGTCGGGCGGCTCGGCGCATAGCTCAAGGTGTAGCTCGGCCGGCGGATTCGCGCCAGGGGCGAGGATGGTGAACGGGGCGCGCCCGCTCGCCGCGCCCCGGGTCATGCCGCGCCCGGGCCATCTCCTTGAGTTCCGCGCCCCGCCGGGCTAGGCCCGAGCAGCGAGGGCCGGTAGCTCAGTGGTAGAGCACTCGACTTTTAATCGAGTGGTCGTGGGTTCGACCCCCACCCGGCCTACCACCATAGTGTCAACGGCTTAGCGTATGCTCCATCCTCGCCCGATGCGTCCCAAAATCGCCCCTGGGTAACATCTGGGGTAACAAGCTGGAACGCGCCACAACGATGGCAGCAACCGCTTAGCGCCTGGGGCGAACTGACTGGATCGCGTTTGGTGAGCGCGCCCTCGAGCTCCAAGAGCCGGGCGCGTTCTTTGACGAGCTCAGCTCGGAACGCCCACGCGGCCTGGGGTTAGCTGCGGGCACGGCACGCTCACCGGCGCTGATACCACTGGAGCAAGATCCAACCCGTCAGCACCGCCATGATTATGCCGAAGGCGACCGAGCCAATTTCGTGGCCCATGAAAAGTCCAGTGAAGCTAGCTTCTAGCTTCGTGCTTAGCTTGCTCAT
The DNA here is from genome assembly GCA_035541575.1 of Caulobacteraceae bacterium. Taxonomy (GTDB): domain Bacteria; phylum Pseudomonadota; class Alphaproteobacteria; order Caulobacterales; family Caulobacteraceae; genus Acaudatibacter. Next base: position 1,142 of record DATKMZ010000137.1, on the reverse strand, counting down.
AGCAGGCGAACCCGACGCCGAGCAAAGTCGCGGTGAGCACCACGCCGAAGTCGTCTAGGTCGGCCATCTAGCCGGAGCCCGACGCCAACCACGGTCGAATGGGCGGCGGCCGGTCAGCGCCAATTGCGGACATTGACCAACGCCGCCGAGGGGACTCTCGGGGGGGGCCGGCGAGACGGAATCCAACCCCGCGGTAGACCAAGCGGACGTCGCGCCGTGCCGCCTCCATCGACCGAAGAGTTCGTCTACCGCAGCAACGTAAAGAACTTCACACGTCAACTTGCGTCGGCGAATAGCGGACTTGAGCGGAAGAGGCTGATGGCCTTGCTGGTAGAAGAGCACGTCAGGGCGAAGGCCGCGGGCTGGATGCCATTGCTCGACTGAAGGCGCACTATCTCCGCCGGAATGGAGCGGGCGGCGGGAACCGCGCGACATGGCGATCTTCCTGCCACACGTTGATCTCATGCGGATGGCCTAGGCGACCCACGTGATCGATGGCCGCGTCATCGTGAGGAAACAGGCCGGACGTCGTGCTCGTCAACTTGTTCACCTTGGACGCAGCGGACGAGCCAGCGCTGCTAAAGGCCTGGGAGGAAGACGCGCTGTTCATGAGGCGGCAGCATGGGTTCATCTCGACCCAGCTTCACCGAGCGATCGGTGAGAGTGTCACCTACCTGAACTACGCCGTCTGGGAGTCCACGGCCGCCTTCGCGGCCGCTTTCTCGCATCCGGAGTTCGTGTCGAAGCTCTCGGCCTACCCCTCGTCGGTCGTGGCGACCCCGCACCTCTTCCAGAAGGTCGCGGTCCACAACGTCTGCGTCGCCTAGCTGTCGGTAGTTCGGGCGAAGGTCCGCTATCGGCTGCGATGCCAACGCCCGGGTTCGACCCTAGGCGAAACTTGCTCGGTAGGCGCGGGCGCGGACGCTCGCCACGCGGCGACAGTGTCGGCTCCCATCGCCGTAGGGAATGCCTCTTGCGTCAAACACACCGACGGTTTCTCACGCTCACGACGGCGCATCACTCAAGGGACCCACGGGATGGCGGACCGGATCATCGTCGCGTCTTTCGACGACCAGAGCGCAGCTTACGGCGCCGCTAGAGCTATCAGAACTCTCGACGGCGAACATGCCGGGCTTTTCAAG
>DATKMZ010000136.1:0-9461 GCA_035541575.1 Caulobacteraceae bacterium | reverse complement strand
TTGATCCTCATCAACCCCCGGGCCAAGTCGTCGGCGCGAACGACCTCCGGCGTGGTCGAGCCGCAGCTACAGGCCCTCGAGGCCCTTGTTCGTCAGGATCTTGACCACCACCCGACGGTTCTGCGCCTTGCCGGCCGCGGTCGCGGCGTCGCCCACCTGATGGGCGTCGCCCATGGCGTCGTGCGCCAGCACCCGATAAGGCTGCACGCCGCCGTACTTCTCGAGATAGCGGGTGACGGCTTCGGCGCGCCGGTCGCTCAGTCTCTGGTTGGCGTCAGGGTTGCCCGTCGTGTCGGCGTAACCGACGACGCTGATCAGGTAGCCTTTGATCCCCTGCGCCTTGGCGGCGATCGCCTTGAGGTCCGCCTTCGCCTGCGCCGAGATCGCGACGCTGCCGCTCGCGAAGAGCACCGTGACCTCGCCCTTCTCGACATACTGGTTGGCTTCGGCGAGGCGCTGACGCAGCGCCTCGTTCTCGGCCTTCACCTTGGCGGTGCCGGCCTCCACCTGCAGAGCGGTCTTCAGGTCGCTGGCCTTGAACTTGACCTTGACCGCATCGGTCTCCTCGCCGTTCCTCACCACGTCGACCGTCACCGGAAGGCCCGCGATCAGGTCGGTGAGCGCCTGCTCGTTGCGCTGTATGCCAAGCGCGCCGGCAGACGAGACGACTTTGGTCGACTCAGTGAGGGTCACCACGGTCTGAGCGCCGCCCGACGACGTCACCGTCATCTGGGCGCCGTCTCTGGCGGTGATCATGCCCTGGATGGTGCTTGACTGCGCCGCCGCGCTTTGCGGCGCCAGGAGAATGGAGAAGGCCAATCCCAGCCCCGCAAGCCAACCCGTGAGCGCTTTGAGTTGCATGTTCGATCCTCGAGCGCGGCGACGGGACGCGAGATCGTCGCGAAAGCGCCGCGGGACGAAGACTGATCCCGCCGCTGCTCTGGCGACTTAATCTAGGTCAGTCTTCGCGCGGGCGGCGGCGAGGCCCCGCCCAGAGCAACGCGCAGACTCGCCGGGGAAGAGCGGACTACCGGCTCTGCGTTCGTGAGTGAGATGAGTGAGTGGCTGGGGAACTAGGACTCGAACCTAGAATAACGGTACCAAAAACCGCTGTGTTACCATTACACCATTCCCCAGCAGGAACGCCGCCGGGAGCGCCTCGCGCAGCGGGCCGCCGGACAGACGCGCGGAGATAACGCAAGGCCCGCCGCCGCGCAACGGGCCCGCCTTGTCGGCCGCTGGCGGCTCCTCTATAAGGCGCCCTCCCAATTTCGGAGTGTGGCTCAGTCTGGTAGAGCACCGCGTTCGGGACGCGGGGGTCGCAGGTTCGAATCCTGCCACTCCGACCATTGGGGGCTTCATTCGATGGATGCTGAAAGCCGGATCCAGGCGGCGCTGACGGACGCCGTGACCGCCAACGGCCTCGTGGGCGCGGTGGTCGCCGCGCGGCTGCCGGGCGGCCAGGTCGTGGAGGCCTGCGCCGGCGTGCGGGCGCTGGGCGAGGCGCAGGCGATGACGCCCGACACGGTGTTCTGGATCGCCTCCTGCACCAAGGCGATCACCAGCGCCGCGCTGCTGCAGCTGGTCGAGGAAGGCCGCCTGGGACTCGACGAGCCGCTGGGCGCGCGCCTGGCCGGCGTCGCCGCCCCGAAAGTGCTCGCCGGGTTCGATGCGGCCGGCGCGCCGATCCTGCGCGAGGCGGTCCAGCCCGTCACGGCGCGGCGGCTGCTGAGCCACACCGCGGGCTACGGCTACGACTTCTGCAACGAGACGCTGACGCGCTACACGGCCGCGAGCGGCGGCGATCCGCGCAGCACGGGGCCGAATTCGCCGCTGCTGTTCGAGCCGGGCTCGGGTTGGACCTACGGGATCAACACCGACTGGGCGGGCGAGCTCGTGGCCGGGATGACCGGGGAGGGGCTCGACGCCTACTGCCGGCGCCGCATCTTCGAACCGCTCGGCATGACCGAGACCGCATTCAGCCCCAGCGACTCCCAGCGGGCGCGCCGGGCGGCGATGCACGCGCGCGGCGCCGACGGGGCGCTGGCGCCGTTCCCGTTCGAGATGCCCCCGCCGCCGCACTTCGGGATGGGCGGCGGCGGGCTCTATTCGACCGCGCGAGACTACCTGAAGTTCCTGGAGGCGATGCTCGCCGGCGGCGCGCCGATCCTGGGGCCGCAGGGCTATGCGGGGCTTGTCGAGGCGCAATGGGAGGGCGAGGAGGTGGGGGTGCTGCCGCCCGTCAACGCCTTCCTCTGCGCCGGCTACGACCCGTTCCCGGGCGAGCGCAAGCAGTGGAGCCTGGGCTTCCTCATGAACCCAAGGCCTGGACCGAACGGCCGCTCGGCCGGCTCGCTGGCCTGGGGCGGGCTCGGCAACTGTTACTACTGGGCCGATCCGGCGAAAGAAGTGGCGGGCGTGTTCCTCGCCCAGCATTTCCCGTTCGCCGATCCGGCGGCGCTGGCGGCGTTCGGCGCGTTCGAGCGGGCGGTCTATGGCGCCTGACCGGTAAGTCTGCGAAAGGTCGCGGCGATGAAGCAGTTCCTTCTCACCGTCGCCGGCGTGTTCGCCGGGCTCATGCTCTTCGTGGTCGTCGTGCCTGCGCTGCTGATCGCCATCGCGATCAGCGGGTCGCGCCCCGCGCCGCTGCCGGCGCACACCGTGCTCAATCTCGATTTGCGCAACGGCCTTAGCGACCAGGACGCGTCCGACGGCCTGGCGCTGTTCGGCGGGCGCGAACTTTCGGTGATGGGGATCGAGGAGACCCTGCGCCGAGCGGCGACCGACGACAATATCGGCGGGCTGTTCGTGCGGCTGCCGGACGGCGGCATGACGCCGGCGGCCGCGGACGAGCTGCGGCTGGCGTTCCAGCGCTTCCGCGCCGCCGGCAAGCCGATCATCGCCTACAGCCAGGGGCTCTATCCGCAGGGCGTCGCGACGGCGACCTACGAGGTCGGCGCCGCCTCGGGCGACATCTGGATGCAACCTTCAGCCTCGTTCCAGGCCGTGGGCCTGGCGCAGGAGGACCTGTTCTTCAAGGACTTCTTCGACAAGTACGGCGTCGTCCCCGACTACCAGCAGCGCTACCAGTACAAGAACGCCGTCAACGGCTACCTCTATGACAACTACACGCCCGCGCACCGCGAGGCGGAGCTCAGCTGGATGGGCTCGGTCTACGCCACGAGCCTGGCCGCGGCCGCCGCGGACCGCAAGCTCGCCCCGGCCGCGCTGAGGGCGACGATCGAGGCCGGGCCCTATTCGGCCGACCAGGCCAAGGTCAAAGGGCTGGTCGACAACGTCGGCGAGGTGAAGGAGGCCCAGGACGCGATCCTGAAGGCCGCCGGCGGCGGCGCGAAGCTGACCGACTTCGCCGAGTACGCCGCCCGCGCGCGAAGTGCGCCGGCCGGCTTCTCGACCGCGCCGACGATCGCCCTGATCGAGGCCGAGGGCGACATCGTCACCGGCACGGGCGGCCACGGCAGTCCGCTCGGCGGCGGCCAGAACATCTACGCCGACGACCTGGCGCAGGCGTTCTATAACGCCGCCGCCGACAAGGACGTGAAGGCGATCGTCTTCCGCCTGTCGTCGCCGGGCGGCTCGGACACGGCCTCGGAGGAGATCCTTTCCGCGGTCCGCGCGGCCAAGGCGGCCGGCAAGCCGGTGGTGGTCAGCATGGGGGGCTACGGCGCCTCCGGCGGCTACTGGATCGCGTCGGAGGCCTCCGAGATCGTGGCCGAGCCCTCGACGCTGACCGGATCGATCGGCGTCTTCGGCGGCAAGCTGGCGCTGGGGCCGGCGCTCGCCAAGTTCGGCGTCGACATCCGCAGCCTGAAGGTGGGCGGCGACTACGCCGACGCGTTCGGCGCGGGCGGGGCGATGACGCCGGCGCAGCGCGCGGCGTTCGGCGCCTGGATGGACCGCATCTACGACGGCTTCGTGCGCCGCGTCGCCGAAGGTCGGCGGCTGCCGGTGGCGCAGGTGGAATCCATCGCCAGGGGCCACGTCTGGACCGGCGCGCAGGCCAAGGCGATCGGCCTGGTCGACGATCTCGGCGGCTTCCAGGTCGCGGTCGACCGCGCCAAGGCGCTCGCCGGGATCAGCGGGCAGGCGCGGCTCAAGCCGTTCCAGGTCGCGCCCAACCCGCTGGAGGCGCTGGCGCGGATGCTCGGCGCCAGCGCCGACGGGGCGCGGCTGTCGGCCGAGGTGGGCGACCTGGCCCGCGATCCCGATGCGCGGATGCTGCTGCAGGCGTTGCGCGAAGCGCGGTTGCGGCAGGCCGGCGCGACGGTGCTGGCGCCGACGCCGGGGACGTTCGGCGACTGATCCTCAGCGGTTCGGCGGCGCGCCCGGCGTCGACGATGGGGGCGGCGGCGCCGAACGGCGCTGGAACACAGGACCGCCCGCGTAGCTGAACATGATCAGCCGATCCGCCGTGTCGAAATAGATGCGGTGCGCGCGGAAGAAGTCGTCGCCAATGAACAGGGAGGGCGAGCTGTCGAGACGGCGTGGCGTCAGCGAGCCGGTCTCCATGTACTCGAAGTCGGACCTCAGCCGCGTCGTATCGAGCGTCGCGTTGCTGATCTTCTCGTCGCCGAGCGCGAAGCTGTCGAACCGCGCGGCGGTGGCGGTCTGAGCCGCCGGACCAACGCCCCTCAGCTCGTCCGGCGCCCCGCCGGTGGGCTTGCCGCCGGCGGCCGAGGCGACGGTGGCGTCGATCGTGGTGATGCTGAACCCGCTGTCCAGCTCGGCCAGCACCGGGCGGCCATTCACCTCGGCCATGGCCTGGAGCTTCGGGGAGTCCCGCTCCCACGGCAGCAGCTTGGCCTGGGAGTAGGCCGCGCCCCAGTAGACCAGCTGCGGCGGCTGGCAGCCCACGTGCCGGAAGAGGCGCACGGCGTGGTCCGGAAGATCGAACTCGACGTCGACCTGGGCCAGGAAGTCCGCGCCGAGGAGCAGGCTGATGTCCCAGGCCTGGCGCGGATCCCCGGTCACCAGCAGGTCCATGTTCTTCTTCGCGAAGTCGCCGATCTTCAGCTCGTCGATGTGCGCTTTGTAGACTTCGGCCTGTCCGCCGATGCCGTAGGCGCGCTCGCCGGTGTCGTAACTGTTGAGGTGCAGCGCCTGGACGGCGCCGCTGTGCACGGCGCTGAAGGACGAGCCGGTATCGATCAGGATCTTGATCGGATGCCCGTTGATCGCGCCGTCCATGACGGGGGCGCCGTAGTGTGGGTCGAGGTGGAACTCGGCCATCTGCAGCAGCTTGCAGTCCGCCAGCGCGGCGCCTGGCGCGAGCAGCATCGCGGCGGCGAGCGCGGCCGTGGCGACCCTGTTTGACGCGAACATTCGAGCCCCTCGACCCAACGCCGGATTGTGACGCTGCTGCGGGCTGTCTCGCAAGCGCCAAAGAAAAAGGCGGCCCGCCGAAGCGGACCGCCCTTCCTTACGCTTTGCGCCGGTCGGCTTAGAACTTGGCCGTGGCGGAGACGAAGAACTGACGACCCAGAAGATCGTAGGTCGGGTAGGTGTTCGGGGCGCCGATGCCTGCGATGTTCTGGCTCAGCAGCGGCGGATCCTGGTCGAGAATGTTGTTGATGCCGCCGCGGATCGTCAGGTGGGTGTTGACCCGCCAGGCGCCCGAGAGGTCGAGGTAGTTGCGGGCGCTGAGGATGTTGTCGTTCGGGTCGAAGGCGCCGAACGACGAACCCTGCAGGCCGGGCTGGGTCGAGTTGTTGTCGAACTGCGTGGCGCTCAGGTAACGCCATTGCAGCGACGCCAGGACGTTCCACGGCGTGTTCCAGGTGACCCGGAACGTGTGCCGCCACTTCGGGTTGTCGGTCTGACAGGCCGGGCCGAAGAGACCCGAGCAGTCCTGACCAGGCAGGCCGTTCTGGAGCTGGTACGTGCCCACGAAGTGGAACGAGATCGAGCCCATGCCCTGGACCCCGACGTCTTCCAGCGCCAGGCGGTAGTCGCCCTGGAAGTCGAGACCGGTGGTGTGCGTCTGGCCGACGTTGGCGTTCAGCCCGATGACGTAGCCGCCGCCGGGGATCGTGGTGCCGAACAGGAAGCCTTGCGGCGTCCGCACGACGCTGGCGCACGACGACGGCGTGCCGTTCAGCAGGCAGTCGTTGAACGTCGTGGTGATCGACGGCGAGCCGATCTCACCGTCCACGGTGATGTCCCAGTAGTCGATGCTGCCGGTGAAGCCGTGCAGGAAGCTCGGCGTGACGGTGGCGCCGATCGACCAGGTGTCGGCGATTTCCGGCGCCAGGTGCGGGTTGCCGCCTTGCAGGATCGCGCACTGGCCCGCCGGGCATTGCACGATCGTGTCGGTGGTGCCGCCGTTGCCGTATTCGGCCGCGGTCACGCCCGTGTGCATGCACTGGGCGAGGGTCGCGGTCGCGGGCACGATGACGCCGCCGACGTTGGTCGGCGCACAGGGGTCGACCGACACCGCGCTGGTGTTGGTCACCGACTGCGGCGTGAAGGCTTCCAGGATGCTGGCCGCCCGGATCGCGCGGTCGTAGGAGCCGCGGAACCGGATATCCGGGGTCGGGGCCCACTCGCCGCCCACCTTGTAGGTGCTGACGCCGCCGCTGGTCGAGTAGTCGGAATAGCGGTAGCCGCCCGAGATGCTCAGGTCCTCGAACCACGGACGCTTCTGCACGATCGGGATGCGGGTCTCGAAATACTCTTCCTGCACCGAGATGGCGTTGTTGACCGCCACCGAAGCGCCGGCGAAGCCCGAGAGGTCGCCCGAGAGCTCGGCCGTGTCGGGCTGGAACTCCAGGTGATCCCAACGATGCTCGAGGCCGATCGAGACGCTGACGCCGTCATCCGCCCACGGAGTCTTGATCCCGTACTTGCCGAGGTCGCCGTCGACGTAGCCTTCGAAGATCTGTTCCTCGATCGAGCCGCGCGAGGTGCCGATCTCGGTGAGCGCGGCCGTTTGAGCCGGCGTCACGCCGCCTTGGTTGAAGATGTTGTAGGGCACGCAGTTGGCGTTGCCGCTGAGGCAGACCGGCGCCGCGGCGGTGCCGCCCACCAGCAAGGCGTCCTGGATGCCGGCGAGGCTCAGGTAGCCGCCGTTCGAGTTGAACAGGCTGGTGAAGTAGTACGAGCCGTAGGCGTCGTAGGTCCAGGCGTCGTTGATGTCGCCCTTCGCGCCGAGCACGATGCGGTAGTTGGTGTGATCGAAGAACGCGTTGCGGGGGCCGCCTTCGATATTGCGGCGGCCGATCAGCAGGTCCTTCTGGTCGGTCACGCCCTGCGCCGGGTCGGCGATCTGCGCCGCCGTACAGCCGAGAGCGGCGGTCTCCTGGGCGCTGAGGAGCGGGTTGCCGCAGTTGACGTAGAAGCCGCCGCCCGGAGCAAACAGGCCGCCGCCTTCAAAGAGTCCCGAAGGACCGATCGCCGACGTCGTGGTGTCGTGCATGAACATGAACTCGGAGTAGGGCTTGAACCACGAGGTCACGTCGTAATGGGCGAAGAAGCCGGCGAGGTAGCGGGTGTCCTGCCGCGACAGGTACTCGTAGGGGCTCGAGTTGAACCGCGAAGGCGGGGAGCTGCCCGCTTGCGGCCAAGGCAGAAACGATGTTCCGAGCACGGTCAGCGGCGCGCCCGCGGTCGTGCCGCTGGCGGCGTCGGCGATTGGGATGAACTGGTTGGAGTTGACCGTGTTGGCGCAGACCGGCGCCGGGGTGTGGATCATGAGGCAGCCCGAGTAGTCGCGCTGGCCTTCGGTGACCGGCTCCGCGTTGCGGAATTCGAAGTAGCCGGTGACGTTGCCCTTGTCGTCCGGCGCGTTGGCGCCGAAGAGGACCGAGAAGTCGTCGTTCTTGCCATCCCAGTGGCTGCCGTACCTTTGGGACGTGCCGATCGCCTGCTGCAGGGCGACGTTGTGGTCGGTGTGCTGGTCGATGCCGAAGGTGCCGTCTAGCTGAACGCCCTCGAAGTCCTTCTTCATGATGAAGTTCACGACGCCGCCGACGGCGTCCGAGCCGTAGGTCGCCGAGGCGCCGCCGGTGAGCACTTCCACGTGGTCGATCAGCGCGACCGGGATCTGGTCGAGGTCGGGCGCCGGGTTCGGGTCGCCGGTGTTCGGGTCGCCGAGGCCGAGGCGACGGCCGTTGACCAGCACCAGCGTGCGCTGCGGGCCGAGGCCGCGAAGGTCGGCGGTGGTGACGCCGCCCGGGGAGGTCAGCGGGTTGGTGGTGTTCGAGAAGTCGGCGACGCTGTTCTGGAAGTTCTGCGGCAGCGTGTTGAGCAGGTCGATCGCGTCGGTCGCGCCCTGCAGCTGGAACTCCTCATGGCCGATCGCCTGGATCGGGCTGACGCTGGTCAGGTTCGGCGCCGGGATGCGCGAGCCGGTGACCACGATCTCGGTGACTGTGGTGCCGCCCGCGCTGGCGTCGGCGGCCGCGGTGACCGTCTTGATCGGCGTCGCGCCCTGTACCGCGCCCGCGCCCGGCGTGGCGGTCTGAAGCGGGCCGGCGGCGTCGGCTGCGTGAGCCATGCCCCCGAAGGCGAGCAGAGCCGCGCCCGTGATCATGGTCGACGCCAGAAGACGCCCACGAACAGTGGTTATTTTCAAAGCAGAGTCCCTCCGGAACGCGAGCACGCCCTGTCCCGGGCGTCGCATCGGCTTACGGGTTGCATGTTGTCCCGGGCAGAGCTCCCCCCGGTTGACGGCACTGAATGGTCTTGGTTGGCCGGCCGGTCAACGAGGATTACGTGGTGGTAATCTCATGTTTGTCCGCCTGTTACATTCAGGTCACAGCTTGCGCGTCGTTAAAATCGGTTAGGGAATTTGCGCCGAGCATTGGCCATCCGCGGGCATTTTCTTCGAACAACGTTTCAACAAGCTCGCTTCCGAGGCGAGCGAGGCGCGCCCGCCGCAAGAGGCTTGCGCGGGTCGCGGCAAAGCCCGTTGAATGGCGCTCGCACCTCCAAGGAACGGCCATGTCCCAGATTCGATTCGCTTTCGCCGCCGCCCTTGCGGTCGCCCTCGCTGCAGGCCCGGCGCTGGCCGCCAAGCCTGCGCCGACGCGCGCGCCGGCGGTCCAGGCGGTGGTCGATTGCCGCAAGATCGAGGACGGCGCCCAGCGCCTGGCTTGCTACGACGCGGCGGTGGCCAAGATGGACGAGGCGCAGTCGAACGGCGACCTCGTGACCCTCGACCGCGAGCAGCGCCGTCAGGTGCGACATCAGGCGTTTGGCCTCACGCTGCCGAGTCTCGCCATGTTCGACGTCGGCGAGAAGGACGATGCGGTGAACAAGATCGACGAGACGCTGGCCAGCGCGCGCCAGGATCCGCAAGGCAAGTGGACCTTCGTCATGCAGGACGGCCAGGTCTGGCGCCAGATCGACGACGAGTTCCTATCGCGCGACCCGCACAACGGGTCGGCGATCGTCATCACCCGGGCGATGATCGGCAGCTACATGCTGAGCGTCGACGGCCA
>DATKMZ010000135.1:0-11279 GCA_035541575.1 Caulobacteraceae bacterium | reverse complement strand
GGGCCGCGGCGCAAGCCGCGGCCCTCTCTTCGTTTAACGGCAGGTAATCATAGTCGTTCAGTGAGTATTAAAAGTTGTGCGGCAAGTTGTCCTCACCAAGCCTGCAGAGGGGGCCGGCGTGAGTGGCGCCTCAACAGCTTGATCCTGGAAGGAGCCACTAATGAACAAGTTCTTTTCGCGTTTCATCAAGGACGAGTCGGGCGCGACGGCCATTGAATACGGCCTGATCGTCGCTCTCATTGCGGTGGTGATCATCGGCGCGGTGACGACGCTCGGCACCAACCTCAACACCAGCCTTTCGACCGCCGGCAACGCGATCCGCTAGGATCGAGCCGACGGCGGCCGGACCCGGCCGCGCCAAGAGCGCGGCCGCGAACCGGCCCAGAGTTGCAGCGGGCCGTCGTGGCCCCGGGATTGACCGGGGCTTCGGCGGCCTCGCCATTTCTGGCGACCGCTCCACGCCAACGTGTTCCGAAACGTTTGGTTTATGCTTCGTGGACCAAGGTGGACCACCGACGCCGCGAACGCAGCCCATGTCCCCCGAGCTCATCAAGCCCCTGGTCCTCGGCGTCTTCGCCACCCTGGTGATCATCGCGGCCCTGAAGGACCTCTCGTCCTTCACGATCCCGAACTGGATCTCGGCCGCCCTCGCTCTGGCGTTCGCGCCCGCGGCGCTGCTGGTCGGCGCCTCGCTCGGCCTGATCGGCGCGAGCTTCGCCGTCGGCGTCGGCGTCCTTCTGCTTGCCGCCGGGATGTTCGCGCTGGGCTGGATCGGAGGCGGCGACGCCAAGCTGATGGCCGCTGCGGCTCTCTGGGTCGGTCTCCGTGGCCTCGCGCCATTCGCCCTTTACACTGCGCTCGCGGGCGGCGCGCTCGCGCTCGCGCTGGTGACCCTGCGCTCGTCCTGGATCCGCCCGCTCGCGGAAGCTGGGCCTGCATGGGCCAAGCGACTTGCGACGCCGGGTGAAGCCGCGCCCTACGGGGTCGCCATCGCGTTCGGCGCGCTGGCCGCGTTCGCCATCAACCCGCTCGCCTGAGAGGCGATTCGTCGCAGTCGCTCAACCGACGGCCAGCCCTTGTAGCGGGGATCCGTAGCCGTCTCCCACGCGCGCCCTCGGGATCGACCCGAACAAGCTGGTCCTTAGGCCGTCGTTAACTATGGGTCGGCCACTTTCGGCAAGCGCCAGAAGGGCGAAATCGATTCACCTCGGACCGCCGCTCCAACGAGCCGGACGGGCCGCAATACCCGCCCGCCGGGGAGGCGCGGAGCCCACGATGACACCCGCCCGTATCGCCATTCTCGTTGTCGCCCTTGTCGCCTCGGTGGGCCTGGCCCTCCTGGTGCACGGCATGTTCTCCAAGCCCAAGGCGCCGGCGCCGACCGTCGTGGTCGCCGCCGGACCCGCCATGACCCGCGTGCTCGTGGCCAAGACCCAGCTCGGCGTCGGCGACCGCCTGTCGGCCGACAATATGAGCTGGCAGCCCTGGCCGGCCGCCACGCTCAACGTCGCCTACATCACCGACGGCCAGACCATGGCCGCACCGAAGCCCGGCGCCGAGAGCGCGGTCGCCCAGGCCAAGAGCACTGTGACAGATATCGCCACCGGCGGCGGCCCGAAGATGCAGGCCCTGATCGGATCGGTGGTCCGCGAACCGATCTTCGCTGGTGAGCCGATCACCGCGGCCAAGATCATCCACAGCGGTGATTCGAGCTACATGGCGGTGCGCCTGCCCCCCGGCATGCGCGCGATGTCCCTGCCGCTCAGCCTCGAAAGCGGGGCCGGCGGCTTCATCCAGCCCGGCGACCACGTCGACATCCTTTCGACCCACGCCGACGCCTCGAAGTCCTCGAGCGGGATGGTCACCGAGACCATCCTCGCCAACGCGCTCGTGCTGGCGATCGACCAGAAGACCGACGCGCCGAAGTCCGGCGCCACGATGGCCGGCGTCACGATCACGCTCGAGGTCCCGAACGTCGACGCCGACGCCGTCGCCAGGGCCCGCACGCAAGGCGGCCTAACGCTGGCGCTGCGTTCCTACGCCGACATCGCCGGCGGCGCGCAAGGCGCCGGCCAGAACGACGCCCAGGGCGTGAAAATCTTCAGAGGCGGCTCGACCGCCGAAACGGTGTCCGTGCAATGATCCGAAAAGCCGCCGTCATCAACATCCTCGCCGGCGCGATCGCCAGCGCCACCCTGTTCATGCCCGTCGCGGGCCAGGCCGCCGACGTCGGCAGCTCGGTCATCCGGGTCGACGTCGGCCAGGGCGGGGCAACCCAGTCGCTCGCGCTGCCCGTCGGACGCTCTGCCGTGATCGACCTGCCGGTCGACGCCCGGGATGTGCTGGTGAGCAATCCCACCGTCGCCACGGCGGTTCTGCGCACGCCCCGGCGCATCTACGTGATGGGCCTCAAGAGCGGCGCGACCGACGCCATGTTCTTCGACGGTGGCGGCCGGCGGCTGCTCTCGCTGAACATCCGCGTCGACCAGAACACGTCCGCGCTCGCCGACACGATCAATCGCGTGCTCCCGGGCTCGCAGGTGCGCGTCGAGGCGATCAACGAAAGCGTGATCCTGTCCGGGACGGTCATGAGCACCGCCGACGCCGACCGCGCGGCGCAGATCGCCGCGGCCACGGTCGACAAGCCGGAGAAGGTTCTCAACATGCTCAGCGTCGCGGGCAAAGAGCAGGTGATGCTCAAGGTCCGCATCGTCGAGATGAACCGGTCGGTGATCAAACAGCTCGGCGTGAACTGGCAGGCCGTCGTCAACACGTCCACCAGCACCCAGTTTCTGCTGAACCAGGCCGCCACCTTCGGCGTCAACGGCGCCATCCTCGGCGGCATCACGGCTGGCGCGAAGTACAACAACGGCAGCAGCCAGGCGCTCGGCGATGTCCAGGCGTTCGAGCGCGAAGGTCTGGTCCGAACGCTCGCCGAACCGAACCTGACAGCTGTCTCGGGCGAGGCGGCGAGGTTCCTGGTCGGCGGCGAGTTTCCCGTGCCGGTCTCCGAGGACAACACCGGCCGCGTGACCGTCGAATTCAAGACCTTCGGGGTCGGCCTCGGGTTCGTCCCGGTCGTGCTTTCGTCCGGCAACATATCGCTGAAGCTGAACACCGAGGTCTCGGAGCTGAGCAACCAGGGCGCGTTCAGCCTGCAGTCCGGCGCCGGCGGACCCAGTCTCGTGCTTCCCGGACTGACGGTGCGGCGCGCCGAGACGGTGGTTGAGATGCCCTCGGGCAGCAGCCTGATGATCGCCGGCCTGCTGCAGGACAAGTCGTCGGAGAATCTCGACGCCCTGCCCGGCATCAAGGACCTGCCGGTCCTGGGCGCCCTCTTCCGCTCGCGCGACTACCTCGCCGGCGAAACCGAACTCGTCGTGATCGTGACGCCCTACCTGGTGAACCCCACCAGCCCGTCGCAGATGCAGACGCCGGTCGATGGCCTGCGCCTCTCCAGCGACCACGACACCATCCTGCTGGGACGGCTCAACAAGACCTACAACCACGAGGCTCCCGCCACGACGGGAAGAACCTATCAAGGACCTTATGGCTATGTCGTCGAGTGACCGCGGCCCGAACTGGAGCCTGACCGCCATGCGCACTTCGCTGATCACCGGCCTGAGCGTTGTAGCGCTCTGCGTCGCTTCGGCCGCCCGCGCCGAGAAGGCGCCCGACGGGCCCTGGCCGATCACGCCAACCGAACGCTACGGCATCGAGGTGAAGAGCGCGCCGGACGAGATCCTGCTCGCCGCCCACGCGTCCGGCCTGTCGCCCGCACAGATGGACGCCTTGCGCGACTTCATGTGGCGCTGGATGAACACCGACCGCGGCGCGATCACGGTGCACGCGCCCGAGCATGGGCCGGACCAAGGCGGCGTCTACCGCACAGCCAGCGCGGCGCGCGACTTCCTGATCGACCAGGGCGTGCCGGCCTCCGCGGTCCAGATCGTCGGCTACGACGCCGCCGGCGACGCTCGCGCGCCGGTGCGGGTCGAGTTCACGCGCTTCCTGGCGATCGGACCCGAGTGCGGCCGCTCGTGGAGCAACCTCACCGATACGCGCAGCAACGCGGCCTACCCCGAGTTCGGGTGCGCCGTGACCGCGAACATCGCCGCGCAGATCGCCGATCCGGCGGATCTGCTCCATCCCCGCGCAACGGACGCCCCGGACATCCAGCGCCGCGAGTTCGTTCTCGGCAAGTACTCGCAGGGCCAGCTGACCTCGACGTTGCCGGACCCGCAGGCGCAGACCGGCCTCGCCGGCATCGGACAGTAGAGACATGACGCCGCAAACCGCCCAAGCCGATCCCTTCGACGTCGATTTCGACGCCGAGGCCGAGTACGCCACCCCCGAAACCGGAGGCCACGGCGAGACGCCCGACCCGTTCGCCGGCCTTTCGACGCCGCATCTCGTCGACGACGAACACCCGGAGACCGAGGCCGGCGCGGCGCCGAACCCGATCGCCGACATGCTTGCCAGCGCCGAAGCGGCGCTCGGCGAGCACACGGTGCCGCGGATCACCATCCACGTCTTCTGGATCCGGCCTGAGATGGCCGAACTCGTCGAGAAGGCGAGCGCCGACCGCCGCATGGAACGCGCCAAGACGGTGGTCAACGAAGGCGGCCTGGCCGCCGCCGTCAGCTACTATCAGAACGAGCCGACGCCTTCGCTGCTGATCGTCGAGACCGCCGATCCGGCGCCGCAGCTGATCAGCCAGCTCGAGCAGCTCGCCGAGTCCTGCGACCCGGGGACCAAGGTCATCGTCGTCGGCGCCGCCAACGACATCAGCCTCTACCGCGAGCTGATGCGCCGCGGCGTGAGCGAATACCTGGTGCCGCCGCTCGGCACGTTGCAGCTGATCGCGGCCATCACCGCGCTCTATGCCGACCCGGCTCAGCCGTTCATCGGCCGCCAGATCGCCTTCTGCGGCGCCAAAGGCGGGGCGGGCGCGTCGACCCTCGCGCACAACATCGCCCACCTGATCTCGGAGCGCATGGGCGCCAACACGGTGCTGGTCGACCTTGACCTCGCTTTCGGCACCGCCGGCCTCGACTTCAATCAGGACCCGCTGCACGGGATCGCCGACGCGCTGACCCAGCCCGACCGGCTCGACTCGGTGCTGATGGAGCGGATGATGGCCCGCTGCGGCGATCATCTCTCGCTCTTCGCCGCGCCTGCCAGTCTCGAGCGCGACTTCGACATCGCGACAGAGACCTACGAGGAAGTCGCCCATAAGATCCGCGGGACGACGCCTTACGTCGTGCTCGACCTGCCGCACGCCTGGACGCCCTGGAAGCGCCGCATGCTCGTCACGTCGGACGACGTCGTAGTGGTCGCCGAGCCGGATCTGGCCTCGCTACGCAACGCCAAGAACATCGTCGATCTGGTCAGGGCCGCCCGCCCCAACGATGCGCCGCCCCGTGTGGTGCTGAACAAGATGGGCGTGCCGGGCCGACCAGAGATTCCGCTCAAGGACTTCGGTGAGGCGCTCGGACTGCCCCCCTGCATGGTCGTCGCCTTCGACGCCAAGCTGTTCGGGCAGGCCGCGAACAACGGTCAGATGATCTCCGAGGTGGGGCCCAAGTCGAAGCAGGCCGAGAGCCTGGAGAGCCTCGCGCGCATGATCAGCCGGCGTGAGTCCAGCGACACCGTGCAACCGGCCAAGCCTCGCTCCCTGATCGATCGTCTGTTCAGAAAGTAGCGTTAGCCCGTGTTCGGAAAGCGCGCCTCAGACCAGCCAGCCTCCTCGGCCCGCCAGGCGCCGCCGCCGGCGGCTGCTGGCGCGCCGCCGATCGCCACGCGCCCGCAGAAGGTCGAGGCGCCGCCGGTCGCGTCGCCGTCGCCTTCGGCCGGGCCTGCGCCCAGGGCCACCGTCGGCTTCGAGCAACTGCACGCCGCGCAGGGGCCGTCAGAGATCGTCCGTGAACAGAGTGAGTACTACCACCAGACCAAGACGACGATCTTCAACGCGCTGCTGAACACGATCGACCTGGCCCAGCTCGCCCAGCTGGACCAGGCGACCGCGGCCGAGGAGATCCGCGACATCGTCGCCGAGCTGGTGGCGATCAAGAACGTGTCGATGTCGGTCGCCGAGACCGACCATCTGGTCCAGGACGTCATCAACGACGTGCTGGGCTACGGACCGCTCGAGCCGCTGCTCGCGCGCGACGAGATCGCCGACATCATGTGCAACGGCGCGAACCGGGTGTTCATCGAAGTCGGCGGCAAGACGCAGCTCACGAACGTCCGATTCCGCGACAACGCGCAGCTGATGAACATCTGCCAACGGATCGTCAGCCAGGTTGGCCGACGGGTCGACGAAGCCTCGCCGATCTGCGACGCGCGCCTTCCCGACGGCAGCCGGGTGAACGTCATCGCCCACCCGCTCTCGCTCGACGGGCCGACGCTCACGATCCGGAAGTTCCGCAAAGACAAGCTGACGATGAAGAACCTGGTCGAGTACAGCTCGATCAGTCCCGAGGGCGCGCGCGTCCTCGGGGTCATCGGGGCCTGCCGATGCAATGTCATCATCTCGGGCGGCACCGGCTCGGGTAAGACGACGCTGCTCAATACGCTGACCGCCTTCATCGACCCGACCGAGCGCGTGATCACCTGCGAGGACGCGGCCGAGCTGCAGCTGCAGCAGCCCCACGTCGTGCGCCTGGAGACGCGCCCCGCCAACCTCGAAGGCTCGGGCATGATCACCATGCGCGATCTCGTCAGGAACTGCCTGCGGATGCGTCCTGAGCGGATCATCGTCGGCGAGGTGCGCGGCCCCGAGGCGTTCGACCTGCTGCAGGCCATGAACACCGGCCACGACGGCTCGATGGGCACGCTGCACGCCAACAGCCCGCGCGAAGCCATCAGCCGCCTGGAATCGATGATCACCATGGGCGGTTACGGCCTGCCGTCGAAGACCATCCGCGAGATGATCGTCGGCTCGGTCGACGTGATCATCCAGGCCGCCCGCCTGCGTGACGGTTCGCGCCGCATCACCCACATCACCGAAGTGGTGGGTCTGGAGGGCGATGTGATCGTGACGCAGGACCTGTTCGTCTACGAGATCACCGGCGAGGACCAGCACGGCGCCGTGCTCGGACGTCACCGTTCCACCGGCATCGCCCGCCCGCGCTTCTGGGACCGCGCCCGCTACTACGGTCTGGAACGGGAGCTGGCCGAGGCGCTGGACGCGGCGGAGTAGGCTCCATGGATCCGACAATCATCATGATCATCGTCGGCGCCGTGGTCTTCGGCGTCATCGTGGCGGTGGGATTCGTCTTCTCCGGGTCGAACCCTGCGCAGGAGCGCGCGGTCAAGCGGGCGCAGGCGATCGGGTCGGTCACCGCCTCGCGCGACGCCCGGCGCGGCCGCGCCCAGGCGGCCAACTCGCCCGAGGCGCGCCGCAAGCAGATCATGAAGAGCCTGGAGGACCAGGAGCGTCGGCAGAAAAAGGCGCGCCTGACTCTCGCCAACAAGCTCAAGCAGGCCGGCCTCAAGATTACCGTGCCCCAGTTCTGGATGGCGGGCGGCGCGTTCGGCCTCGTCATCCTGGCCGCCTCGCTGCTGGGGCGCCTGCACCCGGTCGTCGCCCTGCTGCTCGGCGCCGCCTGCGGGCTCGGCCTCCCGCAATGGGCGCTCGGCTTTCTCGCCAAGCGCCGCACCAACAAGTTCACCCTGGTCTTCTCGGACGCGATGGACATCATCGTCCGCGGCATCAAGTCGGGCCTGCCGGTGCATGACTGCCTGAAGATCATCAGCCGCGAGACGCCCGAGCCCTTGGCTGGCGAGTTCGTGCGTCTGGTCGAGAACATCGGCATGGGCATGACGCTCGATCAGGCGCTGGAGAAGCTCTACGAGCACATGCCGACGCCCGAGGTCCGGTTCTTCTCGATCGTCATGAACATCCAGCAGAAGACCGGGGGCAACCTGGCCGAGGCGCTGAGCAACCTCTCGACGGTGCTGCGCTCGCGCAAGCTGATGCGCGAGAAGGTCAAGGCGCTCTCCGCCGAGGCGACCTCGTCCGCCTTCATCATCGGCTGCCTGCCGCCCGGCGTGATCGTGCTGATCACGCTTTGGACGCCGTCCTACATGACCCCAATGTTCGTCGACCACCGCGGCTGGCTGATGCTGGGCGCCTCGGCGATCTGGATGGCCCTCGGCGTCTTCGTGATGGCGCGCATGATCAACTTCAAGTTCTGACGGCCCGCGGATGGACCTGGTCAACACCCTCACCAATCCCGATAACGTCGTCAGCGCGATCGCGGGCCTGCTCGCTTTCTTCGCGATCCTGACGACCCTCTCGCCGGCGTTCCAGCGCTCCGGTCTCGAGAACCGGCTGAAGTCGGTGGCGAACCGGCGCGAGGAGCTGCGTCGCCGCTCTCGCGAGAACCTCGCCGGCGGACGGCAGGGCGCTTCGCTGCGACAGACCGACGAGAGCCTCTACAAGCGGGTGGTGGAGCGGCTGCAGCTGTCCAAGCTGCTCGAGGACACCAACCTCACCGACAAGTTGGCCCAGGCCGGCTACCGCGGCCCCAGCGCAATCTCCAGGTTCTACTTCTTCCGATTCGTCTCGCCGTTCGTCCTGGCGCTGGTGGCGGCGTTCTACCTGTTCATCATCAACGCCTTCCACCTGCCGATGATGACGAAGGTCACGATCTGCGTCGGGGCGCTGGTCGCGGGCTACTACGCGCCGAACCTCTACGTCGGCAACGTCGCCACCAAGCGCCGCGAGTCGATCGTCAACGTCTTCCCCGACGCGCTCGACCTGCTGCTGATCTGCGTCGAGTCCGGCATGTCGATCGAGGCGGCGATCGTGAAGGTCAGCCAGGAAGTCGGCGGCACGTCGATGGAGCTGGCCGAGGAGCTCTCGCTGCTTGCGGCCGAGCTCTCGTACCTGCCCGAGCGCCGGATGGCCTACGAGGGCCTCGCCAAGCGGACCAACCACCCGGGCATCAAGGCGGTCACCACCGCGATGATCCAGGCCGAGCGCTACGGCACGCCGCTCGGCAACGCGCTGCGCGTGATGGCCAAGGAGAACCGCGAGCTGCGCCTGGCCGCGGCCGAGAAGAAGGCCGCGGCGCTGCCGCCGAAGCTCACAGTGCCGATGATCATCTTCTTCCTGCCGGTGCTCTTCGTCGTGATCCTGGGGCCGGCGATGATGAAGATCCAGGATACGATGTCCCACCACTAGAGCACGATGGGGTCAGGCGGAATCACCTGACCGCTGAATCGTGCTCTAGAATCAACGGCGTAGAGCCTGATTCAGGACTCGATCCGAACCCATCGTTCTCTAGGGTCGGGCGGTTCCGCCTGACCCGGTCGGCGTCCGCGTTGACTTGACCCCACGGACTGCGGCTAACACTGGCGCAAGACGCCAGGGAGGAGTTGCGGCATGTGGAATCTCGCCAACGTGTGGGAGCCGATCGCGGCCGCCATCCCCGACCGCCCGGCGCTGATCCGCGGCGAGCGGGTGATCGACTGGGCAGGGTTCGACCGGCGCGCCAACGCCCTCGCCCGCCGGCTGCTCGATCTTGGTCTGAAGCAGCAGTCGAAGGTCGCCGCCTACCTCTACAACGGTCCGGAATACCTCGAGACCTACTACGCGGCGTTCAAGGCGGGCCTGGCCCCGGTCAACACCAACTACCGCTACGTCGCCGACGAGCTGATCTACCTGTTCGACAACGCCGACGCGGAGGTTGTCGTCTTCCACGCTTCGTTCGCCGAGACGGTGGACTCGATTCGCCGCAGCCTGCCCAAGGTGAGAGCCTGGATCGCGGTCGCCGAGCCGGGCCATCCGGTCCCGCCGTTCGCCGAGGACTACGACACGATCATGGCGGCGAGCGAAGGCCGGGTCGTGGCGCCTTGGGGGCGCTCGAGCGACGACCTCCTGATCCTCTACACCGGCGGCACGACCGGCATGCCGAAGGGCGTAATGTGGCGCCTGGAGGACCTGTTCTTCGTGTTGGGCGGCGGCGGGAACTTCTTCCTCGGCACTCCGCCCTGCGAGCGGCCGGAACAGGCGGCCGAGCGCGTGCTCGCGGGCATCGCCACGGGCGATCCGGCGCTGGCTCCCCAGATCGCGATCGCGGCGGCGCCGCTGATGCACGGCACCGCGCAGTTCACCGCCTTCATCGGTTTCAACGGTGGCGGCGCAACGGCGACCCTGCCCTCCTCGACCGGCTTCAACGCGATGGAGCTCTGGAACGAAGTCGAGCGACTGAAGGCCGGTTCGATCTCGATCGTCGGCATGGCGTTCGCCCAGCCGATGCTCGAGGCGCTCGATGCCAACCCTGGCCGCTGGAACCTTTCCTCGCTGCAGCGGATCGGGTCGTCCGGCACGGTCTGGAGCATGGAGAACAAGCAGGGCCTTTTGCGCCACCTGCCGCAGATCCAGATCTTCGACAGCCTCGGCTCGTCGGAAGCCGTCGGCCTCGGCGCTTCGGCGTCGGGCGGAGCGGCCGGAACCGCCGAGACGGCCAAGTTCATGGTCACGCCGAACAGCGCCTGCTTCACGGAGGATGGGCGGCGCGTCGAGCCGGGGTCGGGCGAGCGCGGCCTGCTGGCGGTCTCGGGTCACCTCCCCGTCGGCTACTACAAGGACCCGGAGAAGACCGAGCGCACGTTCCGCGTCTTCGAGGGGCGGCGCTGGTCGGTGCCCGGCGACTGGGCGACGGTCGAGGCCGACGGCAGCCTCAAGCTGCTCGGCCGCGGCTCGCAGGTGATCAACACCGGCGGCGAGAAGGTCTTCCCGGAGGAAGTCGAGGAGGCGATCAAGCGCTATCCCGGGGTGAAGGACGCGGCGGTGGTCGGCGTGCCCGACGCCCGCTTCGGCGAGCGGATCTGCGCCGTCGTCGACATGGGCGGGGGCGAGGCGCCAAAGCTGGAGGCCCTCGTCGAGCACGTCCGCCTCCATCTGGCGCGCTACAAGGCGCCGCGCGAGCTGGTGGTGGCGCCGATCCTGCGCGCCGCCAACGGCAAGCTCGACTACAAGGGCGTCCGCGCCGAGGCCCTGAAGGCGCTCAACATCCCCGCGTAGATCTCCCCCAGAAGACGAAGGAGCCCGGCGGTGAGGCCGGGCTCCAGGTCGTTTGGGCGGTGACGGCGTCGCCTAGAAGGCGACGTCGATCACGGCTCGGCGGTTCAGCGGCTCCTTGACGCCCGGGCCGGTCTGCACCGCCGGCTCGGTGAAGCCCTTCCAGGAGACGTCGAGCACCGATTGCTGCACGCCGTCGGCGACCAGCTGGTCGGCCGTCGCCTTCGCGCGCCGCTCGGAGAGC
>DATKMZ010000134.1:0-20257 GCA_035541575.1 Caulobacteraceae bacterium | reverse complement strand
GTTGACCGGCGTCAGCGGCTCGAACGCCACCTTGCAGTCGTGCAGCACCACCTCGACCATGCGCTCGACCAGCACGCGCTCGATCGTCGTGTAGGGCCGCCCTTCGATCCGCATCGCCGCGGTGCCGCGCCGGCCGCCGAGCAGCACGTCGACGATCGAGTAGATCAGGTTGGAGTCGACCGTCAGCAGGCCGAGGTTGTCGAGCTCCTCGGCGCGGAACACCGAGAGGATTGCCGGCAGCGGGATCGAGTTCAGGTAGTCGCCGAAGCGGATCGACGAGATGTTGTCGAGGCTGACCTCGACGTTGTCGGACGTGAAGTTGCGCAAGGAGGTCGTCATCAGCCGCACCAGGCGGTCGAAGACGATCTCGAGCATCGGCAGGCGCTCGTAGGAGACCAGCGCCGAGTTGATGATCGCGCGGATGCCGGTTCGCTCGGCCGCGTCGTCATCCGAGAGGTCGAAGCCCAGCAGGCTGTCGATCTCGTCCTGATTGAGGATGCGCTCGGCCCCGGCGTGGAGGTCGCCGTCGCCTGCCGACTCCCAGTTCTCGTCGGACGCCTCCGCATCGGCCGCGGCGGGCTCCTCCGCGGCGGCGGCGACAGGCTCTTCGGTGTCTGCGGGTTCGTCGGCCATGCGCGTCAGCGATCCGGCGCCGGAGGCGGCGCTAGTTGATCAGCATCTCCTCGATCAGCACGCCGCTGACCTTCGCGGGCGCGATCACGAGGTCGACGCGGCGCTGCAACTCGGCGCGCAGCCGCATCGTGCCCTCGCTGCCCGAGAGGTCCTCCGGGCGCAGCTCGCGCAGGAAGGTCTGGAAGATGTCGTTCAACCGCGGCATCTCGGCGTCGAGCGTGTCGGCGGTGTTGTGGTCGGGCAGTTCGAAGGTCAGCTTGAGCTTCAGGAAGGTCGGCTTGCCGTCGGGCGTCTGCATGTTCACGACGATGTCGGGCGGCGTGTAGAAGACGACGCCGTCCGGCCCGTCCTGCACCTGCGGCGCGTTCGGGTCGGCCTTGCCGTCCTTCTTGTCGCCCTTGGGCTTGGGCGGAAGCTTGTGCGCGGCGGCCGGCGCGGCCTTGTGCGGCATCAGGAACAGCGCGGCGGTTCCGCCGCCGCCCAGCACGACGACGGCCGCGGCGGCGCCGATGATGATCAGCTTCAGCGGCAGCTTCTTCTTGCCGCCGCCTTCCTCGCCTTCGCCTTCGCCCTCGACGCCTTCGACCTCGGCGGACTCGTCCGGGGCTTCGGCCTCGTCGCCCTTCTTCTTGCCCTTGGACTTGTCCTTCGCCACGCGCGCGAATCCTTGAACCTAGGTCCGGATCAATCGCGCTCCGTTGGTTAAGGATCGGTTGTTAACACCCTTTAACGGCTGCAAACCTTGCCTAGGACTTTCCGCCGGGCGGCGCCCGTTAACTTTCTTCCGCATTGAAATCTCTCAGTTTTTCGACTGGCCCGAAGCTTGCAGCCAAGCGCTGGACCATTTGGCCGCAGTCAGGGCGGATTTCTTAACGTCATGGACAACGCGATCTACGTCGGGCTGTCGCGGCAGATCCTGCTCGAGCGCGAGCTCGACATCGCCGCCAACAACCTCGCGAACGTCGACACCGTCGGCTTCAAGTTCGAGACCATGATCGACAACGCCGACCCGGCGGTGACGCCGGCGCCCGGCGCCAACGCCCCTGCGACCACGATCACCTATGTCGCCGGCGCCGGCGTGGCGCGCGACTTCACCGAGGGCTCGCTGATCCAGACCGGCGCGATGCTCGACGTGGCGATCGAGGGCCGCGGGTTCTTCCAGATCAACACCGCCAACGGCCCGCGCTACACCCGTGACGGCCGCTTCCGGACCGACCCCAGCGGACGGCTCGTGACGCAGGACGGCGACAGCGTCGACGGCGGCGGCGGCGACATCGTGCTCGACCCGAAGAAAGGCCGGGCGACGATCTCGCCCAACGGCGTGATCAGCCAGCAGGGCGAAGTGGTCGCCCACCTCCAGGTGGTCAACTTCGACAGCCTCGCCGCCCTCTCAAAGGACGGAAACAACAACTACCGCAACGACTCCAACCTGACGCCGACCGCCTCGACCACTGCGCAGGTGCGCCAGGGCATGCTCGAGACCTCGAACGTGGAGCCGATCCGCCAGATCACCCGGCTTATCGAAATCAACCGCGCCTACGACGCGATCAGCAACATGATGAACACCACCGCCCAGCTCTCGGCCAGCGCCGTACAGCGGCTGGGCGCGGTCAACCCGGCCTAAGAAAGACGCCTAGATGCAAGCCCTGCGAACCGCCGCCACCGGCATGGCCGCCCAGCAGCTCAATGTCGAAGTGATCTCGAACAACATCGCCAACATGAACACCGTCGGCTTCAAGCGGCAGAGCGCGGTCTTCGAAGACCTGCTCTACCAGACCTACGAGCAGCCCGGCGCGCAGTCGTCCGACCAGGGCAACGTGGTGCCGACCGGCGTGCAGATCGGCGCCGGCGTGAAGGCGGGCTCGGTCTACCGCATCACCGGCCAGGGCACGCTGACCAACACCGGCAACGCGTTCGACCTCGCTCTCAACGGACAGGGCTACTTCCAGGTGCTGCTGCCCTCGGGCGAGACCGCCTACACGCGCGCCGGCAACTTCTCGACCAACGCGCAAGGTCAGATCGTCACCGCCGACGGCTACCTCGTGCAGCCGAGCATCACGATCCCCGCCAACTCGACCAACATCACCATCTCGCAGACCGGCCAGGTGCAGGCGACCGTGGGCGGCGCGGCCGCCCCGACCGTGGTCGGGCAGCTGACGCTGGCGACGTTCTTCAACGACGCCGGCCTCGATGCGCAGGGCAACAACCTCTTCAAGGAGAGCGCCGCCTCCGGCCCGCCGACGGTCGGCAACCCCGGCCAGCCCGGCTTCGGCGTCGTGCTGCAGGGCTACACCGAGGCCTCGAACGTCGACCCGGTCAGCGAGATCACCAACCTGATCGTCGCCCAGCGCGCCTACGAGATGAACTCCAAGGTCGTCTCCACCGCCGACCAGATGCTCTCCACCGCCGTCACCACGAAGAGCTGAGTAGATGACTGATTTTGCCGCTCTTTTCGCTAGGCGGGCGATGCTCGCTTTCATGGGCGCTCTCGTCGCCTCCCCCGCGCTCGCCGGGATTCCGGTGACGCTGAACGCCAACCTCGTCGACACCACCGGCCACGTGACGCTGGGCGAGCTTTTCAGCGACGCCGGGCCGGCCCGCGACGTGGTCGTCGCCGAGCGCACCGGCCGCAGCGTCGTGCTCGATGCGAACGCCGTGCAGGCGTTCGCGCACCGCTACGGCCTCGACTGGGCCAACCCGACCGGCATCGGCCGCATCATCGTCCGCGGCGAGATCTCGGGGCCGGCCGTCGGCGAGAACCACGAGATCCTGGCCTACGCGCACAGTCTGACGGCCGGACAGATCGTGCAGGCGTCCGACCTGATCTGGACCAAGTCCGCCGCCGTGCCGGTGGACGCGGCCGCCACGACCGACGCGGTGATCGGCATGGCCGCGCGCCGGCCGCTGCGCGAGGGCGACGCCGTGCTCGCCCGCGACGTCACCCCGCCGCTCGTGGTCAAGGCGGGCGACACCGTTCTCGTCACCTACGCCGACGAAGGCGTCACCGTGACGCTGCAGGCCAAGGCGCTGACCAACGCCGCGGTCGGCGACAGCTTCAACGTCCTCAACACCGCCTCGAAGAAGCAGATCGAGGTCGTGGCGACGGGCGCCGACCAGGCCGTGGTCGGGCCTGAAGCCCTTCGGCTGAAAGCCGAGCGCAACCCCGCCCAAGTCGCCTTTCGCTAGGAGCCTACGCCCGCCATGCGCGCCGCTTTCCTCGCCGCCTCCGCCCTGATCGCCCTGTCGTCGCTCGCCGCCTGCAATTCGGTGCGGGAAGCCGTCGACGGACCGAAGATGGGCCCGATGGCCTATCCCTCGGTGCTTGTCGGGGAGAACCAGCAGACGCTGCAGTCCGCCAGGCTGCCGCCGCCCTCGCCGCCGACAGCCAACTCGCTCTGGCGCACCGGCGCGCGGACCTTCTTCAACGACCAGCGCGCGGGCCGGGTGGGCGACATCCTGACCGTGCTGGTGACCGTCAACGACTCGGCCAAGACCTCCAACACCAGCAACACCGCCCTCACCACCAGCAACGCGATGGGGATTCCGAACTTCTTCGGCCTGGAGTCGAGCCTCGGCAAGGTGATGCCCAGCGTCGACCCCTCGAAGCTGATCACCACCAACACCGCGACCAGCTCGCAGGGCGCCGGGGGCGTGAACCGGGCCGAGCAGATCAACCTGACGATCGCCGCGGTGGTCACCCAGGTGCTGCCCAACGGCAACATGGTGATCCAGGGCAGCCAGGAGATCAAAACCAACAACGACGTGCGCCAGCTCACTGTCGCCGGCATCGTGCGGCCCGAGGACATCTCGTCGAGCAACACCATCCTCTCCAGCCAGATCGCCGAGGCGCGGATCAACTACGGCGGCCGCGGCGACGTTTCGGCGGTGCAAAAGACTCCGGCCGGCACCGGCCTGCTGCAGCGCTTCTGGCCGTTCTGACGCCCCCTCGCGACCTCGCAGCCGACACCCTAGATTGAGGCGGTCGGAAGCGGAGCGCGCGATGAAGCGACACACCTACGCGGTCGAGCTCGCCTGGACCGGCAACCAGGGCTCGGGCACGAGCGGCTATCGGGCCTTCAGCCGCGACCACGAATTGCGCGCGCCGGGCAAGACGCCGATCGCCGGCTCGTCGGATCCTCACTTCCGAGGCGATGCGTCTCGCTGGAACCCGGAGGAGATGCTGGTGGCCAGCCTCTCGGCCTGCCACCAGCTCTGGTACCTGCACCTCGCGGCCGTCGGGGGCGTGGTGGTCACGGCCTACGAGGATCACCCCGAGGGCGTGATGGTCGAGGAAGACGACGGCGCCGGTCAGTTCGAGCGCGTCACGCTGCGGCCCAGGGTGACGATCGCGCCTGGCGGCGACGCCGCCCTCGCCGCGCGACTGCACCACGAAGCCCACCACAACTGCTTCATCGCCCGCTCGGTCAACTTCGAGGTCGTCTGCGAACCAGAGATCCTCAACGCCGTGACGGCCGCGTAGGCGCTCTCCCCCGCTGCGCCGACAGATTCCAGAACGCCGCGCCAGCGCAGCTTGGGGGTTGCCACCTCAAGGCGAAGTCGCCTAGCTTCGCCTCTGGGGCGATCATCTGGCGCCTCGCAAGACCTGAGGGCGCCATGCCCGACGACAAGCCGGCGGCCGCGTCGCTGCACGCCGACGCACCCGCCCCCTTCCAGGAATTCATCTTCTCGTCCGAGCTCGCCGAGGTCTACCTGCTGCTCGACAACGTCTCGATGAGCACCAACAAGAGCCTGCCCCCGGCGCCGGGGCCTGGCGACTCCGACCCGAAGGACCTCATCGAGCGCATCTGCGAGATCCGCTGGCCGCCCGTCGGCACCACCGCCGACCGCGCCCGGCAGGCCGCCGTGCTGCTTCGCGCCCGTGACGAGCTCAATGCCGCGGCCGCGCCGGCCACCGGCGCCACGATCGCCTTCACCCTGCTGGTCGCCGGCGAGGGCGCCATGGGCCGGCGCAACGACCCCGTGCCGGCCACGAGCCTCCTGATCGGGACCGCGCCGGCCGGCCACACCCCGCCCTCGCGCGTCTCGCTGGCGACGATGGCGTTCCCGAACCTGCGCAACCAGGCGCGCCAGTTCCGCATGGCGATCCCGATCCTGGTCGGCGCGCTCTTCACCCTCTTCGCCGCCACCTCATGGCTTTCGTGGGACATCGCCGTCGGCAATTCGGTGCTGGCGGAGTGGACCAAGGTGAAGGCGAGCGTCACGCAGGACAGCAACGCGCAGGCCGGCGGCCCCGCGCTCCCGGCGTCCGCCCAGGCGCTGCGCCAACAGCAGAACGCGCGCGATCTCGGGTTCGCCAGCACCAACCTCGATCACTGGCTGAGCTTCTGGCAGTTCGTGCTCGCCGCGCCGAACCACGTCCCGTGCCCGCAGCCCTGCCCGCCCAACGTCAACGCCGACGTCAACGAGAAGTGGGCCGGCGCGATCCTCAATGTGCTCGGCGGCGCGGTGCTGCCGGTGTTCTACGGCATGCTGGGCGCCGGGGCGCGGGTGGTGAGGACCATCTCGGCCAACATCCGCGAGAGCCTGCTCTCGCCGCGCCACTTGCCGCTGGCGTTCGTGCAGCTGACGCTGGGCGCGGTGATCGGCGGCTGCATCGGCCTATTCGTTACGCCGTCGGGCGCGCCGAGTTCGGCGCCGCCGGGGCTGCTGGGATCGGTCCCGCTCTCGGCCTCGGCGCTCTGCTTCATCGCCGGCTTCGGCGTCGACGGCGTGTTCCAGGCGCTCGAGAGCCTGATCGGCCGCGTGTTCAACATCGCCGATCCGACCAAGCGGCCGAAGGAAGCCTGAATCTCAGCGCCGCGCGGCGGCGATCCGCTCCCTGGCCATCTGCACGGCCACCTGGTCGGCCGGACGGCGCTCCGACGCCGAGCGGTCCAGCACCTCGGCCAGGGTGCGGATCATCGCGGCGACCTTGCCCTCGACCCAGCTGGGATCGAAGGCTTCGCCGCGCTCGAGCGCGCGGATCTCGCCCGCGACGTTGATGATCCCGCCGCCGTTGATGACGAAGTCCGGCGCGTAGAGCTTGCCGGCGTCGAACAGCGCCTGACCCACGCCTGCGTCGACCAGCTGGTTGTTGGCGCCGCCGGCGATCACCCTGGCCTTGATCCGCGGCAGCGTGGCGGCCGACACCGCCCCGCCGAGCGCGCAGGGGGCGAACACGTCCGCCTCGACGTCGAAGATCGCCCCGGTCGAGACCACCTTGGCGCCGGTCTCGGCGGCGACGGCGGCTGCGGCGGCCTCGTTGATGTCGCAGACGATCAGCTTCGCGCCATCCGCGGCGAGCTTGCGGGCCAGGATCGCGCCGACGTGGCCGACGCCCTGGATCGCCACCGTCACCTGGGACACTTGCCTTCCGAGCGCGCGCTCCACGCAGAGCGCGATCCCGCGCTTCACCCCCTCGGCAGTCACCGGGCTCGGGTCGCCCGAGGCGGCGGGGTGGCCCTCGAGGCCGGCGACATAGCGCGAGAACTTGCGCGAATGGGTCAGGTCGGCGGGGCTGACGCCGACGTCCTCGGCCGCCCAGTAGCGCCCGCCCAGCGCTTCGATCGCCCGGCCCAGCGCCTCGAACATCGCCGGTGTCTTGGCGGTGCGGCTATCGCCGATGATCACGGCCTTGCCGCCGCCGAGGTCGATGTCGGCCATCGCGTTCTTATGCGACATCGCCCGCGAGAGCCGCAGCGCATCGTCGATCGCCGCCTGGTCGTCCGGGTAGGCCCACATGCGAACCCCGCCGCTGGCGGGACCTCGGGCCGTGGAATGGATCGCGATCAGGCAGTTCAGGCCGGCGGCGCGGTCGTGAAAGGCGTGCAGGCCTTCGTGATCCTCGAAGGCGGGCGAAGAGAAGATGCTCATGGAGTCTTTCGCGTCGCGGAAGGCGCGCGCTCTACCTCGCGTCGCGTTTCGCCACAAGGCCGCCGTCGCCCGGGATCGGGGGCGCGTCCGAGGGCAGCGGCGCGCCCGGATCGCGGATGAACGCGGCGACGTCGGCCCACACGTTGCGCGCCTGCTTGTCGCGCAGGAGCAGGTGCCAGCCTTGCGCGTAGTAGGCGGTGCGCGCGCCGATTGGCAGCCGCGCGGCGGCCTTGAGCGCCGGCTTCTTCGGGATGATCTCGTCGTGTGCGCCGAGCAGGTAGAACGTCGGTGCGCGCACCGCTCCGATCTCGCGCCAGCCGTGCTCCATCGTGGTGACGAGGCCGTAGAGAGCGTCGGGCCGCGCGCCCCAGAGCATCAGCGGATCGCGGCCCATGGCGATCAACTCGGCCACGTTGTCGCTGGCCTGGATGTGCGAAGTGACGAACCCCGGCGGCTCGATCGTCTTGGCCGGCGAGAGCCGAGCGGCGACGTTGAGCGCTATGCGGTAGGCGAGCGGCTGACTCGACCAGCCCCACACCGCCGGCGCCAGCAGCACCAGTCGGTCGGCGTCCGGCGGCCGGTCGGACGCGAACGCCTCGATCGCCACGGCGCCGCCCAGGCTCTCGCCGGCGACGGCGACCACCGCGTGGGGGTAGCGGGCGCGCACCAGCGCGGTGATCGTGCGCAGGTCCTCGGTCATCAGCGCATCACCGCCCCAGACGCCGCGCTGGGGCGAGCGGCCGAAGCCGCGCTGGTCGTAGGCGTAGGTCGCGATCCCCTGGCTCGCCCAGTAAGGCGCGGCGAGGTGGAAGGCGTTGGCGTAGTCGTCCATGCCATGGACGCCGACGATCACCGCCCAGGGCTCGCCGGCGGCCGGCTGCCAGGAGGTGAGGCCGAGCCGCGCGCCGTCGAAGCTGACGAAGCGGTCGGCCTCGAGTCGCGGACCGGCGAAGCCTGGCGCCGGGTTCAGCGGCTTCTGCACCTGCATCGGCGCACAGGCCGCCAGCGTCGCCGCCGCGATCACGACGAGGGTGCGCTTCATCGTCCGATCACCGCCGCCACACGTTGGCGCAGATAAGGCGCGACCTCGGCCTCGAACCACGGATTGCGGTTCAGCCACGAGGTGTTGCGCCACGAAGGGTGCGGCAGCGGGATCACGTCAGGCCCGGTATCCCGCCAGGCGCGCACCGTGTCGGTGACCGAGCGGGGCCGGTTGCTCCGCAGCGCCCAGCGGTGTGCGTAGCCGCCGACGAGCAGGGTCAGCTCGACGTTCGGCAGCAGGGCCAGGACCCGGCTTCGCCAGAGCGCGGCGCACCTCGGCGGCGGCGGATAGTCGCCGCCGGCCGGGTTCGTGCCCGGAAAGCAGAACGCCATCCCTGCGACGCCGATCGCCGGGTCGCCGTAGAACCTTTCACGGTCGACGCCCAGCCAGCTGCGCAGGCGATCGCCCGACGGATCGTCGTAGGGCAGACCGCTCTCGTGCACGCGCCGGCCCGGCGCCTGGCCCGCGATCAGGAGCCGCGTCTCGCGGTTCAGCCAGACCACCGGCCGCGGCGCCGGGATCTCTCCGGCGCAGGCGCGGCAGGCGCGGATCTCGGCGATCAAGGCGTCGAGCGACATGGGGCTCAGGCGTTCGCGAACGCCTTCTCCTGCGCCACCCACGGGGCGTAGCTCGGCCGCGCGAGGATCCGACCGACAAACGCCGCGACCCTTGGATGCTTGGCCGGGTCCGGGCGCACGTTCACGTGGTCGAGGTTGACGAACGGGCTGGCGACGGCGAGGTCGGCGAGCGTCAGGCGGCCGTCCACCAGGAAGCCACCGTCGGGGATGGTCCGCTCGAGATAGTCGAGGATCGGCGGCAGGTCCTTGGTCTCGCCTTCCTGCGCGATCGCCTCGTCGCCGGGCCGGCCGAGAAACCTCGGCGCAACGAACCGATTGAAGAACAGCTTCGCCATCGCCGGGATCACGATCGTATCGGCGAACTCCTCGAACCAGACCGTGCGCGCGCGGCTCTCTGGCGCGGCCGGCAGCAGCGGCGGCTCCGGGTGCTTGGCCTCGAGGTAGGTGATGATCGCGGTCGAGTCGCAGATGGTGAAGTCGCCGTCCCGGAACGCCGGGATCTTGCTGAACGGGCTCACCGTCAGGAACTCAGGGTCCGGCGCGAATGGATTGGTGGGCTTCACCTCGGTCGTGAGGCCCTTCTCGCCGATGTAGGCCAGGGTCTTGCGGACGTAGGGCGAGAAGCTGGAGCCGTAGATCAGCATGTGCGTCCTCCGGAGCTGGGCCGCGTTTCCTAACAGAACCGACCCGCCCGGCGCGAGCTCAGAAGCTCTTCGTGACGCCGGCGAAGAATCCCCGCCGCGGGCCGAATTGCGGCGCGCCGACGCCGACGCCGGTTCCGTCGCGGATCTCGTACTTCGCGTCGCCGACGTTGATGACGTCGAAGCGGACGTCGAGCGGTCCCAGCGCGCCGCCAGCGAAATGGTAGTCCGCGGAGAGGTTCACCTGGACATAGCCCGGCACGTGGCCGCCGTTGGGGATGCTGCTGCCGTCCGGCAGGACGAGGTCCCGGCGCAGGCCGCTGCCGGCGATGAAATCGGTCGAGAGCTTCAGCCCGTCGAACTTCCACGAGCCTCCGCCGCTGGCCGAGAAGGTCTCGTTGTGGTCCAGGAATATGAAGTGCGTGGTGATGTAGTCGAGGTCGTCCTGGGCGAAGTTGAACTGGCTGGAGACGATGTGCTCACCTTGCGCCTGCACCCAAGAGAAGTTGGCCCAGGCGGAGAACGGCCCGCGGTCGTAGGTGGCGGTGAAGTCGGCCCCGCGGATGCGTCCGACCGCGTAGTTGAAAGGCGTGAGGATGATCGGCGCGCCGAACTGGCCCTCGTCGATCAGGTTCTTGGCGTCCCTCAGATAGCCGTCGATCCCGAACGTGAACGCGCCGATCTTCTGCTGCGCGCCGACGTCATAGTAGTTGTCGGTCTCCGAGCGCGGCAGATCGTCCTGAGTGACCTCCGGCGCGGCGGTCGTGCCGGCAAACTTGGCGATCGTCTCGCTGGCGACCAGCTCGAACGGTGGCGGCGTGAAATAGCGGGCGTAGCCGGCGTGCAGTGTCGTGCCCTCCAAGGGCTTCCACACCACGTTCACCCGCGGGCTGACCTGGTTCTCGTTGCGATAGGCGTTCGCTTGGTCGAAGCGAACGCCGTAGTTCACCGTCACCGTGTCGAAGGGCTTCCATTCGTCCTGCAGGTAGACGCTGCCGACGAACTCCGTCTTGCGGGTGTTGTCGAAGATCGTCAGCGGCACGTCGCTGGTCTGGGCGCCGGCGCCGTCGATGGGGAGCACTTCCGAGGTCGTGTCGCTGGTCGAGCGGTCGGTCTGCAGGATCACACCGCCGCGCAGCGTGTGGGTCGGGGTCAGGTTGTAGACGCCCTCGACCTGCAGGCCGGTCGTCCAGTCGGTCTTGGCCGCGTACTGCGAGATGCCGTTGAAGAGGAGGTCGCCGGCGTCCGCGCCGGGCCGGAAGGTCAGGGTCGAGTAGCGCGAATAGAGCGAGACCTGCAGCGTCGTGCGGTCCGTCGTGTGCAGGTAGCTAAGCGCGCCGAACTGGGTGTTCTCCCGCTGCCGCTCGTTCAGCGCCTCGCTCGGGAAGCTCGTCTGGCCGAGCACGGTGAGGCCGAGACCGTCCGGGTCGGAGGCGTCGAGGCCGCGCCGGTTCGGAATCTGGAAGCTCTCGTCCGAAGTCCCGAACATGAACGAGACACGGCTCTGGGTGTCGATGATGTGATCGACGTAGGCGAAGCCCTGGATCTGGTCGGTCTTGTCGTGCAGAGGGTCGGCGCTGCCGTCTGGCGACTCGATGCCGAGCGTGTTGTGCAGGTAGCTGCCGGACACAAAGTAGTTCGTCGCGCCGGACGAGCCGCCGTATTCGAAGCTAGGCTCGATCTCGCCATGGCTGCCCCCGTAGAGGCTGACCTCGCCGCCTGGCGCGTAGAGGCCGCTCTTGGTGGTGACGTTGACGATGCCGGCGGTGGTGATCCCGTACTGCGCCGGCACCGCGCCTGTGATCAGCTCGATGTTACCGGCCAGGCGCGGACTCAGCACCTGGCCGAAGTTCGACAGCCCTTCCGGCAGGATCACGTTGTTGATCCGGTACTGGATGTTGGCGTGGTCGCCGCGAATGTGCAGCTGACCGAAGCTATCCTGCACGACGCCCGGCGCCTGCAGCAGCACCTGGTTCAGCGCCGTGTTCTCGCCGCCAGGAAGGGTCTGCACGAGCTGGTCCGAGAGCGAGTAGGTCGTCGCGCCCAGGCTGGGCTCGATCGTTGCGCGCGCGACGTCGAGCTTCTGGGCGGTGACGACGATCTCCTGGACCGAAGAGGCGTCCAGGGGAGCGGAGGCGGTGTCCGCCATCGCGGCGACCGGCGCCAGGGCGATCGCGGCGGCCGAGCCGAGCCATGTATTGGCGCCGAACGCGCGCACTTCGATCTCCCAATGCTGCGGTGCGGCGTCGAATGGCGGTATTGCGATGGCGCGCCCAGGCGCCAGGTTCCCTATCGAACGGGGAAAAGTTCCCGATCTGCATTTCCGCTTGGCGGCGAGGCTTTCGGGGTACAAGGGGCCGAGATGTCGCTCCGCCTCCGGATCGTCGCGGCCGTCGTGCTGGTGCTCGCCCTGGGCTCGGGCCTCGGCCTGGCGCTCGCCGGCTGGCAGGCGCGCCAATGGCTGCGCGCGGAGCTGACCAGCGCCGAGGCGAGCGGCCGGCTCGAGGCCGTGCGCGCGCTGCGCATGCCGCCCCCGGCCGATCCGCGCGCAGCGCTGACCGCACTCGTCGCCGACTTCGACGGCAACCGGCACCTCGAAGCGCGGCTGCTGGCGGCGGACGGACGCGTCCTCGCCACCTCCCATCCCACCCCGGCCGAGCCGCCGCCGGCCTGGTTCTCGGCTCTGCTCCGCCAGGAGATCGCCCCGCTGCGGCTGTCGGCGCCGGGAGGCGATGTCGTCGAGCTGGTCCCCGTTTACGCCGACGACATGGCCGCGGTCTGGGCCGAGTTCCTCGACCTCGCGCTGGTGCTGGCGTTGGCCTCGATCGCCGGCGCCGGCCTCGTCTGGGTGGTGGTCGGCCGGGCGCTGGCGCCGCTCAGGGCCGTCGGCGAGGTGCTGCCGCGTATCGGCGGCGGCGACTACGCCGCCCGCGCTCCGCTGGAGGGTCCCCCCGAGCTCGTGCGGCTGGGGCGAGGCGTGAACGAGATGGCCGCCCGCCTCGCCGCCATGCGCGGCCACAACCGCGCGCTCGAAGAGCAGCTCCTGACCCTGCAGGACGAGGAGCGCGCCGACATCGCCCGCGACCTGCACGACGAGATCGGCCCGCACCTCTTCGCCGCCAACGTGGACTCGGCGATGGCGGCCAGTCTGATCGGCCAAGGGCGGCCGGAGGCGGCGCTCGAGCAGGTGCGTCGGATCACCGCCGCGATCGGCCACATCCAGCGGCTGGTGCGCGATATCCTGGGGCGACTCAGGCCCACGGGCCTGGCTGAGCTTGGACTTGGCAGCGCCATCCACGACCTCGTCGGCTTCTGGCGGGCGCGGCGGCCGGAAGTCGTCTTCGACACGCGGCTCGCGGACGACGCGGGCCTGCCAGAGTCCGTCCAGGAGACGGTCTATCGCCTCGTGCAGGAAAGCCTCAGCAACGCCGTCCGTCACGCCCGCCCACGCCGGATCGGCATCACGATCGAACGTACGGACGCTGTGGTCCGACTCGAGGTGATCAACGACGGCGCGGACGCAGGCGTTGGCGCGCCGGGCTTCGGCCTGACCGGCATGTCCGAGCGTGTCGCGGCGGCCGGCGGGGCGCTCGAGGCCGGACCAACCCCCCAAGGCGGCGGCTGGCGCGTCGCCGCCGTGCTGCCGCTCGCCGCGGCGCGGGACGAGGCGGCATGAGGATCCTCGTCGTCGACGACCACGCGATCGTCCGCGACGGCCTGGCGCGGCTGCTGGCCGCGGACGGCGCCCACGAGATCCGGATGGCCGCGAGCGGCCGCGAGGCGCTGGCGGCCGCGCGCAGCTTCCGTCCTGCGGTCATCATCCTCGACCTCAACCTGCCGGGACTCGGCGGGCTCGAGCTGTTACGGCGCCTGGCCCAGGCCGACTGCGGTCGCATCCTGGTGCTCTCGATGCACGCCGAGCCGCTCTACGCGCGCCGTTCGCTCGAGGCGGGCGCTCACGGCTACGTCAGCAAGAACGCCGCCCCCGAGGAGTTGCTGAGCGCCGTGCGCCGCGTCGGCGCCGGCGGCCGCTATGTCGAGGCCGAGATCGCTCAGGCGTTGGCGCTGGGCGACGGCGACGAGACGCTGGACGCGCTGAGCGCGCGCGAGCTCGAGATCATGCGGCTGCTGGGCGCCGGCGCGAGCCTGGCGGAGATCGCCGAAGCGCTCGGCGCCTCGTACAAGACGATCGCCAACACCTGCACCCAGATCAAGTCCAAGCTCGGCGTCGCCCGCACCGCCGATCTCGTCAGGCTGGCGATCGAGACCGGGGTTTCCTGATTCCGGCGTATTTTTTCCACCTCCGGCTTGCAACGGAGGTCGTCCCTAGGCTCTACCTGCCCCGCTTGTTCGCGGGCCGGGGAGACTCGATGTGAAGCCGTTCGCGCAGCGCCTCGCGGCCCTCGCGCTCGCGACCGCTTCCGTCGCATGCGCTGACCCCGCGACTGCGGACAGCCAGGCGAAGCCCGCCGAGCCCGAGAAGAGCTGGGCCGTGCACGTCCAGGCGACCGACGTCTTCCAGTACCATCCGGCGTTTCGATCTCCGTTTGAGGGGGCGAACAGCCTGAAGGGCGGCGAGGAGACAGCCAACACGGTGGACGCTTCGCTGATCGTGGGCGTCCGGCCCTGGTCCGGCGGCCAGATCTGGTTCGACCTCGACTTAAACCAGGGTTTCGCACCGAGCAACACGCTGGGCGCGGCCGGCTTCGTCAACGGCGAGGGCGCGAAGGTGGGCCACAACTCGCCCTACTTCCGCCCGCAGCGCGGCTTCCTGCGACAGACCTTCGACTTAGGCGGCGGCGAGCAGGACCTCGATCCTGACCTGTTCGAGCTCGGCGAGCACACGACCAGGAACCGCATCGTCATCACCGCGGGCAAGTTCAGCCTGACCGACGTCATGGACGACAACGCCTACGCGCACGACCCCAAGAACGACTTCTTGAACTGGGCGCTGATTGACACCGGCTCGTGGGACTACGCCGCCGATGCCTGGGGCTTCTCGTACGGCGTTGCGGCGGAGCTTTACGAAGGGCCGTGGGTTTTTCGCGCGGCCGCGATGGACCTCTCGGACGTGCCCAACAGCCCGGTGCTGACCGGTGGCGTCTACAAGCAGTTCCAGCTCGACGAGGAGGTCGAGTACGACCAGACCTGGCTCGGCGGCCGGCCAGGCAAGATTAAGCTGCTCGGCTTCGCGACGCGCGGCCGGATGGGACGCTTCGACGACGCCGTGCGCCTTGCGGCGCTGACCGCGTCCACGCCGGACACCGGCCTCGTGCGCCACTACCGTACCCGCCTCGGCATCGCCCTCAATGTCGAACAGCCCGTCAGCGACCACGGCGGCCTCTTCCTGCGCGCCGGCGCCGATCAGGGCCAGTACGAGTCCTACGAGTACACCGACATCGACCGCACCGTGGCCGGCGGCGGCCAGATCGACGGATCGCGCTGGGGCCGCAAGGACGACACGGCGGCTCTGGCCGTCATCGTCAACGGCATATCGAAAGCCCACGAGGCCTACCTCGCCGCCGGCGGACTCGGCATCCTGGTCGGCGACGGGCGCCTGCCGCACCCCGGCGCGGAGACGATTGTCGAGGCCTACTATAGCCTCGGCGTGGTCAAGGGCGTCCACCTGACCCTCGACAGCCAGACGATCGTCAACCCCGCCTACGACCGCGACCGTGGCCCCGCAGAGGTGATCGGGCTCAGACTACACGGCCAGTACTAGCCGCCGCGCTTCAGGGTCTCGCGGGCGATCACCACCTGCTGGATCTGGCTGGTGCCCTCGTAGATGCGGAAGATCCGCACGTCGCGATAGAACCGCTCGATGCCGTGGTCGGCGACGTAGCCCGATCCGCCGAAGATCTGCACCGCACGGTCGGCGACGCGGCCCACCATCTCGGAGGCGAAGTACTTGGCCGCCGCGGCCTCGAGCGTGACGTTCTCGCCGGCGTCGCGCTTGCGGGCGGTCTCCATCGTCAGCGCCTTGGCGGCCATCGCCTCGGTCTTACTATCGGCGATCATGCCCTGCACCAGCTGGAAGCCACTGATCGGCTGGCCGAACTGCTTGCGCTCGGAGGCGTAGGCGACGCAGTCTGCGATCAGCCGCTCGGCGACGCCGACGCAGACGGCGGAGATATGCAGGCGGCCGCGGTCGAGCACCTGCATCGCCACCTTGAATCCGTCACCTTCCGCCCCCAGACGGTTGTCTATGGGCACACGGACGTTGTCGAAGATCACATCGCAGATGTGAGCCCCCT
Organism: Caulobacteraceae bacterium; assembly: GCA_035541575.1. Classification (GTDB taxonomy): domain Bacteria; phylum Pseudomonadota; class Alphaproteobacteria; order Caulobacterales; family Caulobacteraceae; genus Acaudatibacter. The sequence continues at coordinate 4,236 of DATKMZ010000134.1, read as the reverse complement.
GCTGGCCCATCTTCTTCTCGGGCTTGCCGACGGAGAGCCCCGGCAGGTCGCGCGGCACCAGCAAGGCGGTGACGCCAGCCGCGCCTTTCTTGTTGGGATCGGACCGCGTCATCACCGTGAAGAGGCTTGCCTTGTTGGCGTTGGTGATGAACCGCTTCATGCCGTTGAGCACGTAGGCGTCGCCATCGCGGGTCGCCCGCGTCTGCACGGCGGCGGAGTCGGAGCCGGCCTCGGGCTCGGTCAGCGCGAACGAGGTGACGACCTCGCCCGACGCGATGCCGGGCAGCCACCGGGCCTTCTGCTCGGGCGTGCCGAACATCACCAGCCCCTGGCTGCCGATGCCGACGTTGGTGCCGAAGGCGGAGCGAAAGGCCGGGCTGGTGCGGCCGAGCTCGACCGCGACGAGGCACTCGTCCTCCATCGAAAGGTCGAGCCCGCCGTATTCCTCGGGGATCGAGAGGCCGAAGAGGCCAAGGCCCTTCATCTCGTCGATCACGTCGTCCGGCACGGCGTCGTTCTCGGCCACCTGCGCCTCGAGCGGCCGCAGCCGCTCGGTCACGAACCGCCGCACCCCGTCGATCAGCTGCGTGCGGGTGTCGACATCGAGTGGCATGGCTCGCCCCTGTTCTCGCGCCTCCCCGCGGATGCGAGGATCCTGGTCTTTTATCGAAGAGCGCTCCGCGCGCCACAGAAAGCCTGGATTCCGGCCTGCGAGCGCCGGCGCTACTCCACAGCCCCATCAGAAGCGCCGCCGCGACCGTCTAGTCCCTTCCGCAAAGGCGCGCGGCTGTGCTTATGAGCCAGGATTCCCTCCAACTTCGTGTGAGCGTGAGACGGCATGGACGGCGGCGACGCGCAGAATCCCTGGAAACCGCAACCGGTCTTGAGCGGCGAATGGGTCGGGTGGGGGCGCTATGACACCGACCCGTTCGAGAACCTGACCGGACCGTTCTACGCGCGGCGCGATCCGGCCAGCGGCGAGATGGTCTGCGCCTTCCGCGCCGAGCGGAAGCACATGAACGGCGGCGGCGCCATGCACGGCGGGTGCATGGTCACCTTCGCCGACTACGCGATCTTCATGATCGCCGACAAAGAGCTCGAGGGCGTGGGTTCGGTGACCGCCTCGCTGAACGCCGAGTTCGTCGACGCCGCCCAGGAGGGCGAGATGATCGAGGCGCGCGGCCAGGTGGTGCGCGCCGGGGGCTCGATGGTGTTCGTCCGCGGCCTCGTCTCCGCGAGCGGCCGGCCGATCCTGAACTTCTCGGCGATCATCAAGAAGATCCGCCGCAAGTAGTCGCCCGACCGACGATCTGGAGTCGCGCCGCCTCACTCGGTGAAGAGGCTGTTCCAGACGCAGTCGCCGAGGTCGGGGTTCTTGACCTCTTCGCCGGGCGAGAGCTGCTTCGGCGGCTCGTCGGCGAGCCAGCAGGACTGCATCCCCGACGGTGATTGCGCGAGGAACGGCAACGCCGACGCGGCGGCGCGGGTGACCGGACCCGTCGTCGCTTCCACGGTCGCCGCCTGCACGCTGACGCCAGGCCCGAACACCGCGTCGAGGTGCGCGGCGTCAACGACCCTGACGCTCGCCAGCGACGGCGCGCCGTCGAACGTGACGAGGACCGGCAGCTGGCCGACAGCCAGGCTGGCGCGGCCGTCCGGACCGGCCGGCGCCCGCCAAGACCAGGCCTCGCGCGCGCCGACGGTCTCGGTCTTGGGCGCCTGCGGGCTCCAATCGCCGCGCCTGGTGCAGCCTTGCGCGTCACGGGGGCCTGTGCACTGCGGCTTGTCCCAGCCGGCGAGCGTCACGACCAGCAGCCGGCCGCGGACGGGCAGCACGATGGCGTCGCCGCGGGTCTCGTGCATCAGAGGCACGTTGTCGCCGCCGATCTGGGACGGGACCCAGTCCTCGCCGCGGACCGTCGATCCGGAGATCTGTCGGCCGTTGTCGCTGACGGTGACAGTGAGCCGGTAGGTCAGCGCGTGCTGCCGCTCCGCGCAGGCGGCGAGCCCGAAGGCGGCCAAAGCCACAAGCGATCGCGCCAACCGGTTGCTGGATGTCGTGCGCCGCATCGCCGCCCTCGCCCCCTGCACGGCAGTAGGCGGCAAAATCGCCGCGCCGTCACCTGGCGGCGGCGTTGCGCACGCTTGGCGCGGGGCTCAGGCGCGGCCATATCGGCGCTCATGGCCGCGCTCTCGATCCTCGATCTCTCCCCAAAGCCGCTGGACGGCCCGCAGGCGCAGGGGATTCGCGACACGCTCGAGGTCGCGCGGGCGGCCGAGCGGCTGGGCTTCAAGCGGTTCTGGGTGGCCGAGCACCACTCGATCCCGCACCTCTCCAGCGCCTCGCCCGAGGTGATGCTGGCGGCGCTGACCCAGGTCACCTCGACCATCCGTCTGGGCTCTGGCGGGGTGATGCTGCCGAACTATTCGCCGCTGAAGGTGGCCGAGACGTTCATGCAACTCGAGGCGCTGGCGCCGGGGCGGATCGACCTCGGCCTCGGCCGCGCGCTCGGCGCCGACGGCATCACCGGCCGGGCGCTCGGCTCCTCGACCTCGGACGTGTTCCCGCAGCTGTTCGCGCTGCTTTCGGCCTGGCTGCTGGACGCGGCTGGCGTCGAGCCGTTCCCGTCGCCGCACCCGTTCCAGAACGTCAAGGCGAGCCCCGCCGGCCCCTCGCACCCCGACCTCTTCCTGCTCTGCTCGTCGGTCGACTCGGCCCGGTTCGCCGGCCTCGCAGGGGTGGGCATGGTGTTCGCCGAATTCATCGCCCGCAGTGATGGCGCGCCGGCGGTGGCGGCGTACCGCGAGGCGTTCCAGCCGTCGGTCTATCGCGCCGAGCCGCTCGCGGGCGTGGCGACCATCGCGCTCGCCGCCGACACCACCGAGGAGGCCGAACGCCTCGCCGCGCTGATCCCACGCCCGCCCAGCCGCCCGGGCGAGCGACCCGACGAGGAGCGCTTCATTCGCCGGTTCCGCGGCGACGGTGCGGCTGTGCGCGCCTACCTCGCCGAGAAGGCCGCGCACACCGGCGCGGATGAGCTCTTCGTCCTGGGCGCCGGCCCGACGCTGCCGTCGCGGATCAGGTCGATGGAGCTGGTGGCGGAGATGCTCCCCTCTCCGCGCTCCCGCGCCGAAGCTGGCGCGTAGTTCACCTGACCACGAACCTCACGAACGCCCCCACGCCATCCTCACGGTTGTCGTCCCGGAGACCCGCGCTGCGGAGTCGTCCGGGATCTCCTCGGGACGGCGGCGCAAGTAGATCCCGGACAGCCGCTTCGCGCCTTTCGGGAGGACAGTGAAGGGGAAGGTCGCTCAGGGCAGCACCCTGACCTCGATCTTCGTCACCGCATACACGCTGCGAGCGGGTTTCTGGTCGCCGTCGACGACGATGCGGTAGGGCGCGTCGTGAGCGGTGAGCGGGGCGTCGTCCATCCGGTCGGCCAGGATCACGGCGTGTTGCTGCACGCTGCGGTCGGTCTCGGCCAGCGAGAGCACCGCGCGGAAGCCGTCGCCGCCCGTCACCACCAAGTAGTCGCGGTCGGCGGCGGCGTGGATCCGCGCGCCGGTCGGGGCGTCCACCAGCCGCAGCAGCTCGGTCAGACGCACGCCCTCGTAGGTGTGCGCCGCGCCGTGGTTGATCATCGTCGCCTCGGCGCGGTCGAGACCCTCGAGCACCTGCGGCGTAACGACGAGGCGCTTGCCGGTGGGGCCGATAATCACCGTCTCCTGGGTCGAGCCCGGGGTCGCCGCGGGCGCGGCGGCCGGCTGCGCTGGCGGCGGGTCGGCGAGCGCGGGCGCGGCGACGAGCGTCAAAGAGATCGCAAGGGCCCTCACCCGTTCCCCCTCAGGTTCCCGCCTTGGCCGAAGCCCGTTCTCGCATGGCCGCCTGCCACTTCGCCAGGTGCGGCAGGTCCTCGGGCACCTGGAACCGTACGAGGCGCGCGAACTCCATGCCGACGAAGAGCACGCCGTCGGCGATGGTGATCCGGTCGGCGGCGATCCAAGGGCTCTCGGCGAGGCGCCGGTCGAACAGCTTCAGCGAGCGGTCGGCCTGCTGGCGGTTGTTGGCGGCCACCTCGGGCACCTGGGTCTCCAGCGCCGCGAGCGCCGGATGGCCGTGGCGCACGGCCAGCATCAGCGGCACGGCGGCGAGATGCTCGGCGCGGCGCGTCCACATCTCGATCACCGCGACCTCCTTCGAGCCCCTGCCGAACATGTTCGGCTCCGGGTAGAGGC
>DATKMZ010000133.1:0-3092 GCA_035541575.1 Caulobacteraceae bacterium | reverse complement strand
GCAAAGCCGGTGCGCGCCGACTGCCCCCCGATCGCAAACACCAGCATCAGCGCCATGCCGGCCACCAGCAGCACGACGAGCGCCTCGATCAGGGAGAAGCCGGCGGTGCGCCGCGCGGTTCGCCCTCCGGCGCTCAGGAATGTCGCCCCGCGCATCGACGCAACGGTCCTCGGAACGCGCCCCGTTCGGCGCGCGCCCGACAGTGCGGCGGCCAGGCGGCGCTGCCAAGCGCGTTCCCTCATGCGCCGCCGGCAGATCGCGCCGCGAGGTAGGGGTGGATGGGTCGCGTCTCAAGGCCCGCCAGGAGGTCGAACCCAGAGCCGATGTCGACGGCCACCCCGCCCTCGCGCTTGATCCAGTCGCAGTAGATTTCCGACCAGGGGCCGGCGCCCACGAGATGCAGGACGCCAGGGCCGGCGTCGAGGCGCGCCCGTGTCCGATCGAGGAAGCTCGGCGTGGCCGGCAGCGGCGCTGCTTCGTCGCGGGAGGTCCCGACAGCGACCTGGGAGACCTGCGCGCCGGAGAAGCGGGTCCGCAGGGCGATGACGGCGGCGTCGCGCCCGGTCACGCAGACCACCCGGCGGGCGGCGCCGACCAGACGCTCGAGCCCCGCCAGCACCGCCACGTAGAGATGCGCAGACGCGAATGCGACGGACGGCGGCAGCTCGCGGTCCAGCTCCAGCGCGATCTCCCGTCCCCAGAGCTGGCCGCTCATGCCGCGGGGATCCATGCCCAGGTATTGCAGCAGATCCTCCGGCCGCGGAGGCGTGGGGACCCAGAGCCCGAGCACGCCGACGATGTCCGCCGTCTGCGCCGAGGCCGCGATGGCCCGACCGACTTCCGCAAGCGGTGCGGCGGTCGGCTCGAACGCGTCGGCCTGGGCCCTGACCAACGCCTCGGCCGCCCACCGGGCCAGCGCCGGAGTCGGGCAATCTGTACGGGCGAACGTCATGAGGTTCGCCTCGCCGTCGCCCAGCCGGATGACCGAATAAGGCGCCGTGTCGCGCAGCGCCCCCTCGATCAGCGTTACGACGTCCGGCGACTCCGGCTCGCAGGTCACGCGCCGGCCAGAGCCTTCCAGGCTGCGCCGCATCCAGTCGGGATCGAACAGCTGCGCCCGCTGGCGCAGCCAGGCCGCGATGCGATCCAGGTCGGCGGCGAGCGCGTCTTCGGGATCCATTCGTCGACCTCGCCCAGGCCCAGGATTCAGGCGTCCAGCAGGCGCCGCAGGTCGGCGGCGTAGCGATCGGCGACGGGCAGAGCTTGCGCCAGAACCCCCGGCGCGTCGCGAACGAACACGGCGTTGTATTGCCCCGACGCCAGGTTGTCGCGCAGCGCGGGCGCCAGGGCGTACTTCGCCAGCTCGGCCTCGATCTCGCGGTCGCAGAGCTGGTCCCGCCAGACGACTTCGCGCTCGAGCTCGACATAGAGCGCCAGGACCTGACCGAAGAACGTCTGCCCGCCGTCGACGACCTCCTTCTGTGCGCCTTCGGCGTCGACCCAGGCGACGGCCCGCTCCCCGGCGCCGCAGGCGACGACCTCGTCGAGCGCGGCGCCCGGCGCCGTAAACGCCTCGTATTCGAAGACCTCGAGCGTGCGCCGCGCGAGGCTGCCGATCTCGCTGACGCGGTCCAGCGCCGTCCCCAGAAGGCTGACCGGCACGTGCAGCTCGACCGGCCCCGCGCGCCGCGTGATCGCGCAATGGCGATAGTCTACGCCGATCGCGCGCAGCCGCTCGGCGTGGGCGGCGTGGACCAGCGGATTGGCCTCGAAGGCGATGGCGCTGAGCTCGGGCAGCCGCCCTTTGAGACGCTCCGAGAAGCTGGCTTCGTGCGCGCCGATCTCCACGGACAGGTGCGGGGCGAGCGCCTCGCAGAGGTCGAGGAACGCGGCTTCCAGCAGGGCCCCGGTGCGCTGTCGCAGGCCCTGGCGGTTGGGCGCCGAGGCGACCCGCGGATCGTGCAGCGCCACGTCCTGATCGGCCAGGAGCCCGGCGAGCGCCGCCCGCTCGGAATAGGTCATGTGAACACCCAGGCCCCGATTCTTGTCGCGCATACCGACGCGCCGGCCGTATGAACCCCCGGTCGGCCGTGCGGCAACCGAAACAGGGGGACACCGCTGCCAAGCCTGTCCGTCGTCGTCATCTCCTACAACATGGCGCGCGAGCTGCCGCGGACGATCCGCTCGCTCTCTGCGGCGATGCAGCGCGGGATCGACGCGTCCGAGTACGAGATCGTCGTCATCGACAATGGCTCGACCCAGCCGTTCGACGAGGCCGCGCTTGCTCGGCTCGCCTCCAACGTTGTCACGCGCCGCATGGGCGATCCCACGTGCAGCCCGGTTCCCGCGATCAACCTCGGGCTCCAGATGGCGCGGGGCGATCTGGTCGGCGTCTGGATCGACGGCGCCCGGATGGCTTCGCCCGGCCTGCTTGCCCGGGCCCGCCAGGCCTCGCGGCTGCACGAGCGGCCGGTCATCGGCACCATCGCCTTCCACCTCGGCCCAGACGTTCAGATGGAGTCCGTCAAGCATGGCTACGACCAGGGGGTCGAGGACGACCTGCTGGCCCGCAGCGGCTGGGAGGACGACGGCTACCGCCTGTTCGACATCTCCGCGCTCGCGGGTTCGTCGGCCGGCGGCTGGTTCAAGGTTCCCGCCGAGAGCAACGCCGTGTTCCTGCGACGCGAACATTGGCTCGAACTGGGTGGATTCGACGAACGTTTCGTGACGCCCGGCGGCGGCTACGCCAACCTCGACATGTGGCGGCGGGTCTGCGCCGATCCCACGGGCGAGCTGATCATGCTGCTCGGCGAGGCGACGTTCCACCAGGTGCACGGCGGGATCGCGACCAACAGCCCGGATCCGCCGCAGCAGCTGTTCCAGGAGGAATACCTGCGGATTCGCGGCGCGCCTTACGAGACGCCGACGCGCCGGCCGATCTATTTCGGCGGCCTGCCGCCCCAGGCCATTCAGAGCTTGAAATCATCGGTCGGCCACCTTTAGCAGGGCGCATCGGGCGCACCCGGGAGGCCAACCCTTGCAGCATCTCTCAGGCGCGCGGCGGCGACGGTGGGAAGAGCCCGCATGAGTCA
>DATKMZ010000132.1:0-16149 GCA_035541575.1 Caulobacteraceae bacterium | reverse complement strand
GCCGCGGTGGACGCAGCGGCTGGCCCCGGCCGAGCCGGCCGCCGCGCGCTGGGCGGCGCCCTCGCAGCTGGGGGAGGAGGCGCGCGCGCCGGCGGTATCCCCGCTCGCCCGCAGCGGCGGCCTCGGTCGCTATCGTCGCGGAGAAATCATCCACCGGCTGCTCCAGTTCCTGCCCGACGTCGCGCCGGTGGAACGCCGGGGCGCGGCCGCGCGGTTGCTGGCGCGGGAGCTCGACCTCACCGAAGCCCAGCGCGCGGAGATGGCCGACGCGGCTTTCGCGGTGCTGGAGGACGCCCGTTTCGCGGACGTCTTCGGTCCAGGCTCCAGGGCCGAAGTGGCGCTGGCGGGCGCCGCGCCCGGCCTTCCGCCGGCGCTCGCGGTGTCCGGCCGGGTCGACCGGCTGCTGGTCGAGGAACGCCGCGTGCTGGTCGCCGACTTCAAGACCAACCGGCCCGCGCCAGCCGCGATCGAGGCGGCCGACCCGGCTTATGTGCGGCAGATGGCGGTCTATTGGGCGCTGCTGCGCGACGTCTTTCCGGGCCGCGCGGTCGAGGCGGCGCTGATCTGGACCGATGGACCAAGCCTCATGCCCGTCCCAGAAAATCTCATGCGCCGCGCCCTGGACGAGATGGGCGGATCGGGTTGATGTTCCGCGCGTTGCGCTTACATGGGCGTGCCTGGAAGGGCGCGCCCTGACTCTAAGCGCCCATGGGAGTTGATCGAATGAGCACCGTTCCGGTCACCGACGAGACGTTCGAACGTGACGTGCTGAAGGCCGATGGCCCCGTGCTGGTGGACTTCTGGGCCGAGTGGTGCGGCCCCTGCAAGCAGATCGCCCCGGCCCTCGACCAGATCTCCGAGGAACTCGCCGGCCACGTGACCATCGCCAAGGTCAACATCGAAGAGAGCCCGACCACGCCTTCGCGCTACGGCGTGCGCGGCATCCCGACCATGATGCTGTTCAAGGACGGCCACATGGCCTCGATGAAGGTCGGCGCGATGCCGAAGGCGAAGATCCTGGAGTGGCTCGCCGAGACCGGCGTCGCTGCGGCGGCCTGAGGCCCTCGACTTCTCACACGCCGCCGGCGGTGAAAGGTAGGTCCCGGACGGCCGCTTCGCGTCCTCCGGGATGAGAGAGGGCGATGCATTACGTCGGCCAGGTCTCCGGGCTCATCGCCAGCACGTCGCCGACGAAGTGGAGCGAGCCGCAGATGATCACGTGCGGGGCCGGGCCCGGCCCCGCGAGGGCGCGTTCGAGCGCGGCGGTCACGCCGTCGACCGACTCTGCCTTGAGCCCGGCGGCGCACGCGGCGGCGGCGAGATCTTCGGGCGGCGTGGCGTTCGGCGACTCGAAGGCGGTGGTGAAGACGCGAGGGCCGAGCGGGGCGAAGTGCGGGAAGAACCCCGTGGCGTCCTTGCGGCCGAGCATGCCCACGATCAGCACGACCGGCCGACCGTCGCGTCGCGCGAGCCGGCCGGCGGCCTCGGCCAGCGCCGCGCCCGCGTGCGGATTGTGCGCGCCGTCGAGCCAGAGATCGGCCCCCCGAGGCCTCGCCAGCTCGGCGAGCGGGCCCTTGGTCAGCGCCTGGAAACGGCCCGGCCATGACGCGCCGGCGATCCCTCGCGCGATCGCCGCCTCGTCGATGCGCGGGTCGCCGAACGCCTCGATCGCCGCGACCGCGAGGCCGGCGTTGGCGAACTGGTGGCCGCCAAAGAGGGCCGGCGGCGGCAGGTCGAGCAGCCGGTCTTCGAGTTGCACGACGAGCCGTCCGTGCTGCTCGTAGGCGTCGAAGTCGCGGCCCATCAGCGTCACCGGCGCGCCGAGCGTCTCGGCCTCGCGCTCGATCACCGCCAGCGCCTCGTCCAGCTGGCGGGCGAGGACGAGCGGCCGGCCGGGCTTGATGATCCCGGCCTTCTCCCAGGCGATCTTGTGCAGCTCGGGGCCGAGCGTCTCGAGGTGGTCGTAATCGACCGGCGTGATGACGGTGACGGCGGGATGGTCGAACACGTTGGTGCCGTCGAAGCGGCCGCCGAGGCCGACTTCGACCACCACGAGGTCGGCCGGGTCCTGGGCGAAGGCGTGGAATGCGAGCGCCTGGGTGATCTCGAAGAAGCTGATCGGGTGGTCCGCGTTGGCCGCCTCGACCTCGTCGATCCGGACCGCAAGCTCAGCCTCGCTGATGATCTGGCCGGCGATACGGATGCGCTCGGCGAAGCGGACCAGGTGCGGCGAGGCGGTGACGTGCACCTTCAGCCCGGCCGCCTCGCCGATCGCGCGCAGGTAGGCGCAGGTCGAGCCCTTGCCGTTGGTGCCGGCGACATGGATCACCGGACCCATCCTGAGGTGCGGGTTCCCGAGCGCGGCCAAGAGGCGCTTCACCCGCCCGGTCGAGAGGTCGATCAGCGGCGGGTGCAGCGCGCGCAGGCGCGCGATCGTGACGTCCGACGCCCTCAGGGCGTCGTGGTCCAGCTTGGTCATGGGCGGAACGTCAGGCGGCGGAAAGGCGGGCGCGCCCCATCATCAGCGTCTGCAGGATCGAGCCCAGCACCTTGGGCAGCTCCTTGCGGTGCACGACGCGGTCGACCATGCCGTGCTCGACCTGGAACTCGGCGGTCTGGAACCCCGCCGGCAGGGTCTCGCGGATGGTCTGCTCGATCACCCGCCGGCCGGTGAAGCCGATCAGCGCGCCGGGCTCGGCCAGGTGCACGTCGCCCAGCATGGCGTAGGAGGCCAGGACGCCGGCGGTCGAGGGGTCTGTCATCACCACAACGTACGGCAGGCGAGCCTCGCGCAGCCTCTGGATCGCGACGGTGGCTCTGGCCATCTGCATCAGCGAGAGCATGCCCTCCTGCATGCGCATCCCGCCCGAGGCGGTGAAGATCACCAGCGGCGCTTCGAGTCTCAGCGCCTCCTCGGCCGCGGAGAGGAACATCTCTCCGGCCGCCGTGCCCAGCGAGCCGCCAACGAACGAGAAGTTGTGCGCCAGCGCCACGGTGGTCAGCCCGCCGATCTCGCCCACCGCCGCGCTCATCGAGTCCTGGTCGCCGGTCGACTTGCGAGCCGCAACCAGGCTTTCCTTGTAGGGCTTGCTGTAGGTGAAGTTCAGCGGATCGTCGGGCGTCTTCGGCTGCGGCAGCTCGCGGTAGCGTCCCTCGTCGAAGGTGTACGCGAACCGGAGGTCCGGGCTGATGCGCATGTGCCGGCCGGCCGGCGTGACCCACTGCGCGGCCTCGAGGTCGGGCCGGTAGATCATCTCCCCGGTGTCGGGACATTTGACCCAGAGGTTCTCGGGCGTCTCGCGCCGGGCCACCAGCTTGTGGACGCCGGGGGCGATCTTGGCCAGCCAGCCGCCGCGCTCGCGGTTCGCCGGCGTCGCCGGATTTCGGATGGGCCTGTTGCGCTTGTCGTCAGCCAAAGCCATGCCGAGCTCTACATTGCCCCCGCTGCGCGGCTGTCGCCGCGCCGATTCCTAAGAGTGACGGATCGGACCACAGCCATGCTGCTACGATCCGCCTGCGCGCGCGGATCGCACAGCCTTACCCAGCGTCCCCGCGGTTTCCAAAACTTTTGCGACAGGATCACGGTTCTGTGCGACCGCGTCGGCGACCGCGTCGACAAGCGCCGAGCCGACCACCGCGGCGTCCGCCACCCGCGCCACGGCCGCCGCCTGGTCGGGCGTGCGAATGCCGAAGCCCACGGCCACCGGCAGGCCTGAGGCGGCGCGCACCCGCTGCACGGCCGGCGCGACGGCGCTGGCGTCGGCCGCCTTCACCCCGGTCACGCCAGCCACCGAGACGTAATAGACAAAGCCGGAGGTGCGCCGCACCACGGTCGGCAGGCGCGCATCGTCGGTGGTGGGCGTCGCGAGCCGGATCAGAGCGAGGCCCGTGGGATCGAACGCCGCCAGCAGCGGATCGGCCTCCTCGGGCGGGCAGTCGACCACGATCGCGCCGTCGACGCCGGCCTCGGCCGCGGCCTTGGCGAAGGCCTCGATGCCGAACGTGAGGATCGGGTTCATGTAGCCCATCAGCACGAGCGGCGTTTCCGCATCGCCGGCGCGGAAGCGGCGGGCGAGATCGAGCGTGCCGGCGAGCGTCATCCCGCGGTCGAGCGCCCGCAGCGCCGCGCGCTGGACCGCCGGGCCGTCGGCCATGGGGTCGGAGAACGGAAAGCCGAGCTCGATGATGTCGGCGCCGGCCGTGGGCAGGCCCTGCAGCACCCGCAGCGAGGTCTCCGCGTCCGGATCGCCGGCCATCACGTAGGCCACGAATCCGGCGCGGCCCTGCCGCTTGAGCGCCGCGAACCGGGCGTCGAGACGGGCGACGGTCAAAGCGCGCTCCGATATCGTGCGTGGTTCGGGACGCGCCGTCGGCGCTCCTCACCAGGACGAAGTCGGTGCGGCTTACGAAACTTCGTCATCCTGAGGAGCCCGCGCAGCGGGCGTCTCGAAGGACGCAGGACAGCCCGGCCGCTCAAATCCCGTCCCCCATCCGCGCCGCCACGCTCGCCAGGTCCTTGTCGCCGCGGCCGGAGAGGCCGAGGACGATGATGCCGTCCGGGCCGACGTCCTTCGCCACCACGTCCAGCCGCGCCAGCGCGTGGGCCGATTCCAGCGCCGGCAGGATGCCCTCGAGTCGCGCCAGCAGTTGGAACGCCCTGATCGTCTCGTCGTCGGTGGCGGTCAGGTAGGTCACCCGGCCGACGTCGTGCAGGAAGGCGTGCTCGGGGCCGATGCCGGGGTAGTCAAGGCCGGCCGAGATCGAGTGCGCCTCGACGATCTGACCCGCGCGGTCCTGCAGCAGGTAGGTGCGGTTGCCGTGCAGCACGCCGGGGCGCCCGCCGTTGATCGCCGCCGCGTGCTCCGCCGTGCCGAGACCATGTCCGGCGGCCTCGACGCCAAAGAGCTTCACGTCGTCGTCGAGGAACGGGTGGAAGAGCCCGATCGCGTTCGAGCCGCCGCCGACGCAGGCCACCGCCGCGTCCGGCAGCCGGCCTTCCTCGGCCTGGATCTGCTCGCGCGCCTCCTCGCCGATCACCCGCTGCAGGTCGCGCACCATCTCAGGGTAGGGGTGCGGCCCGACCACGGAGCCGATGATGTAGAACGTGTCGTCGGGGTTGCTCACCCAGTCTCGCAGCGCCTCGTTGGTGGCGTCCTTGAGCGTCGCCGAGCCGCTGGTCACCGGCCGCACTTCTGCCCCCAGCAGGCGCATGCGCTGCACGTTGGGCGCCTGCCGCTCGACGTCGACCGCGCCCATGTAGACCACGCACGGCAGTCCGTAGCGGGCGCAGACGGTGGCGGTGGCGACGCCGTGCTGGCCGGCCCCGGTCTCGGCGATGATCCGCCGCTTGCCCATCCGCATCGCGAGCAGGATCTGGCCCATGCAGTTGTTGATCTTGTGCGAGCCGGTGTGGTTCAGCTCCTCGCGCTTGAGCCAGATGCGCGCGCCGTGGTGCTCGGAGAGCCGGCGGGCGAAGTAGAGGGGGCTCGGCCGGCCGACGTAGTGCTTCAGCTCCGCGGCCAGTTCGCCCTGGTAGGCGGGATCGGCCTTCGCCTCGCGCCAGGCGGTCTCCAGCGCCAGAACATTGGGCATCAGGGTCTCGGCGACATAGCGGCCGCCATAGTCGCCGAATCGCCCTGCGGCGTCGGGATAAGCCGAATAGTCGTTGGAAATGAGGGGCTTGGTCACGATTGGCTTCAGGCGCGCGCCGCGGCCCGCAGGAAGGCCTCGATGAGAGCCGGGTCCTTTAGTCCGGCGCCGCGCTCCACGCCAGAGGAAACGTCGACGATCGGCGCGCCCGAGAGCCGCACCGCCTCCGTCACGTTCCAGGGGTCGAGCCCGCCGGCCAGGAACCAGGGCCGGAGGAACGCGCGCCCGTAGGTGAGGCTCCAGTCGAACGCGACGCCGTGGCCGCCGGGGCGGTCGGCGCCCGGCGGCGCCTTGGTGTCGAGCATCAGGTGGTCGGCCACCGCCTCGAACTCGGCGAGGCGCCGAAGGTCGTCGTCGGTCTCGACCGCGATCACCTTGATCGTTCCCGCACCGGTCCGCATCGCCGCTTCTCGCACCCGGGCGGGCGTCTCATGGCCGTGCAGCTGGACGAAGTCGGGCCGGAGCGTCTCGGCGATCTCGCGCAGCAGCGTGTCGGACGGATCGACGGTCACGGCCACGATACGCGCCTTGCCGCGGGCCGGCGCCGCGAGCCGAGCGGCCGCCTGCGGCGTCACATGGCGCGGGCTCTTCTCGAAGAAATTGAACCCGAGGTAGGCCGCGCCGCCCTCCAACGCCGCCGCCACCGTCTCCGGCGTCGAAAGTCCGCAGATCTTGGCCAGCGCCATGGGCGGCTACGTAGTGGAGGCCGCTGAGGTTAGCCATAGGGCGCGCAAAGCCGGCGGGAACCACGGAAAACACGGAAAGCGCGGAAACCGAGCGCCGATCAGCGCCGGCGCGTCCGTGTTTTCCGTGCTTTCCGTGGTTCAACTTCATTCCGCTGCGCGGAACGCTCGCGCGTTCGTGACAAGGCCGTTCCCCTCGCGGAACGCTTGCCAGCGGCGCGTTTCGCGTCGCAACGTTCGGCCAGACGCGGGCGAGCGAGGGAGAACCCGATGAAGTTCGGCATCTTCTACGAGATCAGCGTGCCCCGGCCCTGGGGACCGGAGACCGAGCGGCAGGTCTACGCCAATTGCATCGAGCAGTGCGTGCTGGCCGACCAGCTGGGCTTCGACCACGTCTGGGCCGTCGAGCATCACTTCCTGGAGGAGTATTCGCACTGCTCGGCGCCGGAGATCTTCCTGGCGACGGTGGCGGCGAAGACTGAGCGCATCCGCGTCGGCCACGGCATCAACGTCTGCGTGCCCGAGATCAACCACCCGATCCGCATCGCCGAGCGCTCGGCGGTGCTCGACCTGGTCTCGAACGGTCGGCTCGACGTCGGCACCGGCCGCAGCGCCACCTGGACCGAGCTCGGCGGCTTCCGCGCCAATCCGGACCTCACCAAGGCCACCTGGGCCGAGATCGTCCGCGCGCTGCCGAAGATGTGGATGAACGAGCGCTACGCCCACGACGGCGTCTGCTTCTCGATGCCCGAGCGGGCGGTGATCCCCAAGCCCTACCAGAAGCCGCACCCGCCGATGTGGGTGGCGGTGACCAGCCCCGGCACCGAGATCGACGCCGCTGAGCACGGCATCGGCGCGCTGGGCCTGACCTTCAACGACTTCGCCGAGCAGGAGCGGCGCGTGAAGGTCTACCGCAAGATCATCGCCAACTGCGAGCCGGCCGGCGCGGTCAACGACCAGGTCGCCACGGTCAATTTCTTGTTCTGTCACGAGGACAACAAGATCGGCCAGCAGACAGGCCTCAGGCTCGCCGGCACGTTCGGCTACGCCGCCGCGCAGCTGGTCTCGGCTCGCGAGGTCTACGCCTCGCCGTCGTACGCCAGCTTCGGCCTCTTGCCGCAGGTGCGCCGCCAGTCGGCCATCCCGGGCGAAGCGCCGGGCGCGCCGCCCGGAATGGCGGTGGGCGATCCCAAGCACATCATCGAGGTGCTCAAGGGCTGGGAGTCGACCGGCGTGGACTGCGTCAACTTCCTGCTCAACGCGCTGGAGACGGTCCCGCAGCAGGAGGTGCTCGATTCCCTGCGTCTCTTCGCCAAGGAGGTGATGCCCGCGTTCAAGACCGAGGCCCGCGCCAAGGCGCCGGTCGCGGCCGAGTAGGAGCGCGCGCCATGCCCATCTTCGGAGGCTACAAGCCGACCGCCGCCGGCCTGCCCACGATCAAGCAGCTCGCCGAGGACCGGATCGACCTCGAGAACGCGCAGGTCTGCGTCTTCACCTTCGAGGTGCTCTCGGACGCCGCGATCGCCGCCCTGCCGGCGGCGCTGCATCCGCCGTTCCCGACCTACTGCTCGCTGGCGCTGCGGGCCCACGCCGACAGTCCGTTCGGCCCCTTCACCACCGCCGAGCTGCGGCTGCACGCCCGGGCGACCAACCACTACGTGGGCTACGTGCTGGGCGGCTACACCGACAACGAGCAGGTCTCAGCGTGGCTCGAGAACGGCTACGGCAAGCGACTCGCGGTGGCGCCGACCGTGTCGCTGAAGAAACGCCACTACGGCGTCGAGGCCAAGGTGGTCGACGCGGCCGGCCGCACCGCGCTCGACGCGGTGATCGAGAACCCCGGCTACATCGCCGGGGTCGACGTGCTGCATGCGCAGAACAGTGTGCTCGCCCTGCTGGACGGCGCGCCGACGCTGATCGCCGAGGAGTTCGAGTACCAGATCAAGGAGGCCCGGCGCGGGCCGCCGCACTTCCACGCGCTCGACGTCGCCGCCTTCGGGGCCACCACCCTCACGGTCAGTAACCACCTGCCGGCGACCTTCATCACCGCGACCTGGAGCTATATGCCGGTCCGCTTCACGATCGACCCCAACAAGCCCGCCGTCGCCGGCACCCGCAAGATCGGCCAGCCCGCGGCGGCGTAGCGCGGCGCCAGCGCGAGGCGTCAGGAGCCACGGAGAACACGAAAAGCGCGGACGGTGGGCCGGGCGAGCGATGTTTTCCGTGTCGTTTCGTGTTTTCCGTGGTTCGAAGAGACCGCTTCGCGGGGAAGCGCGACTGCCGGGGACGAGGTGGCCTACAAGAGTCTCAGAGACTTCATCGCCCGCCTCGAGGCCGAGGGGGAGCTGGTGCGGGTGGGCGAGCCGGTCAGGACCGAGCTCGAGATCACCGAGATCTGCACACGCCTCCTCGCGACCGGCGGGCCGGCGGTGCTGTTCGAGCAACCGGTGATGACGGACGGGTCGGTCTCGCCGATCCCGTGCCTGGCGAACCTCTTCGGCACAGTGAAGCGCGTGGCGATGGGCGTGACGCTGCAGGGCAAGGGGCGCTCGACCGCCGCCGACCTGCGCGAGGTGGGCGAGCTCTTGGCCTTCCTGCGCAGCCCGGAGCCGCCGCGCGGCATGAGGGAGGCGCTCGACCTCCTGCCGCTCGCCCGCACGGTGATGGACATGCGGCCGAAGACCGTCGGGCGCGCGCCCGTCCAGCAGGTGGTCTGGACCGGCGACGAGATCGATCTCGGCCGGTTGCCGGTGCAGACCTGCTGGCCCGGCGAGCCCGCGCCGCTGATCACCTGGCCGCTGGTGGTGACGAAAGGGCCGGGCGGGCGCCGCGAGGATGACTTCAACCTCGGCATCTACCGCATGCAGGTGATCGGGCGCGACCGCACGATCATGCGCTGGCTCGCCCACCGCGGCGGCGCGCAGCATCACCGGCGCTGGAAGGACGCCGGCAAACGCGCGCCCTTGCCGGCCTGCGCGGTGATCGGGGCCGATCCGGGGACGATCCTGGCCGCCGTGACGCCGGTCCCGGACACGCTTTCGGAATACCAGTTCGCGGGGCTGCTGCGCGGCGCGCCGGTCGAGCTCGTCGCCGCCAAGACCCAGCCGCTGCTCGTGCCGTCGCAGGCGGAAGTGGTGATCGAGGGCGAAGTGCTGCTGGACGACTATGCCGACGAGGGGCCGTACGGCGACCACACCGGCTACTACAACGCCGTCGAGCCGTTCCCCGTCTTCCAGGTGACCGCGATCACCATGCGGCGCGATCCGATCTACCTCACCACTCACACCGGCCGCCCGCCCGACGAGCCGTCGGTGCTCGGCGAGGCGCTGAACGAGGTGTTCGTCCCGCTGCTGCGCGGCCAGTTCCCGGAGATCGTCGACTTCTGGCTGCCGCCGGAGGGCTGCAGCTACCGTATCGCCGTGGTGTCGATGAAGAAGGCCTACCCCGGCCACGCCAAGCGCGTGATGATGGGCGTCTGGAGCTATCTGCGCCAGTTCATGTACACCAAGTGGGTGATCGTCGTGGACGACGACATCGACGCGCGCGACTGGAAGGACGTGATGTGGGCGATCTCGACCCGCATGGACCCGGCCCGCGACATCACCCTCGTCGAGGGGACCCCGATCGACTACCTCGACTTCGCCTCGCCCGAGAGCGGCCTGGGCTCCAAGATCGGCCTCGACGCCACCAACAAGTGGCCGCCCGAGACCCACCGCGACTGGGGCCGCGAGATCCGCATGGACCGGGCGGTGGTCGAGACGGTCACCGAGAAGTGGCCGCGGCTCGCGCTGCCGGGGTCCGGCAAGCCGATCTGGCGCGGCTAACGCCGTGGCCACGGGAGTCATAGTGCTCAACGGCGTCTCCAGCGCCGGCAAGACCAGCCTGGCGCGGGCGCTGCAGAACCTGCTGCCCGACACCTGGCTGACGTTCGGCGTCGACGCGTTGATCAACGTCATGCCGCCGCGCCTCGACGGCGCGCCGGAGGGCTTGACGATCGCGCCGGGCGGGACGGTGACCACCGGGCCGGCCTGGCGGGCGATGGAGGCGGACTGGCGACGCGGCATGGGCGCGATGGCCCGGGCCGGCGTGAGGCTCGTGCTCGACGAAGTGCTGTTCGGGGGCGGCGAGGATCAGCGCGCGTGGAACGCGGCGCTGGACGGCGTCGGCGTGCTCTGGGTCGGCGTTCGCATCGATCCGGCCATCGCCGCCGAGCGCGAGCGGGCGCGCGGCGACCGGGTCATCGGCCTTGCCCGCATGCAGGCGCCGCTGGTGCACCAGGGCATGGTCTACGACCTCGAGGTCGACACCGGCCGCTTCTCGGCCGCCGAGTGCGCGCGGCTGATCGTCGAGCAGGTGCTCCCCTGAACGGCGTCCGCCGGCGCGGTGGCGTCGCCGCGGTCGTCGTCGTGCTGCTCGTGCTGATGACGGTGGCGACCGCCCGACCGGGCGATCCGGCGCTCTGGCCGCCGAAGGGGAGCGATGTCGTCCCCGCCTACCTGGTGGACAACGGCTTCCATACCGACGTCGCCGTCCAGCGCGACGCCATCATCGCCGCCGGCGGCCCGCTCGCGGTCGCGGCGGCCAGGGCGAGCGGCCGGCCCTGGATCATGATCGGCTGGGGCGACGCCCGGTTCTACGAAGCGACGACGCCGTGGCAGGATCGCCTCCCGGACGGGCTGCGCGCCTTGCTCGGCGGCCGGCCGACCACGGTGCACCTCGAGGGCGTCTGGGGCCGGCCCGACGTCGTCTGGCGCACGGGCGTGCGCCGGTTGCCGCTGTCGAGCGCGGGAATGAGGGCCCTGCTGTCCCGCGCCCGCGCGGCGCTGCGGGTGAATTCAAGCGGCGCGCCGCAGGTCCTCGACGTCCCGGGCAAGGAACCCGACGAGGCCTTCTTCGCCAGCCGCGAGGGCTTCAGCCTGTTCCATCTCTGCAACCACTTCACCGCCGACCTGCTGAGCGCCGCAGGCCTGCCGGTGACCCCGGTGCTCGACACGCTGCCGGCGGGGCTGGCGCTAGACCTTCGCCTTCGCGCGGGGCTTTGAGGGCATCGCGGCGCGGTAGGGCGTGAGGTCCCAGCCGGGGTAGCGGGCCTGGGCGCGGGCGAGGGTGACATCGGTCCAGTAGGGGTCACCCGGGCGCTGGACGCCGAAGCAGGCGAGCTGCTCCGGCGTGGCGTGCTCGACGATGTTGCGCCAGGGCTGGGTGTGATGCCGCTGCCAGGCGTGAAAGGCGATGGAGTTGTCCTTGGCGTTCTTGAAGCAGACCGTCATCACGTAGCGATGGCCGCCCGGCGCGGTGAGGTTGGTGCCGCGGTGCCAGATGTCGATGCCGTAGACGAAAAGGCTGCCGGCCGGCCCGGCGGCCGACTTCTCATGGGCCGCCAGCTTGCGCTGCAACTCTGCGTCGCCCGTCAGCGTCGCCTCCGGGCCGGCGATCTTCAGGCTGTCCGGCCGCGTCACGTAGTGCGTTGGCCCATGCGCCTCGGTGACGTCGCTGAAGAGGCAGATGAACGTCACCGAGTTCTTGGTCGCGTCGTCCGACGGGCCCGTCAGCGTGTGGTTGACGTAGTCGCAGTGGAACGGCTGCTCGTAGTCAGCGTCGCCGGTGAACTTCGCCCACGCCTGGCACTGATAGAGGTGCACGTCGCCCGTTCCGAGCGCTTCCTGGGCGAAGGCGATCAGCGCGGGGTGGACGCCCAGCAGGTTCAGCGCCGGCGAGCAGTCGAGCGGCACCGGCGCGACGCCGTTGAACTGCGCCGGGTGGAACCGCCCGATCCCGCCGTCCTTGGTCTTCACCAGCGCCTCGTCGGCGCCGCTGCGGTCGAACACCGTTTCGAAGTCGGCGGTGACGGCCGCGACCTCGCCGCGCGTGAAGAAGTTCTCGATCAGCACGACGCCGTCGCGGCGCCAGGTCGCCATCTCGGCGGCGGTGTGGCGGGTGGTCATGCCGCACCCTTAGCAGACGCGCGGCCCCGCTGGCAGCACCTGCAGGCCGCTCTGGACTTGCCGCCGCGAGAGTCTTAGAAGCCGCGCCTCCCCGCGAGCGCCGTTCGAGCCGACGCCCGGGCAATGCGAGCCTTCCGGATGTCCCGCCACCCCCAATCCCATCGCCGCGCCGTCGCCGGGCCGAGCCAGCGTCAGCTGCGCGCGGGCGAACTGGTGCGCCACGCGCTGGTCGACATCCTGCGCGAGGAGGACCTGGAGGACCCGGCGCTGGCCGGCGTCTCGGTGACCGTCACCGAGGTGCGCATGAGCCCTGACCTCAAGCACGCGGTCTGCTTCGTCGAGCCGCTCGGCGGCGCGCACGCCGCGGAGGTGACCGCCGGGCTGAACCGCGTCGCCCGGTTCCTGCGCGGGCGGCTCGGCCGCGCGATCGAGATGCGCTTCACGCCCGACCTCAAGTTCGTCCACGACGAAAGCTTCGACGTCGCCGAGAAGATGGACCGCCTGCTCGCCGACCCCCGCATCCGCGCCGACGTCGAGCGCGAGGACTGATGGCCCGGCGGCGGAAGGGGGAGGCGGTGTCGGGGTGGGTGTGCCTCGACAAGCCGGTGGGCGTGACCTCGACCCAGGCCGTCGGGCGCGTGCGCCGCGCGTTCGGGGCGCAGAAGGCTGGACACGCCGGCACGCTTGATCCGCTGGCGAGCGGCGTCCTGCCGATCGCGCTCGGCGAGGCGACCAAGACCGTGCCGTTCCTGATGGACGCGGCGAAGACCTACTGCTTCACCATCGCCTGGGGCCGCTCGACCGCCAGCTTCGACCGCGAGGGCCAGGTCACGGCCACGTCCGACGTGCGTCCGACCCGCGCAGCGGTCGAGGCGGCGCTGCCGGCGTTCACGGGCGAAATTCTGCAGGTTCCGCCGGCGTTCTCGGCGGTGAAGGTGGACGGCGAGCGCGCCTACGACCTCGCACGCGAAGGCGTCGAGGTGGCGCTGGAGCCGCGGCCGGTGATGATCCACGCGCTGCGCGTCACCGCCCAGCCGGACGCCGATCACATCGAACTGGAGATGCGCTGTGGCAAGGGCGCCTACGTCCGCGCGCTGGTCCGCGACCTCGCTGAGAGGCTCGGCGCCTGCGCTCACGTCGCGTCGCTGCGGCGAACGGCCGTCGGCGCGATGACCGAGGATCGGGCGATGGGCCTGGAAATGCTGGAAGAGTTGTGCCATAGGGGCGCCCGCCAGGAGGCCCTGCTTCCGGTCGAGACCGCGCTGGACGACATCCCGGCGCTGGCCGTGACCCAGGAAGACGCCTTCCGGCTGACGCAGGGACGCGCGATCGTCCTTCTTCCCCGGCAGGCGGAGGCGTTGAAAGCGAGGCTCACCGGA
Source organism: Caulobacteraceae bacterium (assembly GCA_035541575.1). Classification (GTDB taxonomy): domain Bacteria; phylum Pseudomonadota; class Alphaproteobacteria; order Caulobacterales; family Caulobacteraceae; genus Acaudatibacter. Next base: position 2,493 of record DATKMZ010000132.1, on the reverse strand, counting down.
GGCTCGCGGACCGTCACCGCATTCGAGGGCGAGAGGATCGTGGCGCTCTGCGAGATGCGCGCGGGACGGCTCAATCCCGTGCGGGTCTTTCAACTCACCTGAGCGGAGATGACCGATGTCGATAACAGCCGAACGCAAGGCTGAACTCATCCGGACCCACGCCCGCGGCGAAGCGGACACCGGGTCCGCCGAAGTGCAGGTGGCGATCCTCTCAGAGCGCATCGCGAACCTCACCGAGCACTTCAAGACCCACAAGAAGGACAACCACTCCCGCCGCGGCCTCCTGAAGCTGGTCTCCCAGCGGCGGTCGCTGCTCGATCACCTGAAGAAGTCCGACGAGACCCGCTACACGGCGCTCATCGGCACGTTGGGCCTGCGTCGTTAGGCCCATTTGCGCGTTCGCGTTTTCGGACAAAGGCGCCAATATCACCCCATCCGCTTCGGCTGCCCCGACAGGCGGGCGGCTTTGGCGTTCGGACCGAGTTGGGTCCACAACCGCACGTCGAGGGCTGGAAGGCAGTCCTCATTTCGCCTGTCGCGATGGAGAGGACTCCCGGACCCGCAACAAGACCGCCGTTCCGCCCCTGTCCGCCCCCGAAGGAATGGGCCTTCGGGATGAAGAGAAAGACCGATCATGTTCGATACCAAACGTAAGACCATCGAGTGGGGCGGCCGTCGCCTGACACTCGAGACCGGCCGCATGGCCCGTCAGGCCGACGGCGCGGTTCTCGCGACCTACGGCGAGACGATGGTGCTGGCGACCGCCGTTTACGCCAAGAGCGCCAAGGCGGGGCAGGACTTCTTCCCGCTGACCGTGAACTACCAGGAGAAGTTCTACGCCGCCGGCAAGATCCCCGGCTCCTTCCCCCGCCGCGAAGGCGCGCCGTCGCAGAAGGAGACCCTGACCAGCCGCCTGATCGACCGTCCGATCCGCCCGCTGTTCGTGAAGGGCTTCAAGAACGAAGTGCAGGTGGTGGCGACCGTACTCGCCCACGACCTCGAGAACGATCCCGACATCGTCGCCATGATCGCCTCGTCCGCCGCGCTGGTGATCTCCGGCGCGCCGTTCATGGGTCCCATCGGCGCGGCCCGCGTCGGCTTCATCGACGGCCAGTACGTCCTCAATCCGACCATCGACCAGATGAAGGACACCCGCATGGACCTCGTCGTCGCCTCGACGAGCGACGCGGTGATGATGGTCGAGTCCGAGATCAAGGAGCTGAACGAGGAGGAGGTCCTCGGCGGCGTCATGTTCGCGTTCGACGCCAACAAGCAGGTGATCGAGGCGATCATCGAGCTGGCCGAGCACTCGGCGAAGGAGCCGTTCGACTTCACGGTCGACGACACCGACGCGGTGAAGGCCGAGGCCAAGAAGCTGATCGGCGCCGACCTCGCGGCGGCCTTCAAGATCGTCGCCAAGGGCGAGCGCCACAACGCCGTCGAAGCGGCGCGCGAGAAGGCGCTGGCCGCGCTCGGCAAGTCGGAAACCAACCCAGCCGGCATCGACGCCAACAAGTTCGGCGACGTGTTCAAGGAGCTGGAAGCCGACGTCGTGCGGCGCAACATCCTCGACACGGGGGTGCGTATCGACGGGCGGCCGGTCGACAAGGTGCGTCCGATCGTCTGCGAGGTCGGCGTGCTGCCCCGGGCCCACGGCTCGGCGCTGTTCACTCGCGGCGAGACCCAGGCGCTGGTGGTGACCACGCTCGGCACGGGGGACGACGAGCAGCTGATCGACGCCCTCGAGGGCAAGTACTACGAGAAGTTCATGCTGCACTATAACTTCCCGCCGTTCTCGGTCGGGGAGACGGGCCGCATGGGCGCGCCGAGCCGCCGCGACGTCGGTCATGGCAAGCTGGCCTGGCGGGCGATCCGGCCGATGCTGCCGTCAGCGGAAGAGTTCCCTTACACGCTGCGCATCGTCTCCGAGGTGCTGGAGTCCAACGGCTCGTCGTCGATGGCGACGGTCTGCGGCTCGTCGCTGGCGCTGATGGACGCGGGCGTGCCGATCAAGAAGCCGGTCAGCGGCATCGCGATGGGCCTCATCCTCGAGCCCGACAGCTTCGCCGTGCTCTCCGACATCCTCGGCGACGAGGACCACCTCGGCGACATGGACTTCAAGGTCGCCGGCACCGCCGACGGCATCACCTCGCTGCAGATGGACATCAAGATCCCCGGCATCACCGAGGCGATCATGAAGCAGGCGCTCGCCCAGGCGAAGGACGGACGCATGCACATCCTGGGCGAGATGGCCAAGGCCATCACCGGCGCCCGCGAGGAGATCGGCGAGTACGCCCCGAAGATCGAAACGCTCACCATCCCCACCGACAAGATCCGCGAAGTGATCGGCTCGGGCGGCAAGGTGATCCGCGAGATCGTCGAGAAGACCGGCGCCAAGGTCGACATCAACGACGACGGCGTGGTGAAGGTCTCGGCCGCCGAGAGCTCGAAGATCAAGGCCGCCGTGGACTGGATCAAGTCGATCGCCTCGGA
>DATKMZ010000131.1:0-37825 GCA_035541575.1 Caulobacteraceae bacterium | reverse complement strand
TCTCGACGATCCGCAGCGCCGACCGGATCCTGGTGTTCGAAGGCGGCCGGATCGTCGAGGAAGGCCGCCACGGCGAGCTGGTGGCCAAGGGCGGCGCCTACGCCCGGCTCCATGCGGTGACCCAGGGGGCGTGAGGGCGGGTCTCGGACTCCTCTCCTCCGTCGCGCCTGTCCCCGGACTGACATCCGGGGCCCTGGCCAGCGACTCCTCCCCTCACTTCGCGAGGGGAGGAGTCTCCCGCTCTTCCCCGCACCTAGGGGGAAGCGCCGCAGGCGAGACCGCAGGGCCAAGCGCGACGATGGGGGCCGGCTGGGATCAGCCCCCCGCCGCTGCGTCCATGAACCTCGCCAGCGTCACGTCGAGCTCCGTGACGCCGTCGGCGTCGTGGGTGGCGAGGGTCACCTCGACGCGGGCGTAGACGTTGAACCACTCCGGGTGATGGTCGAGCTTGTCGGCCATCAGCGCGACGCGGGTCATCCAGCCGAAGGCGGCGTTGAAGTCGGCGAAGCGGAATGTCTTGGCGATGGCGTCGCGGCCGTCCACGGCGCGCCAGCCGTCGAGCTGGGCCAGCGCCGCGGCTGCGCCGATCTTCGCCGGCCGGCTCATGCGGGGACCGACTCCGGGAACGTAAGGCCGGTCGCGGCGGCAAGGTCGGCGAGCGCCTGCGCTTCGCTGACCACCTTGATCGCCTTCATCCCGAGCTCGGCGGCCGGCTTGCAGTTGATCCCGAGGTCGTCGAGGTAGACGCAAGAGGCGGGGCCGACGCCGACCAGCTCGCAGGCGATGTGGTAGATGCGCGGGTCGGGCTTGCGCACGCCGACCTTCGAGCTTTCCACGATCACGTCGAACATCGCCATGATCCCGGCCGAGCGCGAGGCGCCCTCGGCGGAGGCCGCCATGCCAGGCCCATGGCCCTGGGCCATGTTGTTGGTGATGCAGCCGACCTTGAAGCGGCCCTTGCAGAGCCGGAGCGCCTCGACCATCCGTGGGCGCACGTCGCCGGAGAGCAGCGGCAGCACGTCGGCGCCGCGCACCGGATGGCCGAGCGCGGTCGACTCTTCGAGGAACTTCAGGTCGAAGCCGGCCCGGTCTATCTCCGCGCGCTCGAACTGCGCCCAGGCGTTCTCGTGCGGGTTGGTCGCGTTGACGGTGCGGATCAGGTCCTTGGGGATTCCGTGCGCGGCCTCGTAGCGGTTGAACGCCTCGAACGGCGATGTGGTGAAGACGCCCCCGAAATCCCAAAGCACCGCTTCGACCGCCACGCGTCACACTCCCTTCCGCACAAGTCGCGCGACGCTAGAGACGGGCGAGGTCCTTCGCAAGTAAGAGGGGACTCTTGGCCGACCCTCCGCCCACGATCCGTCACGCCCCTTGGGCCGACGCCCCGCCGACCTTCGCGATCGGTCTGCGGCCCATCCCGCTCGACGCCTGGCTTGAGGGCGGCGAGGCCGATCCGGCGGCCCGCAAGGACCCGCTCTTCGCCGCGCGGCGCGACCTCGTCTGGGCCGAGACCGAAGGCTCGCGGCCGGGCCAGGCCGAGGTTCTGGCGCTGATCGAGGCTGCGGGCGCTAAGATCGAGCCAGGGCCGGACCTGCCGCCGCTCTACGCCGCCGCCCGCGCGGTTCCCGACGACCTCTGTCTGATGGAAAGGCGCGAGGGCGACTGGCGGCTGACGGCGCTCAGCCTCTCGGCCGGCACCTTCTTCACCGCCGCCGAAGTGATCGGCAAGCCGCTGGCCTCGCTGCACGCGCCGGTCCCGGGCTTCGGCGCGCGGTTCCTGGCGCGGGTGGCGCGGATCTTCGACGCGCTGCAACCCGATGCGGTGCTCGAGCGGCGGAACTGGACGGTCATGGCGGGTGATGATCTGCACGCGCCCGAAGGAGCGGCGGTCCGTGAACGGATCGCCTCGATCACGCCCGAGGCCGCGGCGCGGGCGCTGTTCGTCCGCGTCGAACGCCAGACGATCCGCAAGCTGCCGGCTACGGGCGGCGTTCTCTTCACGATCCGCGTCTGGCGCCATCCTCTCGCCGCGCTCGACGCTGACCCCGCCCGCCGCGCGGCGTTCGCGGCGGCCTGGCGCGGCGCCGACGCCGACTTCCGCGCCTACAAGCGGCTCGGCGCCTACGATACGTTGGTCGAGGCCTATCTTCGTGCGAGGAGCGAATAGCCGCGCTGGGCTAAGCGGAACGTGATTAACTTCCGCGACCTTCGTTCGAGCCGTTATCGCGAGCCCCGTCATGCGTCTCAGCCTCGTCGCGCCCGCCCTCGCCGTCGGCCTCGCGTGCGGCTGGGCCGCCGCGGCCAGCGCCGACGTCCCGCCCGCCGCGCCGATCTTCTACTGCCCGACCCCCAGCAAGGCTGCGGCCGCATCCGCGGCCGGCCATGGTGCGAGCTGCCCGACTCCGCGGACGACGGCGCGGCGCCACCGCCGGCGTCCAGCGCACGAGGTCGCCGCGGGCCCGGCCACCCAGAAGCCGGTCGACAACGACGTCTCCGCGAGCCAGGCCTTCATCTATCGCTACGAGCTTGCGCTGCACGGCCTCAATGCGCGCGCCGCTCACGAGGCCTGGGTGGGGGGGCCACTGCCGCCCTGCCCCGAGCGCTGCCCGATGGCCCACCGCGAGATGCCGGCTCCGCCGATGGCGATGGGCCATGGGGCGATGATGGAGCACGCGCCTTGGATGGCGCATGGGCGGATGATGGGGCCGCCTGGGCCGCCGCCGGAACACCCCGACGTCGCTCGGGCGCCGCCAGTCGTCGAGCCTAACGCCATGGCCCAGTCCGCGCCGCCTCCGCCGCCGGCGCGCCCGCCCATGCCCCCGCCCCCGCCGCCATCGTCCGCGCCCCCGCCTGCGCCGCCGGCTTACGGCTGGGAAGACCGGGCGGGCGGCGGCGCGCGCGTCTATCGCAGCGAGCGCTCTGGCGGCTGGAGCTACACCGAAGAGAATGGCCGCGGCCACTACGAGCGCTGGGGCGATGGCGACGGCGGCCGCTGGATGGACCACGGCTGGGGCGACGGCCGCCGTGACCGCGACGGCTGGGGCGAGCGGCGCTGGGTCTGCCCGCCGGTGCGGGAATCGGCCTGCGGCGCGCGCCTCGACGGTCAAGACGACCCGCCGCCACGCTTCGACGGCTACGCCGTCGCCGGCCGCGACGCGCAAGGCTTCCTGACCTGGCCGGGCAAGACGCCGGAGGCCGAGGTCGCCCGCTAAGCCCCGCCGCACATGTGCTCGGCGTCGGCCTCGGCCCAGGCGCGCAGGGTGCGCAGGTTGGCGCCGGCGTAGACCTTGCCGCGGTCGTCGCCGGGCGGGCAGTCCTGGGGCAGGCTGACCAGGCACACCAGCACCGGATCGCCGCGGCGCGAGGCGTCGATCGGCGGGATGTCCTCGTAGGAGACCTGGATCAGCCCGTCGGCTTCCTCGATGGCGCTGCCGCTCTGCGGATCGCCCTCGAGGCGGTGGTCGACCCGCTTGACGCTGGTCAGCGTGCAGTCGCCAGGCCGGCGCGGGATCGAAGCCGGCGGGCGGCCCGCCCCGCGCAGCCAGCCGAGCTCGGAGACCATGAACGCCCGCAGGCACCCCCGGTCCTTGCCACAGCCGACGTCGCGGGCCTTCAGCCAGGCGCGCTGGATCTGGCGCAGGCCAGGATCGAGCGCCAGTCGCTGGGCGTAGGCGACCCCGACCGAGCTGTCGAGCGACGAGAGGCTCGGGTCGTTGCAGATGGCGAGCTCGGCCGGGGTCGACGCCTGGGCGCAGTTGAACGACGCCGCGCGCGCCGGCGATGGGGTCAGCTGCGGCGAGCCGATCGCCAGGGCGAGGGCCGCCGCGGCAGCCAACGATGGAAGGGTCCCAATGCGCATCGCCGCCAGCTCCACTTCGCCGCCGCGGCCTTGCTGACGCGATGACGTCGGCGCGTCAATCCGGCTTGGCGCAAGCCTTTCGCGCGGCCATTGTCCGCGCCTGATGGCGCTCGTGCTCAACATTCTCTGGTTCATCTTCGGCGGGTTCCTCTCGGGGCTCGCCTGGTTCTTCGCCGGCGTGCTGCTGGCGATCACCATCGTCGGCCTGCCGTGGGCCTCGGCCGCGTTCCGCATCTCCGGCTTCTCGTTCGCGCCGTTCGGCCGCCACGTGGTCTCGCGCGAGACCGTGAACCGGCGCGGCGACCTCGGCACGGGGCCGGTCGGCTTCCTGCTGAATGTCGTCTGGGTGCTGTTGGCCGGCTGGTGGCTGGCGCTGCACCACATCGTGCTGGGCGTGGCGCTGATGCTGACCATCATCGGCATCCCGTTCGGGATCCAGCATTTCAAGCTGGCGCTGATCTCGTTCGCGCCGGTGGGACAGACCGTGGTGGAGGGATAGACGATGCCGAACTGGCGCTACACGCACGGCCTGCACGAGCTTGGGAACGGCGGCTGGGCCTGGCTGCAGCCCGACGGCGGCTGGGGCTGGAGCAACGCCGGCCTGATCGCGAGCGACGGCGAGACGCTGCTCGTCGACACGCTGATGGGCGTGGGCCTGACCAAGGACATGCTGGCGGCGATGCGGGCGTCGGTGCCGGCGGCGGCCAGGATCGGCCGGCTGGTCAACACCCACTCCAACGTCGACCACACGCTGGGCAACCAGGTGCTCGCTGACTCGGAGATCATCGCCGCCGAGGCGACCGCCAAAGCGATCGCCGCGTTCGATCCGGCCGCCCTCGCCGACGCGGCCGCCTGGGAGGCGCGTGGCGAGGCCGGCGACTTCTTCCTCGAGACGATGGGGCGGCGGTTCGATTTCACCGGCGTGGTGACGACCGCGCCGACTCGCACGTTCGAGCGCGAGCTGGAGCTGCAGGTCGGCTCGAAGACCGTGCGCCTGACCAACCTCGGTCCCGCCCACACCGAGGCCGACACCATCGTTCACGTGCCGGCCGACCGCGTGGTCTTCACCGGCGACCTGCTCTTCAACGAGGGCCACCCGATCGTCTGGGACGGCCCGATCTCGAACTGGATCGCCGCCTGCGAGCACATCGCGGGCCTCGACGTCGAGACCGTGGTGCCGGGCCACGGCCCGATCACGGACAGGCAGGCGGTGCGAAACCTCCAGGGCTACTTCGAGTTCGTGCTGGCCGAATCCAGGAAGCGGATGGACGCCGGCATGGGTTGGGAGGAGGCCGGGAACGACATCGCGCTCGACGGCTTTCGCGGCTGGGGAGAGGCCGAGCGGATCGTCGCCAACGTGCGCGCCGCCTACCGCGACCTCGGCGGCGACCTCGCCGGCGCCGGGCCGGGCGGCGTCTTCGGCGCGATGCAGCGCTATCGTCGCAAGCACGCCCACTGACGGCGCCCGACCCCGGCCTCGAGGCGCTGGAGCGTGCGGTCGCGCTCCGCGACGGCGCGGCCGCGCTCGACGAAGCTTTGCGCATCCTGCAAACGGTCGACGACGGCTATGGCCGCATCGACGGCGTGGCCGGCGGCGCGCTCGGCGAAGCGCGCTTCGCCACCCGCTTCTGCGCCGCGTTCGGCCAGCTGCTGCTCGATCCGGCGACGCCGTTCGACGCCGCGGCCTACGAACAGCTGGTCCACCACCACCGCTGGATCGAGCTGTTGTTCTCCGTCAGCGGGTTCGGCTCGACGGACCACCTCGTCGCCCTGCTCTCGACCGGCGACGGGTCCGGACGGCGCGTGCCGAAGACCAACCTCGCGCGGTTCCTGCTGCTCTACTCGGCCGCGGCCGGGATGGCGCTGGATCTCGACGAGGCGTTCGCCGCCGACGGCGCGGTGACGGTCGCCGCCGCGCTCGGCTACCTCGCGAGCCGGTTCTGCTTCACCGAGGAGGCGCAGGCGTTCCGCGAACGGCTGCTGGACTGGCTGCCGGCGCGGCTCGAGGCGGTGAGCCTGGGCACGCTCGCGCTGGCGGGTGCGGCCTCGCCCTACATGCACTGCAGCTACGCCGCCTCGCCCGGCAAGCACCGGATCAAGGCGCCCCTCATCGCCCAGATGCGCCGCGCCTGCCTGGAGGCCGGCTGCCCGGAATGCGATCCCGCCGCGCCGCCGCCCGCGGCCGAGCGCCCGACCATCGCCGTAAGCGCGGAGAACCTTTCCGAGGGCCACTCGATCTGGCGCACGCACTCGCGGGGCGTGGCCGCCTTGCGCGGCGCGTTCCGCGTCGTCGGCGTGCTGCACGCTCAGCATCGCTCGGACGCCGTGGACGCGCTGTTCGATGAGGTGATCCCCATTGCCGGCGAAGGCGGCTTCCTCGGCGTGGTGAAGGCGACCGCCGGCGAAATACTGGCGCGGCGGCCGGCGGCGATGCTGCATCTCGGGGTCGGGCTCTCGTCGCACGTCATCGCGCTCGCCTCGCTGCGCCTCGCGCCGGTCCAGGCCGCCTCGTTCGGTCACACCGCAACGACGATGAGCCCGGCGATCGACGCGATGCTGTTGCCGGGCGACTTCGTCGGCGACCCCACGCTCTTCAGCGAGCGGCTGGTGCGGCTGCCGGCCGGGGCGTTCCCTTATCGCCTGCGCGAGGACGTGGACTTCGCGGCGATCCGCGCCCGCGCCGCTGGCGCGCGAACGCCGGGCCGGCCGGTGCGGATCGCGGTCCCCGCGTCGGCGATGAAGCTGACGCCGCCGGTCTTCGACGCCTTGGCGCGGGCGGCGGCGGCGGCGAAGTCGCCCATCCAGTTCCGGATGTTCCCGCTCGGGGTCTCCGGGCTCGGCCAGGCCGAGCTCGCGCGCCGCCTCGCCGCGCGCCTGCCGATGGCGGTCGTGGGCGAGGAGCTGCCCTATGAGGCCTATCTCGCGGCGCTGGCCGCCTGCGACCTCTTCGTCTGCCCGTTCCCCTATGGGAACATGAACAGCATCGTCGATGCGGTGATGATGGGCCTGCCCGGCGTCTGTCTCGACGGACCCGAGGCGCATTCCCACGCCGACGTGGCCTACTTCCGCCGCCTCGGCCTGCCGGACGCGCTGGTCGCGTCCGACCTCGACGCCTACGTCGCGCAGGTCGTTCGCCTGGCCGACGACGCCGACTGGCGAGCGACCTGCCGCGCGGCCGCGGCCCGGGTCGACGCCGGCCATCCGTTCTTCGGCGGCGACGGCGCGCCGCTGGCTGAAGCGATCAAGGACCTCATCGCGGGCGCGGGGAACGATTGACGCCGCGGCTCGCGCCCGACGGACCTCAGGGCGGCGTGGCCCGGCCGCTGCGGTAGTCGAGCGCCTGGCGCGCCAGCACCCCCGCGATCCGCATGAAGCGCGGCGCCTCGCCGTGGTTCGGCGCCGCGCTGTGGGCGATGATAGGGTGGCAGAACACCATGTCGCCCGGCGCGCCGGTCAGCTCGACGACGCGCAGGCGCACGCCCTCGATCTCGGCGCCGTCGTCCATAAACGCGGCGATCCGATCCGCGGGCGACGCCGCATGGCCGGCGAGCGCCTTCAGCCAGGGGTGCGAGCGGTAGAAGGCGTCCCTGTTCCCGGCCGCGTCGTCCTTGCGTCCGCCCCGCGTCAGCTCGCGGTCCAGCCGCTGCAGCAGCCGCGGCGACCCGGCGATGATCAGGGTGCCGCCGCTCCTTGGCCGGACCTCGCCGATGAAGCTGAACAGCATGACGCCGTTCATCGCCGTTCGGTGCCAGGCGCAGGGGTTGTCCGAGTGCCAGAGCTTGGTGGGCACGTCCCAGGCGCCGCGCGTCTCGGGGAACGTCGTCAGCACCCGTCCCCAGTGCTTGGGCTCGGGCCAGGCGCCGGCCCCGACGAGATCGTCGATCACGCCGCGCACGCGGGGCGACGCGAGCCTCGCGCCGATCGGCGCGAACTTGGCGGCTTTGAGATCGGCGCGGGGCTGGCGCCAGGTGGCGCGGTCGTGCTCGCGAACGCCGTGGACCTCGGCGAGCTCGGCCCACCACTCGCGGCGGGTGGCGGCCGCGTCGTCGGGCGAGAACGCGCCTCTGACGACGACGAAGCCCTCGTCGTGGAACTGCGCGATCTCGGCGGCGGACAGGGTTGTGGGATGAGTAGACATGGCCGTCTCCTGGATGACGGCGCCCCGCGGCAAATCTCCCGCCCGACCCTGGAGGGCCGGACGTTCGATTTACCGCGGTACTCAGTTCCCGCGGCCCACCGCGTGGCGCGGTGAACGATGGCGGGATTGTCGCCTTTCCGCCGAAGGCGTCAAGGCGTCGCGATCGCCGGCGGCGGCGCCGGGGTCACTCGGTGCTGGAAAGTCCCTCCCCGCTGATCCGGCCAAGCGCGGCCGAGACCATCGGCGCCTGCAGCGTCGCGAGCGCACGGTCGATGGCGGACTCGCGGCAGGCGATGAAGTCCCGATCATAGAACCGGACGAGGATGTCGTCGCCGCCGCACACGTACTCGGCCGCGCTCTTGAGCCGGACCGCGAGGCTCCGGGCCCCTCCGGGCGTGTGCAGTTCGGCCTCCCGGTAACGGACGACCCGGGTCACCACGACGACCTCGCCGAAACTGGACGCCGGGCTGGCGGGGACAGGGGTTGCGATGGCCGCGATGCTGACGATGGCGGCGGCGAGAAGGAATCTATGGCTCATGCGAATATGTCCTTGCGGGCCGGCGGCGGGGCCGGCCCGGGTGCAATGGCGAGTCGGAATTCGACTGCTATGTGATGTGCGAGAAGCCGGCGACTGATCGTGCTCGGCGCGACAGCCGATCAGGGCGATGTCGGGCTTGCCGCCCGACGGGGAGGTCGCTCAGGATCGGCGGGGAGCGATCGACGCCAGGTGGTTCCGGCTCGATCGCGGACGGGTCAAGGCTCGGTCATCGGCGCCTCCGCTGCTGCGGCGGCCTAGATGCCGGCCAGCGGGTCCCGCGACCAGACGACGATCCGGACAATCGACGGGGGCGATCCGCCAAGCGAGCCAGGTAGGCGTCCGGCCTACTGCGTCCCGCCAGCCTTGCGGACCACAGCCACCCCGTTCACGGGGCAGGTCTTGTCCAGGGCGATGCACGTATGCCCGCACGGCTTGGACCTGGCGGGGTTGCAGACCGGAGCCGCCACGCAGAAATTGTCCGGTACGAGCGCACCGTTGGCTGCGTGGCATCTGCGATTGTGGTCCAGATGGTAGGGTCCGGCGGCTGAGTTGGCCGCTGCGTGGGTGACCGTAGCGAAGGCCAGGGCGGCGATGGCGGCGATGATGGTGCTGCGCATGGGTTCCTCCCGTTGGGGGCTCCCAGCCTATGCCAGTGAGTACAAGACGGCGATGGCCGAGCTCGGCGGCGACTCGGCTGCCGTCCGCGAAACGACTGCGGCTGGACGAATTATCAATTTCGGCGAACGTTCGGGGCTCTTGCCGGAGCGGAAGGTGAGCTAGGGTCCGCCCGTGGGAGCGCTCGGGCCTCCCGCTCGGAACTCAGGGAGGACCACATGGCGGACGGGAGCCAGGTGGCGCAGCCGGCGTGGGACAGCGCCGAGATCGCGGCGCTGTTCGATCCCGCGACCGGCTTGCTCGACCGGCGGGTGCTGTCGGACGAGGCGATCTACCAGCTGGAGCTGGAGCGGATCTTCGCCCGCGGCTGGAACTTCATGTGCCACGACTCGCAGCTGAAGGAAGTCGGCGACTACCTCGTCAGCTACATCGGCGAGGACCAGGTCATCGTCGTCCGCGGCGAGGACGGCGGAATCAACGCGATGCTCAACACCTGCCGGCATCGCGGCAACGCGCTCTGCCGCGCCGAGCAGGGGCGGGCCAAGAGCTTCGTCTGCAGCTACCACGGCTGGAACTACGGCCTCGACGGGCGGCTGATCGGCGCGCCTGGGCAGTCGACCTACTACCACGGCGACCTCGACAAGAGCCGGCTGGGACTGCGCAGGGTGCGGACCCAGAGCTACCTCGGCTTCCACTTCGCGACGCTGGCGGACGATGCGCCGGCGCTTCATGACTACCTCGGCGAAGTGGGCCGCACCGGCCTTGGCATGGTCTGCTCGCTCGGCGACATCGAGGTGGTGCCGGGCGTGCAGAAGAACGTCATCGACTGCAACTGGAAGATCGCGGTCGACAACCTGTTCGACTGGTACCACGTGGCCTACAGCCACGCCTCGGCGCAGAGCGCCGGCCTCTTCGACATCTCGGCTATCCTGCACCCGAAGAACCAGATGGTGCTGCTGGGCGAATGGGGGCACGCGATCGGCGGGCCAGGCATCCCGCCCGAGATGCAGGCGCAGATCGACGCAATGAGCGACGAGGAGCGCGACGCCGCCTCGAGGGCTCAGCCGGACGCGGCGCCGCGGATCCGGCCCAAGCGCGCGACCGAGCTGATGGGCAAGGTCGGCGTGCGCAGCATGGGCCACCCGAACATCTTCCCCAACCTCTGGATCACGTTGGGCGGCATGCAGATGTGCCTGCGCATCCCGCGAGGGCCGTCGCATACCGAGCTCTGGTGGTTCACCGTCGTCCCGAAGGACGCCCACCCGATGCTGAAGCGCCGGATCGTCCAGCAGGCGACCCACATCTTCGGGCCCGCGGGCCTCTTGGAACAGGACGACGGCGAGAACTGGAGCCAGAGCACGCGCTCGGCGCGCGGTGTCGCCAGCCGCCGGCTCGGCCAGTACCTCGGCATGGGGCTCGGCCACGGCGAGGCGGTCGTGGCGGGCGATAAGGCCCGCGCCGTCGAGGGCCTCGTCAGCGAGCACGGCCAGCGCTGGCTCTACCGCGCCTGGACCGAGTGGATGATGGCGCGCGACTGGGCCGAGCTGAAAGCCAACCACTCGCAGCCGCCGACGGGGGTGGTGTGATGACGGCGCTGGAGACCACGCGTCCCACGGCGAAGGCCATGCGCAAGCCGACGCTCTCGGAGCGAGCTCTGCTGCAGTACGAGGTCGAGCAGTTCCTCTACGACGAGGCTGCGTTGCTCGACGCGCGGCGCTATCGCGACTGGCTGGGCCTCGTCGCCGACGACATCCACTACTGGATGCCGATCCGGCGCACGGTGACAGTCAGCGACCTCGATCTCGAGTTCACCAAGCCCGGCGAGATGGCCTACTTCGACGACGACCGCACGGTGCTGGAGATGCGGGTCAAGAAGCTGGAGGCGGGCTCGGCCTGGTCGGAAGACCCGCCGTCGCGCTCGCGTCACCTGGTCTCGAACGTGCGCATCCTCGAGGTCGACGGCGACGAGGTGACGCTCGACGTCTCGTTCCACCTGTTGCGGACGCGGCTCAGCTCGGAGCGCGCCGAATGGTTCGGGCGGCGCGAGGACCTGCTGCGCCGCACGCCGGACGGCTGGCGGCTCGCGCGGCGGCATATCTTCCTCGACCAGACCGTGATCCCCACCACCAACATGAGCACGATCTTCTAGGTCCGCATGGGCGCGCTGGAGGGAGAAGCGGTTCTGGTCACCGGCGGCGCCTCCGGCCTCGGGCGCGCCATCGTCGAGCGCTTCCTGGAGGAAGGTGCGAGCCTCGCCGTGCTCGACCGCACGCCGGAGCGGCTGGCTGACCTCGTCGCAGGCTCGGCCGACCGGCTCGAGGTCGTCGGCGGCGACGTCCGTTCGCTGGCCGACAACCAGCGCGCCGTGGACGCCGCCGTAGCGCGGTTCGGCAAACTCGACTGCGCCATCGGCAACGCCGGCATCTGGGACTATTCGGTCTCGCTCGACGCGTTGCCGCCCGAGCGGATCGACGCGGCGTTCGACGAGCTGTTCGGAGTCAACGTCAAGGGCGGCCTGCTCCTGGCCAAGGCCGCGCTGCCGGCGCTGGTCCGATCGTCCGGCGCGCTGATCTTCACGGTCTCCAACGCCGGGTTCGATCCGGCCGGCGGCGGGCCGCTCTACACCGCTTCCAAGCACGCGGTGGTCGGCCTGATCCGACAGCTCGCCTACGAGCTCGCGCCGACGGTGCGGGTGAACGGCGTCGCGCCCGGCCCGATCGAGACCGATCTGCGCGGGCCAGGCTCTCTTGGCATGGCCGACCGCTCGATCGGCAGCCTGAACCTAGGCGCGGTCGCCGGACCGAACGTGCCGCTCGGCAAGGTGCCGGCGACCGCCGACTACGCCGGCGGCTACGTCTTCCTCGCCTCGCGGCGCGACGGTCGGCCGGCCACCGGCGGGGTGCTGAAGCTCGACTCCGGCATCGCCGTGCGCGGCATCGGCCGCGCGGCGGCGGGCGGCGGCCTCGCAGCCAAGTACGGCGGGGCCGAGCGCAAGGCCCCGACGTGAAGGCGCCGACGCCGCTGCCGGATCCGGCGCGCCGCGACGTGCGGATGGACGGGGTCTATTTCGTCGCCGCCTCGGCCGACGGCGCGTTCGTGGGCGCGCTCGAGCCGGGCGAATACTCCTACTGCGTCATGGTGCGCACGGGGCGGCTGAGGCTCGAGACCGACTTTCCAGTGCGGATGGAGATCGATCTTGGCCCCGGCGACGCGGTCGCCGTCAGCGGCCTCGCCCCGCACCTGTTCCGCGCGGCGCCGGTGGGGCGGCCGGGCGGCGGCGACCGGTTCGTCCGCCGCCCGCTGACCGAGCCCGCGCCGACCGCCGAGATCGACCTCGTGCTCGGCGTCGCGCCGGTCGAGGCGATCGCGCTGGGATCGCTGATGGTGGGCCCGATCGTCGTGCGGAGGGCGGAGCATCGGCGGCTGTCGCGGCGGCTCTGGGCGGCGGTGGAGATGCTGGAGGACGAGTACGCCGACACCTCGTGGATCGACAGCAACCTGGTGATCCGGCGGCTCGCCGAGCTGATGATGCTCAACTTCACCCGCCGCCTGTTCGACGACCGCACGACCGCCGCCGGCGCCGCGTCCCGCACGCCGGCCACGCCGCCGATCATGCAGGCGATCAACGCCTTCTTTCGCGCCCCGGAGCGGGTGTGGACGCTGCCCGACCTCGCCCGCGCCGCGGGGATGTCGCGCACCCGCTTCGCCGAGGAGTTCAAGCTCGTCACCGGTCAGACGCCGGGGCGGATCATCGCTCGGATGCGGCTCACCGCGGTCGCCCAGCGGCTCGCGAGCGAGCGGCTCAGCGTCGAGGCCGCGGCGGAGGCGGCGGGCTACTCGTCGGCGGCCGCGTTCGTCCGCGCCTTCCAGCGGGCGTTCGGCGAGACGCCGGCGCACTGGCGACGGCGCCTGCGACCCGACCTCGCCACGCCGGCCGCGATCCGGCTCCGCGCCGCCGCCAACCCGGTCCACTGAGGAGGTTTCGATGATTTCCGCGCTCGGCTACCTCGGCTTCGAGGTCGGCGACCTCGAGGCCTTCCAGGCCTTCGCGACCGGCGTGCTCGGTGTGATGCCGGCCGGCGGTGCGGGCGACGTCCGCCGCTTCCGCATCGACGACCAGGGCTGGCGGCTGGAGGCGCGGCAAGGCGGGGCGGGCGACGTGGCGTTCGCCGGCTTCGAGGTGGCAGGCGCGCCCGAGCTGCGGGCGATGGCCGAGCGGCTGCGCGGCGCCGGCGTCGCGGTTTCCGACGGTGGGTCCGACCTCGCCCGCGACCGCGGCGTGACAGGGCTCATCACCTGCCAGGACCCGGACGGACTCGCCGTGGAGATCTATTATGGCGCCACGCAGCGCACCGAGACTCCGTTCGCCTCGCCGGCCGGCGTGCCGGGGTTCGTCACCGGCGAGCAGGGGCTGGGGCACATCGTGCTCTCGACCCGCGACATCGCCGCCGCGCGCAACTTCTACCAGGACCTGCTGGGGTTCCGGCTCTCGGACATCATCGGCATGCGGACGGGGCCGCAGACGAGCTTCGACATGGAGTTCTTCCACTGCAATCCGCGCCACCACACGCTGGCGCTGATGCCGGTCCCGATGCCGCGGCGCCTGCACCACTTCATGCTGCAGGCGCCGACGCTGGACGCGGTGGGCTTCGCGCTGGAACGGGCTGAGGCGGCGGGCGCGCCGATCACCGCCGGACTCGGGCGGCACACCAACGACCAGATGGTCTCGTTCTACTCGCGCACGCCGGCCGGCTTCGAGGTCGAGTTCGGCTGGGGCGCGCTCGAGGTCGACGACGCGATCTGGCGTGTCGCCCGCCACGAGAAGCCGAGCACCTGGGGCCACAAGCGCCCGGCCCCGGCGCGGGCCTGACGTCTGGCAGGCGCCTGGCCACGCCGCATCGCGAGCCGCCATGGACGGAGAGCGCTTTACTCAAGCCTGATGCGACGCCGCTCAAATGCCGGTTTCGATCCTATGAGACCGGGCCTAGGCTTCCCGGCGCGACCGCCATGCCGATACCCACTCGCGAGCCAAGTCCGACCCCCGCCGCCATCGACTTCTGGCGCGGCGTCGCCAGGTGCGCGGCGACCGGGTTTTCGTCGGGGCCGCAACCGCGATGACCGAAGCGGCGACCAGTCCTGAGACCTCCGCCGAGAGCGAGAGGTCGCGGGCGCTGGCGCCCTACCTCGCGCAGTTGAGACCGGCGATCGTCGGCCTGGCGCTGCTGACGCTGATCACCGGTGCGCTCTATCCGGTCTTGATCTACGGGATCGGGCAAATCGCCTTTTCGGCCCAGGCGAACGGCAGCCTCGAGCGCCGCGGCGGCGTGGTGGTCGGGTCCCGCCTGATCGGGCAGCCGTTCGCACGTCCCGAGTACTTTCAGCCGCGCCCCTCGGCGGCCGGCGCCGGCTACGACGCCACTCAGTCGAGCGGCACGAACCTCGCGCCGGCCAATCCGAAGCTGATCGGCGCCGTGGCGGACGCGTCGGCGGCGTACCGCAAGCTCAACGGTCTGACCCCCGACGCCCCCCTGCCGATCGACGCGGTCACCAGCTCGGGCAGCGGGCTGGATCCGGACATCACGCCGGCCAACGCCGAGCTGCAGGCGCCTCGCATCGCCACGGCGCGCGGCGTGCCTGAGGCGACGGTGCGGAGTCTCATCGCGTCGCATACGAGGGGACCCGACCTGGCCGTTCTCGGCCAGTCCCGGGTCTCGGTGCTGGAGCTGAACCTGGCGCTCGACGCCACCGCGCCCCCGAGACACCCGAAATGATCGCCCGCTGGCTGGAATACGCGCTGTTTCTGGCCATCGTCGTGGGCCTCGCCCGCCCGGCCGGCCTCTACCTGGCGCGGGTGTTCGCCGGCGAGCGAACCTGGCTGGACCCGGTGCTGCGCCCGGTCGAGCACGGCCTCCACCGCCTTCTGGGCGTCCGTCCCGAAGCGGAGATGAGCGCCGGCGTCTACTTCTTCTCGTTCGTCCTCTTCGGCGTCCTTGGGACGCTGGTGTTGTTCGCCTTGCTGATGATCCAGTTGGCGCTGCCTGGCGGCCCGGCCGACCACTACCTCTCCACGCCGATGACGCCGGACCTGGCGCTGAATACGGCGATCAGCTTCGCCACGACGACGACCTGGCAGGCTTACGCCGGCGAGTCGACGCTGCGCTACCTGACGCAGACGATCGGGCTCGTGTCGCAGAACTTCCTCGCCGGCGGCGCGGGACTGGCCGTCGGCATCGCCTTCATCCGGGGGTTCGCCCGCGAGAAGTCCGCAACGATCGGCAATTTCTGGGTCGACTTGGTGCGGGCGCTGCTCTGGGTGCTGCTGCCGATCGCTCTCGTCGGCGCCGTGATCCTGATGTGGCAGGGCGTGCCGATGAACCTCACGCCTTACACCCAGGCGCACACGCTGGAAGGTCAGACACAGGTCATCGCCCAGGGGCCTGTCGCCGCGCTGGAGCTGATCAAGAACCTGGGCACAAACGGCGGCGGCTTCTTCAACGTCAACGCCGCGCACCCATACGAGAACCCGACGCCGCTCACCGGCTTCGTCGCGCTGCTCGCCATCGCCGTGCTGCCGGCGTCCATGACCATCGCCTTCGGCGAGATGACCGGACGCCGTCGCGCCGGCTGGGTGCTGCTGGGCGTAATGGTGGCGATGTTCGTCGCCGGGCTCTGGGTCTGCGACCTCGCCGAGGCCGCGCCGCCCGCACACCTGGCGGCGGCGCACGTGGTCGGCGGCGACATGGAAGGCAAGGAAGTCCGGTTCGGCGTCGGCGACTCGGTGCTGACGGCGGTGGTCACCTCGAATGGCGCCACCGGGTCGTACAGTTCGATGCACGACTCGTTCGAGCCGCTCGGCGTCATGGTCCCGCTCGTCAACATGATGCTCGGCGAGATCATCTTCGGCGGTCTCGGCACGGGGATCTACGGCGTCATCATGATCACGCTGGTGGCCGTCTTCCTGGGCGGCCTCATGATCGGGCGCACGCCGGCGTATCTGGGCAAGAAGGTCACGGTCGCGGAAACCAAGCTGGTCGCCGTCTACATGCTGCTGACGCCGCTGGTCGTAATGGGACTCGGCGCGGTCGCCCTTGTGGCGAAGGAGGGGCTTGCGGGCCTCGGGACCAACGCCGGTCCTCATGGCCTGACGGAGGCGATCTTCGCCTACGCCTCCTCGATGGCGAACAACGGCCAGACCATGGCCAGCCTCAACGCCAACAGCCTGTTCTGGAACGCCACCACCGGCGTGGCGATGCTGGTCGGACGGTTCGGCATGGCCGGTCTGGCGCTGGTGCTGGCGGGCCGGTTCGCCGCTCAGGGCCGACAGGCGGTCACGTCGGGATCGCTGCCGGACGACACCGTCGCATTCGGCCTGCTCGTGATCGGCACGGTGATCATCGTCGGCGCGCTCAACTTCTTCCCGGCCCTGGCGCTGGGGCCCGTGTTCGAGGCGCTGCAGCGGTGATCGTGCGGCGGGGCTCAGCCTGGGCTCAGCGGGCGGGACGGCGCAAGTCTGCGCCTGCCGCCCACGGCGACGGGAACTCGACGGCGGGGCTGCGGGGGTGAACCACCGGCTTTGGCGAACGGGTCTGACGGAGCGAGGACGCCGCGCTTTCCTGCGAAGCAGCGGTGGCGCTTGCCAGCGCCAGCGTCGTGACGATCCAGGTCGGAGACCTCTCAGAGGTCCCGGGCTGGGGTGGCGCCGAGCGGGTGGGTTGGACTGCCGCCTGCGCGCATCAGCCGGCGTGCGGCGTCGCTGGCGACGGAGCGTGGGAGCCAAGCGGCGCCGACGACGACCGCGATGGCGACGATGGCGAACAGAGCGAGGTACATGGTGCGAGCTCACGCGATCGGAACAATCGCGGAACATCGTCTAGCGCCAGGGCCGATAAGGGTTCAAAGGCGACCGGCGGCCCGGTTCATAAGGCGCGCGTAAAGCAGGCGCGGCGGTCGCTTAGAAGAACTGAAGTGCGTTCAGCGGCTTCGCGCGGCGTCGCAACCGGACGCACGCTGACCGATCCATATCGAAGGCTTACGCGGGCGGCCCCTAGAGTCGCGTTTGTCACTGGCGCTGGCGGTCGTCACCTGCAGCGGCCGCCGGCGTCTTTTCTTGTGTGCTCCGATGACCATTCACCTCTACCAGGCCCTGCAACCCCTGGCCGCCGACGGCGGCGCGCTGACGCGCATGCTCTTCGCCGCGGACGTCGACCGCGACAGGGAGCACTGAGTCTGACTTCGGCGGCGCGCTCGCGGCGCCGTCGCGAAAGTTGATTCCGATCAAGGGCCGCCTTGGCTCGGCGCGTAGGTTGAGCGCCCCTCAGAAGGAGGCGGTCCCATGAAGATCAGTGAGATTATGCACGAGGGCGTGGCCTCGGTGACCCCGCTGGCGCTGGTGTCGCTCGCGGCGAAGACCATGCGAGACCTCGACATCGGCGCGCTGCCGGTCGTCGACAACGGGCGCATCGTCGGGATCATCACCGACCGCGACATCGTCGTGCGCGCTATCGCCGAGGGAGAGGACCCGGGAAAGCTTCCGGTCAGGGAGTTGATGACCCGCAAGGTGGTCTGCTGCCGCGCCGACGACGAGGCCGGATCGGCCCTGAAGGCGATGGAAACGGCGCACGTGCGTCGCATGCCGGTCCTCGACGGCGGCCAGTCGCCGGTGGGCATGGTCAGCCTCGGCGATGTCGCCAGCGCCCATCGCCCCGACATGACCGACGAACTGGTCAAGGCGGTGACCGCGCACCACGCCTGAACGCCACTCAGAAGGCGGGCGTCTGGCCGGCGAGATCCGGCTCGCGGACGTGGGCGAGAATGAAGCTGCGCGCCTGATCGCGCAGCTCGAGGGCGGCCTCGAAATCAGCGCCGGCCGGCTTCAGCGCCGGTCCGACATGCACTTCCAGATCGCCGCGCCGCGGGAACCAGCGATGGTCGTGGCGCAGGATGTTGCGCGCGCCGACGATCGCGACCGGAACGACGGGGACGCCAGCCTGGGCCGCGGTCGCGAAGGCGCCCATCATGAAGTCGAGCACCCCCGGCATGCGCATGATGGTCGCCTCCGGGTAGATCACCAGCGGTCGGCCGGCTTCGAGCAGCGTCAGCGCGTGCGTCACCTCCGCCGCCGCGCCCTGCGGCTCGAAGCGCTCGACGAAGAAGCCGCCGATCTTGCGGACGAACGGGCCCTGGAAGGGATCGTCCGCCAGCTCCTTGTAGGCCGCGAAGGCGAGGTCGCCCGGCAGGACGGCCGCCAGGGCCAGGTGGTCGAGGTAGCTCGTGTGGTTGGCGACGTAGACGACGCCGTGGGCGGGCAGGTCCGCTTCCTTCGTCACCGTCAGGCGGTGGCCGAGCAGCTTCAGCGACAGCGGCGCAAGGGCGTGCATCGCCTGCCAGCGGGCGTGCAGGCTGGGCAGGAAGAGCGCCAGCGGGTAGGCGACGACGCCGACGAGCCCGAGCGTGGCCCACCAGTACTTGGCGTAGAGCCAGTCGAGCGCGCGCTGGCGCCAACGCCGCACCCGCCCGGCGAACGCGGTGGCCTGCAGTCGCAGCACCTGGCGCCGCGGCGAGATCACGCGTCCTTCGCCCGGACCGCGCTGGTAGGCCTCGCGCAGCGCGGGCCGGCGCACCTTGCCGCTCTCGGTCCTGGGGATCGAGCCGGGGCTCATGAGCACGATGTCGTCCACGGCCGATTCCAGGTGGTCCGCCGCCAGCTCCTGGGCGGCCGAGACGAGCGCGTTGCGGTCCGCCTCGGACGAAGCGCCGGTCTCGAGGGCGATCACCAGCTTCTCGACGCCGCGCGGGTCGAAGGCGTTGAACAGCACCGCGCCGCTGGGCTCGACGCCCGGCAGGCTCGCGAGCGCGGCCTCGACGTCAGCGGGGTGGATGTTGCGTCCGGCGCGCTTGACGATGTCCTTGGTGCGGCCGGTAACGAAGAGCTCGCCCTCGGCGATGTAGGCGAGGTCGCCGGTGTCGAGCCAGTCGCCCTTGACCAGATCGGCGGTCTTCTCCGGGGCGTTGAAATAGCCGCGGGTCGCCGAGGGGCCGCGGAACTGCAACGGGCCCTCGCGCCGTTCCGGCGCCTCGCGACCGTCAGGCCCGAGGATACGGACCTCGTGATCGGCGAGCGGTATGCCGCACGAGACGATCGGCTGCGCGTCGGGCGCGTCGGGACCGGTCACGCGCGCCTCGCCGCCGAGCGCGAGGGCGCGCCGGTTCACGTAGTCGACCCGGGGCGGCCGGCCCAGAGGCGGGATGGTGAGGGCGGCCGCCGACTCCGCGAGACCATAGACCGGCAGGAACGCCTCGGGGCGAAAGCCGTAGGGCGCGAACCTAGCGATGAAGTCGGCCATCGTGCGCGTCGACACCGGCTCGGAGCCGCAACCGGCGACGCGCAGCGCCGACAGATCAAGCCCTTGCAGTCGCGCCTCGGGGATCGAGAGGCAGAGCTCGTAGGCGAAATTCGGCGCGGCGGTGATGGTGGCGCGGTTGCGGTGGGCGGTCCAAAGCCAGCGCTCGGGCCGCGCCATGAAGCTGAGGGGGCTCATGACCACGAACGGCACGGCCTGGTCGAGGCAGGCGAGCCAGGCCGCGATCAGGCCCATGTCGTGGTAGAGCGGCAGCCAGCTCACCAGGACATCCTCAGGCGTGGCGCGGATCGCCTGGGCGATGCCGCGGACGTTCGCGAGGACGTTCGCATGGCTCAGCATCACGCCCTTGGGGTCGGCGGTGCTGCCGGAGGTGAACTGCAGCAGCGCCAGGTCGTCGGGCCTCGGCGCCGGCGCGGCGGCCGCCGGCGGCTCGCGCTCCAGCTCCTCGACCGTCGCGGCGTACGCGAGCGTGGGAACGTGCGCCTCGAGCAGCCGGGCGAAGGGCCGCGCCTCGGCGAAGGTGACGAGGCCGCTCGCGCCAGCGGTGGCGAGGATGCGCGCCTGGCGGCGCAGGTGGTCCTCGATGCGCAGCATCCGCCAGGGCGGATAGATCGGCGCCGGCGCCGCGCCGGCCATCAGCACGCCCAGAAAGGCGGCGAAGAAGTCCGCGCCGGTCGGCAGCATGAGGGCGATCCGCGCTCCCGGCTCGACGCCTTTCGCCGCCAGTCCCGCCGCCACGCGCCGCGCCCGCTGCAGAAGCGCGGCATAGGTGATCGGCGCCTCCTCGCGGTCGCCGTCGGATAGGTAGGCGTGCGGCCGATCCGGGTGGCGCGCGGCGTGCCAGGCCAGCACGTCGCAGAGGGTCCCGAGAGTCTCCGGCGCGGCCGTCGCGCCGGACGGCGCACGTAGCTCGCTTCGGCTGGCCAGGCGCGGCGCGGCCGTTGGGTTCGCCTCGGCGACGGCGCGCACGAGGTCCGCCGGCGCCGCTGCTTCGGCGAACAGGCGGTCGGGTAGGGTCACGTTGAAGGCCGCTTCCAGCCGGTGGATCGCCTCGACCCGGCCCAGGCTGTCGAGGCCGAAGTTCCGGTCGAGATCGCCTTCCAGGCCCAGAACGCGCCCCTTCTGGTGCGGGTGCATCTCCTCGGAGAGCGTCGTCAGGATGGCCAGGACGGCGGCCGACAACTCCGCGCCTGGGACGGCGGGCGCCGCGGGCCGCTCGAGCGCCTCGGTCGTGGCCGCCATGGCGTCAATCCATTCGAGCCAGACGCTTGGCGAACGGCTCCCAGGCCAGTCGCTCCCAGACCAGCAACAGAGCCGGGCTGGCTGCGACGAGCCCCGCGCCCAACGCGAGGCGCGCCGGATCGAAGCCGCCGACCAGGCTCGCCGCGACCAGGCCCAGGCCGCCGATCAGGGCCGCGCCGGCTGCGACGAGCAGGGCGTCGCAGGCGATCTCGGCCGCCCGCCCAGAAGCCGTGTCCTGGCGCCGCGGGTGGGCGCCCTGGAGACGCTGGTAGGCCCGGCCGAGGGCGCGCTGCATGTCGTTCTCCTGACCAGGCCAGGATCAGGCGACGATTGCGCGCCGGCGGCATTGATCAACGTCAACGGCGCGCGGGATGAGCGGGGTTGCAGTCAGCGCGCTTCGGAGCGGGCGGCCTTCTCGCCGCGTTGGCGGCTGACGATGTCGTCCGCCGTGCGGCCTGTGACCTCGGCCATGTGATCGAAGCTGATCTCGAACGAACCCAGTCCCTGCGAGAGCGACCGCAGCTCTCCGATCAGGTCGTAGCGCTCCGCCCGGGGCAGGAACGCCTCGACCGTGTCCCATCCGCTCCAGCCCTCCCGCGGCGCGAAGCCCAGCACCTGTCCGCGTCTGGCCGAAAGCAGCGACGTCACGCCCGACGTGCAGGCGGAAGGGACATAGATGCTCAGGCGCTCGATGGGCTCGAGCAGGACGGAGCCGCACCGGCGCAGGCCTTCGTCCATCGCCAGCCGGCCGGCCTGCCGAAACGCCATCTCCGAGCTGTCGACGCTGTGGTAGCCGCCATCCGTCAGCGTCACCGCGACGTCGACCACGGGAAAGCCGAGCGGCCCTTTCTCCATCGCGTCGCGCACGCCCTGCTCCACCGCAGGGATCCACTGCCTGGGCACCACGCCGCCGGTGATGCGCTGGCTGAAGGTGAAACCCGAGCCGCGCGGCAGCGGCTGGATCTCGATGGTGACATCGCCGAATTGTCCGTGACCGCCGGTCTGCTTCTTGTGCCGCGCGTGCTGGCTGATCCGGCCGGTGATGGTCTCCTGGTACGGCGTGGCCGGCGACGCGGTGGCCACCTCGACCCCGAACCGGCGCTTCAGGCGCTCCAGCGTCAGCCGCAAGTGGGCTTCGCTCTGGCCGCCGAGCAGCGTCTGGTGGGTCTCCGCCTCGCGGCTGAGACTGAGGGCGGGGTCTTCCTCGATCAGCTTCGCGAGCGCGCCTGACAGGCGCACGTCGTCGTTGCGGACCTTGGCCGAGATCGCCCAGCCGTAGACCGGCGGCCGGGCGGCGACGGCGCGCGAGGCGGTCCGCGCCGAACCGTTGAGCGACAGGACCTGGCCGGCCTTGGCGTGTTCGATCTTGCCGAGGGCGACCACGTCGCCGGCCTGGGCTTTGTCGATCTTCTTGAGCGCGCCGCCCTGGATCGAGAAGAGCCCGCCCACGCGGCTGCGTTCGCCATCGGGCAGGACCACCTCGGCGCCGTCGGCCAATGCGCCGCCCAGGATGCGTGCGAACGCCAGCTTTCCGGCCTGTCCCGCGTACGTCGTCTTGATCACATAGGCGCCAGGCCCACCCAGCCCCAGGCGCTCGGCTGAGGCCTCGGGCGAGCCGGTGTCGTGACGGATCGCCTTCAGCAGCCGCTCGACGCCAAAGCCTTTCGCCGCCTCGCCGAACAACACCGGAACGATGACGCCTTCGTTCAGCTCGCGAACCAGGTCGGCGAAGATCAGGTCGGTCTCGGGCGCCTCGTCGGACACCAGCTTCTCGAGCAGCACGTCGTCGAAGTCGGCGAGCTGCTCGAGCATGTGGAAACGGGCGCTCTGCTCCTGGGCCAGGAGATCGTCCGCCGGCGCGAAGGTGGCCGAGCCATCGGCATACTCATAGCCGCGCTCGAGCGGCAGATCGATGACGCCGGTGACATGATCGCCCTTCCAGGTCGGTAGCTGCTGGGAGACGACCGGGGCCGCGCTCACGGCGCCGAGGGCGCCCAGCAGGTCGGCCGACGGCACGCGCGCCTGGTCCATCTTGTTGATGAACAACAGCCGCGGCACGTGCAGCCGCTCCAGCTCCTTCAGTAGCGGCTGCAGCAGGATCGCCTTGGCGGGATCCGGTTCGGCCACCACGATGGCGAGATCGACCGCCGGCAGGGCGAGATCGCCCTCGGCTGCGAAGTCGACGGCGCCGGGGCAATCGATCAGCACGTAGCGGTCGCTCAGGAAGTCGAAGCCGGCCACGTTGAGCTCGACCGAATGGCCTCTGGCGCGCGCCTCGGGGGTGGTGTCGCCGATCGCGCCGCCGCCGCCGGCTCTCTGCGCCCGGCCGCCGGCGGCCGCCAGCATCGCCTCCATCAAGGTGGTTTTGCCCGCTCCGGTCGGACCCACCAGGGCCACCGCGCGTACCAGACCGAGGGCACGGGCGCCCATGGGTAAGCTCCGTCGCTTCGCCGCCAGGCCGCCTTCGCTGGGCTGGCCGGGCGCGCTTTCGCCTATGCTTCGCCCCTGTGACGCCTGAGGGCAAGGGCCGATACGGCGTTCCGTCGTTTGGAGGGGCCGCTCGCGCCGATCCGGGCGTCCCTTCCGGCGTCGCAGGTTAGGCGGGCGACGGCTGCGCGGGCTAACCCAGATCAAGCCCCTCACGCGAATGGAAGCTTAGGCAAAGATACCGGCTGAGTGTCAGGCCGGGTCTCCTCTCGAGCGGGAGGCGCCGCATTGGCGATCGCCGACATACTGCTGAGCGTCGTGCCGACCCTCGACGATGAGCCTGAGCGGCTCGCGGTGGCGGTGGATCTGGCGTGTCGGCTGCACGCGAGGCTGAATGGCGTCTATCGGCTCGATGGCGACGGGCGGCCCGAGTGGGCGCGCGCGCTGTTCGAGCGGGCCCTGGCGCGTTCGCCCGTGGACGCCAGCTGGCGCGCGATCGACGGCCGATCCGGCGGGGGCTTTCTGCAGCTCGCGCGCCGCTCCGACGTCTGCATACTCCCAAGCGCCAGCGCCGGCGGCGCCCCGAGCGTCCGCTTCAGGGAGGTCGTGTTCGAGTCTGGCCGCCCGGTTCTGTTCCTCCCGTCGCCGCGGGACGCGACCTCGATCGCGAGCAGGGTCATGGTCGCCTGGAGCGACACGCCGGCGTCGGCGCGGGCGATGCACGAAGCGCTGCCCGTCCTCGCCGAGGCGCAGGAAGTACGCGTGCTGACGGTCCAGACTCGCGACGAGCCGGCGCCGCTCGCCGACACTCGACTTCTCGATCACCTGCGCCAGCACGGCGTGGCCGCGCATCTCGACCATCGCAGCGGCGAGGATATCGCCGAGGAGATCGCCGCGGAGGTGCGGCGGTGGGGCGCAGACATGCTGGTGATCGGGGTGCGCCGCGAGAGCGACCGCGCCGGCGCGCTGTCGGAGATCAGCCAGCGGTTCCTCGGCGTCGGATCGCTGCCCGTGTTCTGCTCGAGCTGACGGTGGGGTTTGCCTCGATGCCGCCGGGTCGGTTCCCGAGGTGGGAGCTGGTCTGATAGGCTTCCGGCTCCGCGGGGAGGCCTACCATGCGCGCACTCGTCATAGCCGCCGTCGCAGCTCTTGCGTTCGCGCCGGTTCCGAGCGCCGCCGTAGGTATCGGTGGCACCGGTGGCCACGCGGCGGCCGGTCCCTACAAGCTCGACGCCAATCGCAGATGCCACGCGGCCAACGGATCGCTGGTCCCGGATAGCTTCTGCGTGGCGCATCCGGTGTGCAACCCCGCGAAGTCCAAGCCGTGCGGGAACAGGTGCGTCGCTCTGAACAAGACTTGCCACGTGACCGCTGCCAATGACTTCGGGGCATCGGGTCCTTACGTCGGAGTGAAGTACGTCGGGAACGCGCCGTAGCGGCCGAGGGCCGTGCTCTTCCTCGGCCGAGATGGCCGCCAGATCGTTTCCGGTCCGGAGGGAAGGCGCGCTCCAAGATATTCAGATCGTTGGGCTGGCGCCGCCTGGGTGACTCGAACACCCGACCTACGCATTACGAATGCGCCGCTCTACCGGCTGAGCTAAGGCGGCCTCTGCCTTCGCGAGGAGAGGCGTCTCTAGTACGGTTCGGCGGGAAAATGAAGGGCGACAGACGGGGGCGCTTCGCCTCAGCCGCCCCGCTTGGGTCGGTCGCCGCCGAAGAGCCGGCGTGGGCGGGCCGGCGCCGGCCCGGCGTCCGCCGCGGCCGGGTCGAGATCGGCGGCGAAGTCGCTGTCGTCGACGATCGGGGCCGCGACCTCGCCGCGCTCAGCGGCGCTGATGAAGGCGGCGCTCTCGGCGTAGGTCGGCGGCAGCTCGGGCAGGTCGCTCATGCCGCGCTCGCGCCGTTCGAACCGCGGGTGCGTCAGCTCGCCCCGCTCGGCGTAGACCTGGGCGATGCGGGCCCAGTCGGCGGCGGTGTAGGCGAACGCGCGGCCCTCGGGGTCGAGATCGGACCAGTCAGGCTCCTGCGGCGCGTCGGCGCCTCGCGCGGTCCAGGCGCGGGCCTCGTCGCGGTCGCCGATCGCGGTGGCGATCCGCGCCCGCAGGCCCGCCAGGCGCCGCGTCAGCGGCTCGTCCTCGAGCGCCTTGGCCGCGACCCGCGCGCCGACTGCGTCGCCGGCGACCAGCGCCTGCTCCGCGGCGAGGATGCGGCTCTCGCGCGCCTCCGGATTGAAGGCGGCGAGGGTGGCGAGGCGCGCGGCCCGTTCGCGCGGGGTCTCGTCGGTCTTGAGGTCGCGATAGGCGAGCCAGAGCGCCGGGTGCGGCGCCACCTTCCAGGCCGCCTCGATCACCTGCGCGGCGCGCGCGGCGCGGCCCTCGTTGGCCAGCAGACGCGCGGCGATCACCGCGGCCGGCGCGAAGTCAGGCCGCAGCCGGGCGGCGGCCTGGGCGTCGTCGAGCGCGGCGTGGCGGGTCCGCTCGTCCGGGTCGGCCTCGCGGGCGGCGGCGGCGGCGGTCAACAGCGCGGCCCTGGCCCGCTCGGCGACGATCGGCGAGACGATCTTCCGCTCCAGCGCGCCTTGCACCAGGTCGAGCGCAGCGGCCCAGTCGGCGGCCGCGAGCTTGCCTTCGAGCACCGCGCGCCAGGCCCAAGGCGCGGTGCGGGCGAGACCGTAGGCGGCTTCGGCGTGGCGGCGCGCCTCGGCGAGGTCGCCCTCGGCCAGCGCCGACTGCATCAGCCCGCGGTGGGCGGCCATGCGCAGCTCCGGGAAGCCGAGCATCGTGGCGTAGGCAGCCCGGGCGCCCTCGGCGTCGCCGGCGGCCTCGGCGGCCTGGGCCGACAGCAGCCGCACGAGCGCAGGCGTCTCGTCGACCAGCGTGGCCGCCCGACCAGCCTGTCGGCGCGCCTCGACGCCGTCGCCGCCGGCGGCCGCGACGAACCCGCGGGTCAGGGCCTCGGAGCCCTGGCGGCGACGGACTTCGGCCCGCGCCCGAGCGGCGCGCTGCGGCGCTTCGGAGAGCCAGATCAGCGCCCGCCAGAAGACGCTGGCCGCCAGCGTGAAGAAGATCAGCAACATGGCCGCCGCGGCGGCGGTCGTCCGCACGTTCCAGTGCAGCCAGGTCAGCTCCGCCGAGCCCGGCTCGCCGCGCAGCGCGATGATCAGCACCGCGACCGCGACGACCGCCAGCACGATGAGCGCGGCGCGGATCATGCGGCGGGCGCCTGGGAGGCGACGAGGCCGGCGAGCGCGCGGGCCCGGATGGACGCCACGCGGCGGTCGATCTCCACCCGCCGGTCGGCCGCGTCCAGCCAGTCGCTGAGCGCCGGGTGCGCGGCGGGCGGCAGCAGGCGCAGGGTCTGAGCGGCCGCGCCGACGTCGCCGGCCGCCGCCTGGTCTTCGGCCTTCGCCAGCCGGCCATCTGTGGTGGGCGCGCTGGAGTCGACCCGGCGCACGATCACCACGCGGCCCAGCATCGCCCAGAGCTTGGCGAAGAAGCCGGCGTTCTGGGCCGGCTCGCGGATCGCCACCACGGCGGCCGAGGCGATGTCGGGCAGGGCGGCGGCGAGCGCGGCCCGGCTGGGCGCGCCGCGGGCGGCGAGGGGCTGTAGCGCGCGCAGATCCGGATCGCCGGGCGCCAGTCGTTCGTAGGCGATCACGTCCTGGTCGAACGGCGCCGAGCCCTCGGCCGCGGTCGAGAGCGAGGCGGCGGCCAGCGCCAGGGCGGCGGCCTGGTCCTGGCGTCTGGCGCCGGCCTCCAGCCGCGCGACCCGGTCGGCGAGTCCGGCCTCGGCGGCCGCGGCCGGCGTGGCGGGGGACGGCGGCGCGGCCTGCGGCGCGGCGGGCGCAGGCGGCGGCGCGACGGCGGGCGGCGCGCGCGGGGCGATGTCCTGGCCCGCCGGCGCCGGCGACTTCCCGGGCGCGGCGGGCGCAAGCGCGAAACGGCCGATCGCCGCGCCGCCTGCGAGGCAGATCAGGCAGAGCACGATCCACCCGAGGAAGCCCCCGGTGAACAGCCGCCGCCGGCCGTACGCCGCCGGGTCGCGGGACGGCGCCAGGTCGGCCGGGTCAGGCGTGACGCTCATCGTCGCCAAAGGGTGGACCAAGCCCGCGCGCCGCGCAACGCCGCTCGCGGGCCTGGAGCACGATGGGGTCAGGTGGAATCACCTGACCGCTGAATCGTGCTCTAGAATCAAAAGTGCAGAGCCTGATTCAGGGTTCGGTTCGAACCCATCAGGCTCTACCGGGCGGCCGCCGGGGCGAGCAGCGACAGAAGCGCCGTCTCGTTCGGGGCCGGAGCGCTGACGACGCGCGTGAGCCCGGCGCGGCTCAGCGACCGGGCGATCTGCCGCGACAGGCAGTAGGCGACCATATGCGGCGCCGGATGGGTCTTGAGAAACGCCGCCAGCCCCTTGGCGGCGCGGCCCGAGTGGACCAGCACCCCGTCGATCTCGGCGAGCCGCGCGATCACCTCGGCCGAAGGCGCTGCGGCGACTGTCTCGTAGAGCGCCACCTGCCGGGTCTTCAGTCCGACCGCTTCCAGCGCTCCCGCAAGGTCCTGCGAAGGCTCGGCCGCGGCGGGATAGAGCACGCAGCCCGGCAACTCGCGCTTGCGCGTCGCGAGCGCCGACGCCAGCGCCGCCACATCGCCGCGCGCCGAGAGCACGTTCTTGAACCGCTGCGCCCTGGCTTCCGCGGCGGTCGCGTCGCCAACGGCGAAGACCCGCAGGTCGCGCGCCTCGCTGAGCGTAGCGAAGGCGGCGACTGCGTTGGCGCTGGTGAAGGCGATCGCCGAGACACCATCGAGGTCGATCGCCGCGTCGGCCAGGCGTCGCACCTCGAGCAGCGGCGAGACGATCGGTTCGATCCCGAGGGCGCGCAGCCGCTCGGCGGTGGCCGTGGCGCCAGGCTCGGCGCGCGTGATCCAGACCACCGTCAGCGGTCGCGGCCCCGCCTTGCGCTTCCCGTCCGCCCGATTCACCGTCACCGCCAGCCCTCGAGCAGCCGCGCGTCCCTCAAAGCTCGAGCGCCGCGCCGCCTTCGTCGCGGACAGCCTCGCCGAGCTGGACGCCCAGCGCTCGGGCCGCGGCCTCGCCGTGGTCGCCGCCGACGTCCGCCTCGCCCTCGCGACGGAAACGCTGCCTCCCGTCGGGCGTCAAGGCCTCGACGATCAATTTCAGGGATTCTCCCTGGAGTTGCGCATGAGCCCCGATGGCGGTCTTGCAGGAGCCTTCGAGCGCGGCCAGCGCGCCCCGTTCCGCGGCGACCGCGATCAGGCTCGGCCGGTGGATGAGCGCTGCGAGCCACGGCGCCTGGGCGTCCGCCGCGCGGACCTGGATCGCGAGCGCGCCCTGGCCTGGCGCCGGCGGCTGTTCGATCGGGTCGATCGGCGTTCCCACGACCTGGAGCCCGAGGCGCTTCAGGCCCGCCATCGCCAGGATGATGGCGTCGGCCTCGCCGGCTTCGAGCCTGGCCAGGCGCGTGTCGACGTTGCCGCGCAGGTTCACGAGCCTCAGGTCGGGCCGGCGATGCAGCGCCTGGGCCTGGCGGCGCAGGCTCGCGGTGCCGAGGACGGCGCCTTGCGGCAGCTGGTCCAGGGTGTGCGCGGTGCGGCCCAGGAAGACGTCGCGCGGGTCCTCGCGCTCGGGGATCGCGCCGATCACGAGCCCCGGCGGGCCCTCGGCCGGCATGTCCTTCAGCGAATGGACCGCGCAGTCGATCCGGCCGTCCAGCAGCGCCTCCTCGATCTCCTTGGTGAAGAGCCCCTTGCCGCCGATCTCGAGCAGCCGGCGGTCCTGCACCCGGTCGCCGGTCGTGGTGATCCGCACCAGCGGCGCGACGCGCTCGGCGGCCTCCGGCGCGGCGCCGAGGGTGGCCGCGATGGCGTGCTGGATCAGAGTCGCCTGCGCGACCGAGAGCTTGGAGCCTCGGGCGCCGATTCTGACCGGTGGTTGCGAGGGGGACGGCAAAGGACTAGCTCGGGACCCATCGAGGCGTGACGCCGCGCCTGCTACACGCCGCGCCCTCGGCCCGCAACGCGCACCTTCCAATGAAACCCCCGTTCCTCGTCCTCGGCCTGGAGACCAGCTGCGATGAGACCGCCGCCGCGGTCGTGCGGCTGGACGCGGCCGGCCGCGCCGAGGTGCGGTCCTCCGTGGTGGCGAGCCAGGTCGCCGCGCACGCGCCGTTCGGCGGCGTGGTGCCCGAGGTGGCGGCGCGCGCGCACGTCGAGCTGGTGGCGCCGGTCGCGCGCCAGGCGCTGGCGCAGGCCGGCGTCGCTCTGAGCGAGGTGGACGCCGTCGCGGCGACGGCCGGGCCGGGACTTGTCGGCGCGGTGATGGTGGGGCTCTCGTTCGCCAAGGGCCTCGCGCTGGCCGCCGGCAAGCCGTTGATCGCGATCAACCATCTCGAGGGACACGCGCTCTCGGCCCGGCTCGAGGCCGACGTCCCCTACCCGTTCCTGCTGCTGCTGGTCTCGGGCGGCCATTGCCAGCTGCTCGAGGTGGCCGGCGTCGGAGCCTGCCGCCGGCTCGGCTCGACCATCGACGACGCAGCCGGCGAGGCGTTCGACAAGATCGCCAAGGCGCTCGGCCTGGCCTACCCCGGCGGCCCGGCGCTGGAGCGGCTGGCCGAGGGCGGCGATCCTGAGCGCTTCGCGCTGCCCCGCGCGCTGCTCGGCCGCGCCGGCTGCGACTTCTCGTTCTCCGGCCTGAAGACCGCCGCCGCGCGCCTGGCCGAAGGCCTGACATCGGAGGCCGATCGCCGCGACCTTGCCGCCGCCGTCCAGGCCGCGATCGCGCGCCAGTTGGAGGAGCGCTCGGCCCGGGCGATGGCGTTCTATGCTGCGCAGCACGGCGCGCAGCATTTGCGCTTCGTCGTCGCCGGCGGCGTCGCCGCCAACCGCACGGTGCGGACAAGATTGCAGGGGCTTGCTGCGCAGCATGGGTTCTCGTTCGCCGCACCGCCGCTGAAGTACTGCACCGACAACGCCGCGATGATCGCGCTGGCCGGCGCCGAGCGGCTGGCGGCCGGGATGATCGACAGCCTGGACGCGGTCGCCCGGCCGCGCTGGCCGCTGGACGAGGCCGCCGCGCTCGCCAGGCCCGTGCACGTCCCCGGCCGCAAGGGCGCCAAGGCGTGAGGCGGGCCGGCGTCATCGGCGGCGGCGCCTGGGGGACGGCGCTGGCCCAGGTCTGCGCCCGCGCCGGCCTGGAAGTGACGCTCTGGGCGCGCGAGCCGGAGGTCGTCGAGGCGATCAGCCGGACGCACGAGAACCGGCTCTTCCTGCCGGGCGCGCCTCTCGACCCTTCGATCCGCGCTGTGGACGACCTCGCCGCGCTGGCGGGCAGCGACCTGGTGCTGGCGGTCGCGCCGGCCCAGCATCTGCGCGGCGTGCTGCAGCATTTCGCGCAGCATGCGCGGCGCGATCTGCCCGTCGTGCTCTGCGCCAAGGGAATCGAGCGGGGCTCGCTGAAGCTGATGAACGAGGTGCTGGCCGAGACGCTGCCGGGCGCCGCGCCGGCGGTGCTGTCGGGCCCGAGCTTTGCGGCCGAGGTCGCGCGCGGCCTGCCGACGGCGGTCACGCTCGCCTGCCCCGACCCCGAGCTCGGCCGCACCCTGGTCGAGGCGATCGCGACGCCGGCGTTCCGGCCCTATCTCTCGGGCGACATGGTCGGCGCCGAGATCGGCGGCTCGGTGAAGAACGTGCTGGCGATCGCCTGCGGCATCGTCGAGGGACGAGGCCTTGGCCGCAGCGCGCACGCCGCGCTGGTCACCCGCGGGTTCGCCGAGCTGACCCGGCTGGCGACCGCGCTCGGCGGCCGAGCCGAGACGGTGGCCGGGCTCTGCGGCCTCGGCGACCTCGTGCTCACCTGCTCAAGCCCGCAGTCCCGCAACATGAGCTTGGGCCTGGCGCTCGGCCGCGGCGAGAGCCTGGCCCAGTCGCTCGCCGGCAAGCTCTCGGTGGCCGAAGGGGTAGAGTCAGCGCCGGCGGTGCGCGACCTCGCTCGTCGGGTCGGCGTCGAGGCGCCGATCTGCGAGGCGGTGACGGCGATCCTCGCCGGCGCGCTCGGCATTGACTCTGCGATAGCGGGCCTGCTCGCCCGGCCACTGAAATCGGAGACCTGAGGTGGCGACGTTCGTGCTGATCTGCATCGACCGTCCAGACGCGCTCGAGCTGCGGCTGGCGACGCGGCAGGCCCACTTCGACTACCTGGCCGCCAACCCCGGCGTCGTCCGTCTCGGCGGGCCGTTCCTCAACGCCGCGGGCGAGATGGCCGGCTCGCTGCTCCTGATCGAGGCGGACGACCTCGCCGCGGCCGAGGCGTTCGGCGCGGCCGATCCCTATCGCCTCGCCGGCCTGTTCGAGCGCGTCGAGATCCGGCCATGGCGCGCGACGGTGGGCCAGCTGCCGTGAGCGGCAATCCCGCCCAGCCCGCGCCGGGGACGCGGCTCTGCGCGCTCGCCGACATTCCCGAGCCCGGCTCGAAGGGGTTTTCCTTCCGCGCCG
The DNA here is from genome assembly GCA_035541575.1 of Caulobacteraceae bacterium. Classification (GTDB taxonomy): domain Bacteria; phylum Pseudomonadota; class Alphaproteobacteria; order Caulobacterales; family Caulobacteraceae; genus Acaudatibacter. The sequence goes on along the minus strand of DATKMZ010000131.1, from coordinate 6,138 downwards.
GCGAGAAGCTGTTTTTCGGCTTCGTCGTCCGCCGCGCCGGCGAGGTGCGCGGCTTCATCGACCGCTGCCCGCACACCGGCTTGCCGCTGGCGATCATGCCCGACCGGTTCCTGACCCGCGAGAACGACCTGATCCTCTGCTCGTCGCACGGCGCGCTCTTCCGCATCGTCGACGGCTTCTGCCTCGCCGGCCCCTGCGCCGGCCGCAGCCTCTGGCCGTGGCCGGTCAGGGTCGAGGGCGCGGACGTCGTGGCCGCCTGAGCCGCGCCGGCGCCCCGTTGGTCAATCGTGGTCGCCGTTCCAGCCGCGATCGTCGCCTTCGCTGCGCGCCTGGTCGATAGCCTGAGCTAGCCGGTCGATCCGCTCGTGGATCTCGTCCCGGTCGCCGTCGGGCAGGCGCCAGCCGTGGGCGCGGTACGTCGACACCTCGCGCGACTGGATCCGCCCCAACTCCCCGCCAAAGTCGCGGGCCTGGTCGTCGTCGAGCCAGCCCTCGTTGAGCCCTTCGCGGATCTCGCTGCGGATGTGCGCGGTCGGGCCCCGGAACTCCGGGTAGTCCCAGCCCGCGGGCGGGACGTCGCGCTCGCCGTTCCAGCCTTGCGCCTGCGCCGCGGTTGCGGCCAGCGCCGCGGCGGCGAGACCGATGGCGAGAGATCTCATTGCTGTGCTCCGACAGGCGACGGCGAACGCCGTTCATCTTGCGACAACGGCCGGCTCAGGTCGACGGCCTCGCCTCCGCCCCGAAAGCGGCGACGTCCTCGATCAGGCCCGTCACGGCCAGCTTGACCAGCTCACCGCCTTTCTCCGGCGTCGCGAGACCGGGGTCTGAGCCCATGCGGCCGTCGGGATGGCGGGCGCGGAAGTCGGAGGACTCGCGGATCGGGCCGGACGGGGCGATCTGCGGCGCGTAGTTGGCGCTCTTGATCGCGTCCGGATACGCCCACTGGGTCACCGCGATCTCGGACGGCGTCGCGTGGCTGCCGTGGCCGGCGGGGAACTGGCTGTAGGCGAGCTTGGTCACGCCCCTGAGGTCCCACCAGTTCTTGAGCTTGAGCGCGAAGCCGCGCGGGCGGCCGGCGTAGCTCGCCTCGGCGTAGAGCTCGGAGAACGCCGCCTCGATGGTGGCGACGTTGCCGCCGTGGCCGTTGAGGAAATAGAGCCGCTCAAAGCCGTGGTGCGCCAGCGAGCGCGCCCAGTCGCCGATCGCGGCCATGAAGGTCGAGGGGCGCAGCGCGATCGTGCCCGGAAAGTCGAGGTGGTGCTGCGCCATGCCGATGTTGAAGGTCGGCGCAACCAGAAGGTCCGAGGTCTTCTGCGCCTCGTGCGCGATGATCTCCGGGCAGAGCCAGTCGGTGCCGAGGAGGCCGGTCGGCCCGTGCTGCTCGTTCGAGCCGATCGGGATCACGATCGTCTTCGAGCGCTCGAGATAGGTCTCGATCTCGGCCCAGGTGGAAAGGTGCAGCAGCATCCGAAGCTCCGTCGACGTCCCGCTGCATATAGCTATTCGACCCGGCCAATATCCGCCTTTCTGAGGCCCAGCGCCTCGATCGCGGCGAGCTGCGCCGGATCGAGCGGGCCGGCGGCCTCGGCGTCGAGGCACTGCTTCAGCTCGGCCCGGTTCTTGACGCCGAGCACCACCGTGTCGACGCCTTCGATGCCGAGCGCGTAGCGGTGGGCGATGTAGGCCGGATCCTCGCCCCACGACGCGCAGAGGGCGCGGAACGGCGCGGCGCGCTCATAGTCCTTGGCGTCGGGGTAGTGGGGCGAGAGCGCGTGGTCGACGGCCGAGGTCAGCGCGCCGGCCTGCACAGCGCGAATGCCCATCACGCCGACGCCGTTGGCCTTGGCCGCGGCGATAACGTCGCGCGGCCGGGCCGGGCCGCCGTAGCGGTTGAGCCCGCCGGCGCTGTCCAGCAGGTTGGCGATCGCCTGCACGACGGCCGGTTTGGGCTCGGCCCTGAGCGCGGCGATCACCGCGTCCGGCACGCCGATGCCGGTGATCCCCCAGGCCCCGATCCGGCCCTGCGCCTTCAGCTGCTCCATCGCCGGGACCACCTCGTCGGCATACTGGCGCCAGCGGGTGGCGACCTGGTCCTGACGGTCCGCGCCGTGTGCGTAGGTGAAATCGTCGGCGCAGATGTTCGAGTGCAGGAAGAAGAGGTCGACCTTCGGCAGCTTCAGCGCCGCGAGGCTGGCCGCGAGCGAGGCCTCGAGCCGGGCCGCCGCTTCGCCGGGCGGAGCCGTGCCGAGCCCGTGCTTGGTGGTGATCCTGACGCCGGCCGGCAGGCGCCCGCCGAACCGCTCGCCGATGAAGGTCTCGCAGTTGCGGTAGCCCGGAGCGGCGTCGAGCAGGGTGACCCCGGACGAGATGGCGAGGTCGATGGTGGCGATCGCCTCCTCGCGGCTGGTCTCGCCCCAGATCTGGCCGATCCCACCGCCGCCCAGCGTCAGCCGGCTCACCTCGCCCAGCGGTCCCAAAATCGCGGTGCGCATGCTTGCCCCTTGGTCAGTCTGGCGTTTCGGCTCCGCCTGGCGTTTCATCGCGGCCGAGACCTTCAGGAAGGAATGCGCCCATGAAGACCAATGGCGTCAACCACCTTGCGCTCGTCTGCCGCGACATGGCCGAGACGGTCGACTTCTACACCCGCATCCTCGGCATGCCGCTGGTAAAGACCGTGGCGCTGCCGGACGGCGGCCAGCACTTCTTCTTCGACTGCGGCGGCGGCAGCCTTCTGGCCTTCTTCTGGTGGGAGAACGCCCCTCCGGCCGCGCCCGGCGTCGCGGCGGTGGAGGACTTCCCGACCAAGCCGATGAGCGCGGTCGGCTCGATGAACCATGTCGCATTCACCATCGACGAGGCCCAGCTCGAGCCGGCGATCGAGCGGCTGAAGGCCGCCGGCGTGCACGTCTCGGTGCCGGTGGTGGTCAACCACGACGACAGTCCCGGCGGCGTGAGCCGCGAGATGCACTCCGGCGTCTTCGTACGCTCGGTCTACTTCCGCGATCCGAACGGGATCATGCTCGAGTTCGCCGCCTTCACCCGCGCGCTCGGCCAGCCCGGCGACGTCAAGCACGCGCCGGCCCACGCCAAAGCCCCGGCGCACGCCTGATGCCGCGCCTTCGCGAGATCCCCAAGGCCGAAGCGACCGACCAGGTCGTCCAGCGGATGTACCACGTGCTGTTCGGCGACCGCGATCCGGTCGCGGAGCCCGGCACCGCCACCGGCACCCGCGGCGACTGGTGGACCGTCTTCGCCAACTCGCCGGCGGTGCTCGACCACGCGGTCAAGGGCTTCGGCCTCTACCGCGACCCGAACCTCAAGCTCGACCCGGTCTTGCGCGAGTTCGGCCAGACCCGTGTCGGATGGGCGACGGGCAGCCAGTTCGTGTTCTCGCAGCACTGCAAGTCGTTGCGCGGCCTCGGCGTCTCGGACGAGCGGATCGCCGCGGTGCCGCACTGGCAGACCGCCAGCTGCTACACCGAGCAGGAGCGCGCGGTCATGGCCTACGCCGACTGCCTGGCGCTCGACGGCGGGCGCACGCCGGACGGCGTCTTCGCGGCGCTGAAGTCGTTCCTCACCGACGAGCAGATCCTCGAGCTGACCTACATCGTCTGCATGTACGGCATGCACGCGGTGATCAGCCGGGCGCTGCGGCTCGAGTTCGACGACCGCGCCGAGCCGGTGGTCGAGGTCGCCGCGCCGAAAGAGTTCGCGGCGCGCGACTTCATGGACACGGGGCGCTGACGGGCTACGCCCGCGAGTTGACGGCGCGTGGTTCGAGACGCGCCTCGTGGCGCTCCTCACCCTGACGAGATTAGCGGGGCCGCCTCCACCCTCGTCATGCAATGGCCTCCCGGCGCGACCTCGCCGGCGACAGCGGATGGTGGTTTGAGCGAACGCGCGGCCCACGGCCGCCCGCGCCGCTAGGCGACACGGACCGCCTGCGGTATGGCGGATAGGGTGGCGAACGTCTTCATCAGCTATGCGAGACGCGACCGCGATCGGGTGCGGGGCCTGGCCGCGGCGCTCGAGGACGAGGCGCTGTCGGTTTGGTGGGACCCGAATCTGGTCCCGGGCAAGCGCTTCCGCGACATCATCGCCCGGGAACTGAGCGCGGCGGACAGCGTCGTCGTGGTCTGGACCGCCGCGTCGGTCCAGTCGGACTACGTCCAGGATGAGGCTGAGGAAGCGCGCGAGCGAGGCGTGCTGGTCCCGATCACGCTGGAGCCGATCAAGCCGCCGGCGGGGTTCCGCCAGGTGCAAGCCGCCGACCTTAGTCAGTGGACCGGTAGCCGCCAGCATCCCGAGTTCCGCATGCTGCTGACCGCGGTCCGAACACTGGTCGAAGCCGCGCGTGCTGCGGCGGAGAGCGAGGGGAGCGCGGAGCCGGGCCCGTTCGCACCCGAGGCGAAGGCGGATGAGCCCGCCGCCGTCATGGCTGACGCCTTGGCGGGGTCTGCGTCCCGCGCTGCGACCCCGCCCCTTGCTTCGGCGACGTTGGCATCGACAACCCGGGTTCAGCCGACGCCGCCGACCGAGCGCCTTGAAACTCACTTCCTGCCGCGCCTCTTCGATCTCTTCGCCAACCCTTCCGTCTGGCTCATCGGCGCCCTGTTGGTCGCGCTCACCGGCTTCTACGCCGGCTTTGGCCTCAGCGGCGTGGCGGCGGCGATGTTGCTATGGGCGGGCGCGATGGCGCAGGCCGGACTTCGCCTGTCGCCGAGCCGCAAGACGACGACGATGGTCATCTCTCTTGGGGTGGCGCTCATAGTCGGCGCTTCGGCCCACGACGCGCGCGGCCTCGTCACGGCGACACTGGTGGGCGGCGCTGTCTTCGCCGGCGTCGCCACCATCATGGTCTCCACGCGAGGCGCGCGCTCTCGCCCACAGCGGGACGCGACCGCCCGCGAGGCCTACCGCCGCTATTGGGAGCAGAAGATTCGCTCCGAGTTGGGCGACGAGCGCTGGCGCGAGCGCCGCCGCCGTCGAGCCAGGTCCGACACCGCTCGCGACGGATAGCGCTGCGGCGCGCCCGCTCTGCTTGCGCGCCTCGCGCTTTCGGGCGTAGTCGCGAGAGCCGCAGAAGAGAGGCGCACATGAGCGAAGGCCAGGTCTTCCCCGTCCCGCCCGAGTGGGCCAAGCGCGCCCACATGGACGCGGCGGGCTACGAGGCCGCCATCAAGGCGGTCGAGACCGATCCCGAGGGCTACTGGCGCGGTGTGGCTTCGCGGCTCGACTGGATCAAGCCGTTCACTGAGGTGAAGGACGTCTCCTACGACGCCAACGACTTCCGCATCCGCTGGTTCGCCGACGGGGCGCTGAACGCCTCCGTCAACTGCCTCGACCGGCACCTCCCGGCCAGAGCCAATGACGTCGCGATCATCTGGGAAGGCGACGACCCCAGGGACAGCCGCAAGATCACCTACGCCGAGGCGCACGCCGAGGTCTGCCGCATGGCCAACGTGCTGAAGGCGCGCGGCGTCAAGAAGGGTGACCGGGTCACGATCTATCTGCCGATGATCCCGGAGGCGGCCTACGCGATGCTGGCCTGCGCCCGGATCGGCGCGATCCACTCGGTGATCTTCGGCGGCTTCTCGCCGGACTCCATCGCCGGCCGCATCCAGGACTGCGACTCGCGGATCGTCGTCACCGCCGACGAAGGGCGGCGTGGCGGCCGGGTCGTGAAGCTGAAGGAGAACGTCGACCTGGCGCTGACCTCGTGCCCGGACGTCGCCGACGTGATCGTGGTCAAGCACACCGGCGAGAAGGTCTTCATGCGGCCGGGCCGCGACCACTGGTACGACGACGAGAAGGCCAAGGTCTCCGCCGATTGCCCGCCGGAGCCAATGGGCGCCGAGGACCCGCTCTTCATCCTCTACACCTCGGGCTCGACCGGAAAGCCGAAGGGCGTGCTGCACACCACCGGCGGCTACCTGACCTGGGCGGCGCACACGCACGAGCTGGTGTTCGACTACCGTCCGGGCGAGATCTTCTGGTGCACGGCCGACGTCGGCTGGGTGACCGGCCACAGCTACATCGTCTACGGTCCGCTCGCGAACGGCGCGACGACGCTGATCTTCGAGGGCGTGCCCAACTATCCGACCACGAGCCGGTTCTGGGAGGTGATCGACAAGCACC